>NZ_JBFOCX010000035.1:0-233205 GCF_040908025.1 Aeromonas sp. R9-2
GTTAAAGAGCGACGCAACAGTGTGTTGCTGCGGGAGTGGAATTCTACTCAACCGCCTTCTCGAGTCAAGCCTTATTTTCAAAGGCTTTTCGAGGTCATCGACAAGGTTGTTTGCGTTGCCGCTTGCCCTGTCGATGGAGGCGCATTATAGGGAACAGATTCTTTCTGGCAAGGCTAAACTGCATGTTTTTTTGATAAAACCGCACAACCGTTCAAACAACAAACAAAAAGAAGAAAGTTCGAGCTAAATCACACATTCTGGAGGCAGATGACAGGCAAGCCCCCTCTCAACTCATATAAGCCATTTCGGATTGTTGACGCGCCAGCCAAAGCTCCTCCATCTCCAACAAGGTTTGATAGATTTTCTCCGCCTGCTCTGGTCGGCTGAACAGATAGCCCTGCCCATACAAGTGGATATCGGTCAGAGATCGCAATACATCCAACTGGGCCTGTGTCTCAATCCCTTCACACACCAGACTCTTGCCCAGCATCGACCCCATCCGACAAATATTGGCGACCAGTTCGGATGCCTCCATTGAGGTGTCAATGCCCTGTATAAAGGAGCGGTCGATCTTCACCTTGCTGACCGGTAACTTTTGCAGATAACTCAAAGATGAATAACCGGTACCAAAATCATCTAGTGCCAGCAGTACCCCCTGCTGATTGAGATCCTGCATCAGTTGCAGCGAGTTCTTCACTTCGCGCATGGTGGTATCTTCCGTGACTTCCAAGACCAGGCTACGAGCAGGCAGGTGGTGCTCCATCAATGCCTTGGCTACCAGTTTGAGCAAATTGCGCTGGTACATGCCTGGCGAGATATTCACACACATTTGCAGATCAACCATACCAAGCTGGTGCCACTGATAGAGCTGCTCGCAAGCGGTGTTCAGCACCCAGCTGCCAACCCGTTCGGCAAGCTGGAACTCCTCGGCCACCATAATCACTTCGTTTGGCGGAATGAAACCGAGTTCCGGATGCCGCCAGCGCAACAGAGCCTCGACAGCTTCGCAGCGGCCACTCTCGAGATTGACGATGGGTTGGTAATAGAGTTCCAGCGCATTGTGTTCCAGCGCCATGATCATGTCCGACGCCAGATGTTTGCGCCGCGCCGTCTCGTTGAGCAGGGAGTTATCGTAAATTACATAGGGGACATGGGTCTTGCGACTATGGAACAGGGCCTGCTCCGCACGACTCAGCAACTCCTGAGTCTTGTCGCTGTCCATCGGATAGAAGGCAATCCCGATCCCGACTTCAAGCCGGAAGGGATAGTTGTCATAGACGATGTCTTGCTTCAGCGCATGCAGCAATCGCGCTACCAGCTCCCTGACCTGACGCAGATCGCTGCTGCCACGTTGAATAATGGCAAATTGATCTCCCCCCAGACGTCCACTCCACTCCCCCTCTTCACAGAGCACTCTGATCCGGGTGGCAAACTCACAAAGCAGATAATCACCGGTGTCATAGCCAAACTTGCTGTTGATATCCCTGAAGTCGTTGATATCGACCAGCACCAGCCCAAACGGCACTTCCTGTGTGGCGTACAGCTCCATCCGCTCCAGCAGAGCAACCCGATTGGACAACCCGGTCAGCGGATCCCGTCTGGCCGCTCTGAAATGACGACGCCCTTCATATATAAGCAACATGCTGAGCAGCAGCACTGACATGACCAGACCGGATACCATCAACAACAAGGCATTGCGCAATTGGCCAAAATGGCGATCGTTCTCGGAATAGACGTTGATGTTCTTCTGCATCACAGAAGCGAGGGAGTAGGAGAGAGGCTCTTGCAGCGGGGCAAGGCGCATCATGATCTGCTGATAGTCAGATGCCCAGCTTTGCAACTTGGTGATATCGGGCTCTATTTGGCGAATATTGGTTTCAATCAGCTGCACCAGACGCAAGGTTTTCTGTTTGTCCTGCATGCTCTTGCGCAGCTGGCCGCTCAACAGGATGGGCGTTCTGCTCCAGAGAATGTCATAACGCAACATCAAGGTGTCATGATCAATCCCGCCATAGTGATAGACCTCTACCGCATTGAGGAAACGACCGAGCTCCAGCTGCAACTGCATCAGCGCCCAGGAGACATCATAGGTGTATTTCTCCATCGCTCTGGTCGCATTCTGAATCTGCATCAGGCAATAGAGGGTGCTCCCGGTAAAGGACAGGATGGATACATACAGAATGACGAGCAGTGGCCACGCCCTGGTCTTTCCTTTCACCCCATGCTCCCGTGCTGTTTTTATCAGTGCTGAATATCTATCAAATCCAGCTGCCAGATCATCATGTCGGTATATTCGGATCGCTTCAATTCCGGATACTGATCAAGAGGCAGCATAAACCAGACCGGCCCCTTGTCACGCACCCGCATGACAGCACCATTGTCTTCCCATGCGAGGATGGGCTCGTATTTGGCAACCTTGTCCCATTCAATGCGGATCTGGAAACTGTTCAGTGCCGTCAACGTAATGGTCTTGCCATCCGCACCGACTGCAGCCAATACATCGGCCAGTTTTGGGCCTCTGTAGGTGTGCGGCTTATCCACCCACGGGTTGCCGGTCACTATCTCATGTTGCGGCAGAGCCTGTAGTTTTGCCAGATCAAACAACACCTTGCCATCAACTTCGTCTGCCGACCTGATGTTGCCACCGACTTTCAGGATCACCGGCCCAGTCAGCGCCTCAGCAGCCATCACCGGCATGATGACCAATGAACACAGTAGTGTCAGCCAACCAAACATTTTCATATCGCCCCCAGATTTGCTGTCTCAACAGACTCAGTTTAGCCAGATATAAAAAAACGGCTCGCCTTGAGCGAGCCGTTTGTCAAACAGAACAAGGGGGATGATTACATCATGCCCATGCCACCCATGCCGCCCATGTCAGGCATAGCAGGGGTATCTTTCTTCGGCAGTTCGGTGACCATGCACTCGGTGGTGATCATCAGACCGGCGATGGAAGAGGCAAACTGCAGGGCGGAACGGGTTACCTTGGTCGGATCCAGGATACCCATGGCCAGCATGTCGCCATACTGTTCGCTGTAAGCGTTGTAACCGAAGTTGCCTTCGCCGTTCTTCACTGCATTGGCAATGACGGAGGCTTCTTCACCGGCGTTGATGACGATTTGACGCAGCGGGGCTTCCATGGCGCGCAGGGCAACCTTGATACCGACGTTCTGGTCTTCGTTGTCACCGCGCAGACCCGCCAGTTTGGCTGCAACGCGAACCAGCGCGACACCACCACCGGCAACCACACCTTCTTCAACCGCGGCGCGGGTAGCGTGCAGGGCATCTTCAACGCGGGCTTTCTTCTCTTTCATCTCGACTTCGGTGGCTGCGCCAACCTTGATCACGGCAACACCACCAGCCAGCTTGGCTACGCGCTCTTGCAGCTTCTCACGATCGTAGTCGGAAGAGGTCTCTTCGATCTGCTGACGGATCTGGGCAACACGGCCTTCGATCACACCGGCATCACCCACGCCATCGATGATGGTGGTGTTCTCTTTAGTGATGACGATACGCTTGGCACGACCCAGATCTTCCAGAGTCGCTTTTTCCAGCTCCATGCCAACTTCTTCGGAGATGACAGTACCGCCAGTCAGTACGGCGATATCCTGCAGCATGGCCTTGCGACGGTCACCGAAGCCAGGCGCCTTGACGGCAGCCACTTTCACGATACCGCGCATGGTGTTGACCACCAGAGTGGCCAGCGCTTCGCCTTCTACGTCTTCAGCAACGATCAGCAGCGGCTTGCCAGCTTTAGCAACGCCTTCCAGTACCGGCAGCATTTCGCGGATGTTGGAGACTTTCTTGTCAACCAGCAGGATGAACGGGTCGTCCAGTTCAACAGAACCGGTCTCTTGCTTGTTGATGAAGTAGGGGGACAGGTAGCCGCGGTCGAACTGCATACCTTCAACAACTGCCAGCTCATCTTCCAGACCCTGACCATCTTCAACGGTGATGACGCCATCGCGACCCACTTTGTCCATGGCTTCGGCAATCAGCTTGCCCACTTTCTCGTCGGAGTTGGCGGAGATGGTGCCCACCTGAGCGATGGCATTGCTGTCGGCACACGGCTGAGACAGCGCTTGCAGCTCGGCAACAGCAGCCACAACGGCCTTGTCGATACCGCGCTTCAGATCCATCGGGTTCATACCGGCGGCAACGGCTTTCAGACCTTCGTTGACGATAGCCTGAGCCAGAACGGTTGCAGTAGTGGTACCGTCACCGGCGGCATCGTTCGCCTTGGAAGCCACTTCCTTGACCATCTGAGCGCCCATGTTCTGGAACTTGTCTTCCAGCTCGATTTCGCGCGCAACAGACACACCATCTTTAGTGATGGTCGGGGCGCCGAAGGACTTGTCCAGCACCACATTGCGGCCTTTCGGGCCCAGAGTCACCTTGACGGCATCAGCCAGGATGTTTACGCCTTCCAGCATCTTGATGCGGGCTTCGTTACCAAACTTAACGTCTTTAGCTGCCATTTTCTTCAATCCTTAAATCAATTCGGGGAAAAGGAGGATGGATTACTCTTCGACAATCGCCAGGATGTCGGTTTCGGAGAGGATCAGGACGTCCTGACCATCCAGCTTCTCGGTCTTAACACCGTAGCCTTCGTTGAAGATAACCTTGTCACCAACCTTCACGGCCAGCGCTTTGACTTCGCCATTATCCAGGATGCGACCAGTCCCCACGGCAAGCACTTCACCACGGGTGGACTTCTGGGCCGCAGTACCAGTCAAGACGATACCGCCGGCAGATTTGGCTTCAGCTTCGATGCGCTTGATGATGACGCGGTCGTGCAGTGGACGAATTTTCATCGATAACTCTCCCAAAATGAGTCTCATTGTTGCTTTGAGGAATGGCCGTTCCAGGCCAAATTAGATATGTCCCTGATGTGGGGCAGAGTTGCTAACCCTTCAAGGGCAAATACAAAAAAAATTTTTTCACGTACTATAAACATCTTCGATGGTTCAGCCATGTCCGCACTCTGGTGCAAGGTCGGTTCAAGCCGCCCGGTTTCCATGCCAGAACCTTCAAAGCCAGCTGTAGAGACGAGCCCTTGACCCGCACCAACCCCATGTTGACAGCCCCTATTCCGGTCGTACTGCGCCAGATGACGGGCCCCATGATCTTCGGCATCATCGCCATTCTGGCCTTCAATCTGGTCGATACCTTTTTTATCGGTATGCTGGGCACCGAAGCTCTGGCCGCCATCAGTTTTACCTTTCCTGTCACTTTTGTGGTTACCTCGCTGGCGATGGGATTGGGCGCCGGATTGTCTGCGGTGATCGGTCATACCCTGGGGCAGGGCAAACACGATGAGGCGGCCCATCTCGCCACCGACAGTCTGTTTCTGGCGGTGATCATGGTGGCCCTGCTTTCCGCGGGGGGGGCTCTCACCATCAAGCCTCTGTTTACTCTGCTGGGGGCCAGTGCCGAGCTTATCTCCCTCATCCATGACTACATGCTGATCTGGTATCTCACCGTCCCCATGCTGGTGCTGCCCATGGTGGGCAATGCCGCCATCCGGGCGACCGGCGATACCAAAACCCCCAGTCTGGTGATGGCAGTAGCCGGGCTGGTCAACGGGGTACTGGATCCTCTGTTGATCTTCGGTATCGGCCCCTTTCCCGAATGGGGGATCCGCGGGGCCGCCATCGCGACTTCTATCTCCTGGTTGATGGCGATGCTTGTCAGCCTCTATATCCTGCGTCATCGGGAGGGCTTGCTGCTGTGGCGCCTCTCGCCGCGGGCTCGGTTGCTATCCCACTGGCGGGCGTTACTCCATGTCGCCGTCCCCGCCTCTTTTACCAATATGCTCAACCCCCTGGCCAATGCGGTGCTGATGATGATTTTCGCCGGTCTGGGTACCGAGGTGGTGGCCGCTTACGGCGCTGCGTCGCGGGTCGAGGCACTGCTGCTGATTGTGATGATGGCCCTCGCCTCCGTACTGGCCCCTTTCATCTCGCAAAACTGCGGTGCCGGTAATCCGGCCCGGGCCAAAGCTGCACTGCAGAGCTGCATGAGGTTTGCGTTGCTGTTCCAGCTCGCCATCTATGGCCTGACCTGGCTACTGGCGCCACTCATCGCCAATCTGTTCAGCGATCATCCGCAGGTCATTCGCCTCATCATTCTCTATCTGCATCTGGTGCCGATCGGTTACGGCTTTCAGGGCATGGTGATGCTGCTGGCCTCGGCGCTAAATGGCGTGCGAGCATCCAGTATCTCGTTTTTGTTCAACGGATTGCGGCTGTTTGGTTTTCTGTTGCCAGGAGCCTGGCTGGGGGCAAAGCTGGGGGGAGAACAGGGGATATATCTGGGGATCTTGCTGGCCAATCTGGCGGCGGGCACCCTCGCATGGTGGTATGCCCGACACCGCTTCGAGGCCTTGTGCCATCAGGGCAAACCCTGATTCAGTCACTCTCCTCGGGTTTTCGTCTCGTCGATTACTCTTTGCGCTCAAATTCGCCTTCGATGGTGGTGCCGCCCTGCTTGGCGTTTCCCAGATGATCATCGGACGGTGCGTTGCCAAACGGCGATTGAGTAGGCTGGAAACCACCCATCTGCATCCGGAACTGGTTGCTGCCGATCAGCTTGTCAGCCAGTTTGTTGCGCAGCCAGGGCTGCAGCAGCAGGATCCCGAAAAAGTCGGTGACAAAACCCGGAATGATCAGCAGCAAGCCGGCCAATGCCAGCATCATGCCCCCCATCACCTCACGGCCCGGCATCTCGCCCATCTGCATCTTTTGCTGGGCGCTGAACAGGGTCTTGATCCCTTCACTGCGCACCAGCGAGGAGCCCAATACCGCGGTCAGTATGAGCAAGCCGACAGTCGGCAGCGCCCCGATTACCGAGCCGACCTCGATCATCACGGTGAGCTCCAGCACAACCAGACCCACCAACAACAAAAACAACTTGCCCATATCCACTCCAGCACCGGTAAATTGAGAAAAAGTGGCACCCATGCAACGATGGTCAGAGACGATTTTGCCCCCCATCATCACCACTTTCTGCCCTGAATAAATGGGGGCTGCCCCCCTCTTTTCAAGTTGGTCAACTGACTCCTACGTCATCAGCAATCTAAAAAACCAGCAAAAAGTCACAAAAATTTATAAAAATCATCATGATAAAAACTTCATAACATATGTGTACTTTCCTCAAAGTAATTTGAAAATGTCGCAAATTTAGTGATCCACCTCTAATAACCGATACCTCAATTGGAGTAGTATATTGATTAGTTTTTCGGGAGGTCATTCTCCCAACCGCCCCACTCGATGTGTGGTGCTTCAGGATGAGCTGTGCGCAAGGAACTCGCGACCACTCGGTGAGGATTTTTCCATTTATCTGATTTCTGAGGCATTACAATGAGCGACATCAAGAACGTCCGCATTGAAGAAGACCTGCTGGGCACCAAAGAAGTTTCCAATGATCTCTACTACGGTGTGCACACCCTGCGCGCTGTCGAGAACTTCAAGATCAGCTCTCAGAAGATTTCTGACGTTCCGGAATTCGTCCGCGGTATGGTGCTGACCAAGAAGGCCGCTGCGCTGGCAAACGGTGAACTGGGTACCATCCGTCCTGAAATTGCTGACAAGATCGTAGAAGCCTGCGACCTGATGCTGAACACCGGCAAATGCTTCGACCAGTTCCCGGTCGACGTTTACCAGGGTGGTGCCGGTACCTCCGTCAACATGAACACCAACGAAGTACTGGCCAACATCGCCCTGGAAATCATGGGTCTGGAGAAAGGCCGTTACGACGTCATCAACCCGAACGACCACGTCAACAAGTGCCAGTCCACCAACGATGCCTACCCGACCGGTTTCCGCGTTGCTGTGGTCAACAGCACTGACGTGACTCTGCACGCGCTGGAGCACCTGATCGCGGCATTCGATGTCAAAGCGAAAGAGTTCAAAAACATCCTGAAGATGGGTCGTACCCAGCTGCAAGATGCGGTTCCGATGACTCTGGGTCAGGAGTTCCACGCATTCGCCGTGACCCTGCGTGAAGAGATCAAATCCATCAAGCGTTGCCAGGAGCTGCTGCTGGAAGTGAACCTGGGCGCGACCGCCATCGGTACCGGTCTGAACACTCCGCCCGAGTACTCTGCACTGGCTATCAAGCGTCTGGCCGAGATCACCGGTCGTGCCTATGTGCCGGCAGAAGACCTGATCGAAGCGACCTCCGACTGTGGCGCCTACGTCATGCTGCACGGCGCCATCAAGCGTCTGGCCATGAAGCTGTCCAAGATCTGTAATGACCTGCGTCTGCTCTCCTCCGGCCCGCGCACTGCACTGAAAGAGATCAACCTGCCGGAAATGCAGGCGGGTTCCTCCATCATGCCGGCCAAGGTCAACCCGGTTATCCCGGAAGTGGTCAACCAATCCTGCTTCAAGGTATTCGGTAACGACATCACCATCACCTTCGCCGCCGAAGCCGGTCAGCTGCAGCTGAACGTCATGGAGCCGGTGATTGGTCAGGCGATGTTCGAATCCCTGAGCCTGATGGAAAAAGCCTGTATTTCTCTGCGCGAGAAGTGCGTGGAAGGTATCACCGCCAACCCGGAAATCTGCATGAATCACGTGCTGAACTCCATCGGTATCGTGACCTACCTGAACCCCTTCATCGGCCACCACGAAGGGGATATCGTCGGCAAGATCTGTGCCCAGACCGGCAAGAACGTCCGCGAAGTCGTTCTTGAGCGTGGCCTGCTGAGCGCCGAGCAGCTGGACGAAATTCTCTCCATCGAGAACCTGATGAACCCGCAATACAAAGCCAAGCGTTTCACCCGCGAAGCTGCCGTATAAGCGAGTGTGGGCCGGGATCTTCCCGGCCCATAAAGTCAGTTCCCGATTGGTCTTTATCCCCAGCCCGATCGGGAATTGGCTTTTTGCCAAATAAAAACCAAAAACTAAAAAATGGAGTTATCGCTATGATTGGAATCGAGTTACTTGTCGTGCTCGCCGCTATCTATCTGGGGGCCCGGATAGGCAGCATCGGCATCGGCTTTGCCGGTGGTCTGGGGGTACTGGTATTGACGTGGGGTCTGGGCATGCCCATCCCGAGCGATCAACTGGTCAGCTACATCCCTTGGGATGTGATCATGATCATCGCGTCCGTCATTTGCGCCATCGCCTGTATGCAACTGGCTGGCGGGATGGACTACCTGGTCTTCCTGGCAGAAAAAGCGCTGCGCAAGAACCCCAAATACATCACCTTCGCCGCCCCGGTGGTCACCTACCTGATGACCATGCTGGCCGGTACCGGTCATACCGCCTTCTCCACCCTGCCGGTGATCGCGGAAGTGGCCAAAGAGCAAGGGATCCGCCCATCCCGTCCGCTCTCCATCGCGGTTGTCGCCTCCCAGATCGCCATCACAGCCTCCCCGATCTCTGCCGCTGTGGTTGCCTTCTCCGGCATGCTCGAGCCATTTGGTGTTGACTACCTGACCCTGCTGGCCATCTGCATCCCCTCCACCTTCCTGGCCTGTATCCTGGGCGCCTTCATTGCCAACATGATGGGCAAGCCGCTGGAGCAGGACGAAGTCTATCTGGAGCGTAAAGCCAAGGGCCTGATCAAACTGCGTGGTACTACCAAGCTCGAGATCAAACCGTACGCCAAACTGTCTGTCTGGATCTTCATCGCCGCCATCGTTGCTGTCATGGCTTATGCCACTGCCATCTCCGGTAAAGTGGGTCTGATCACCAACCCGCCGATCCCCCGTGACGGCGCCATCATGGGCATCATGCTGGCCGCGGCCACCATCATGACTCTGGTGTGCAAACTGGACGCCACTCAAGTGACCAACATGCCGACCTTCAAGTCCGGTATGTCTGCCTGTATCTGCGTACTGGGTGTGGCCTGGCTGGGTAACGTCTTCGTAAAAGGCAACATGGACACCATCCAGCTGATCGCTGGCGACCTGCTGAACCAGTACTCCTGGCTGCTGGCCGTGGTGCTGTTCTTCGCCGCCATGCTGCTCTATTCACAAGGTGCCACCACCAAAGCGTTGATGCCGGCCGCACTGGCACTGGGTGTCAGCCCGCTGACTGCGATTGCCTCTTTCGCAGCCGTGAGCGCCCTGTTCGTACTGCCGACCTACCCAACCCTGCTTGCCGCGGTAGAGATGGACGACACCGGCTCCACCCGCATCGGCAAAGCCGTGTTCAACCACCCCTTCTTTATCCCCGGCACCGCAACCATCGCGATTGCCGTGGCACTGGGCTTCTTCTTCGGCGGTATCCTGCTGTAATTCATCGCATGCCGATCGCCAAATAAAAATCCCCGCCAGTTGGCGGGGATTTTTTTATCTCTTAACTCTGTACTTTGCAGTCTGCCAGCACGAGAGCTGACCTCTTATCCGGATGGCTCAACCACGGCGACAGCAGACACCACAACAGCCTACCAGCGGCGCTATAACCACCGCTGCCGGATTGCAGGAGCAGTAGGCCACCATGGTACTCACCACCACGCCAGAAGGCGGGATCCGTCGGATCAGACCGGATCCAGAGTATCCAGCGGCCAGCGCGGCACGGCTTTGACCGCCAGCGGCTCAAACACGCCCGCTTTCAGGCGCTGCATACCGGCATAGGCAATCATGGCGCCGTTATCGGTGCAATATTCAGTGCGCGGATAGAACACCTCGCCCTTGAGGCTCTCCATCAATTCTGCCAGCTGGGCACGCAGATGACGGTTGGCACTGACACCACCGGCGACCACCAGACGCTTAAGACCGGTCTCTTTCAAAGCACGACGGCACTTGATGGCCAGGGTATCGACCACCGCATCTTCAAACGCCCGAGCGATATCGGCACGGGTCTGCTCATCATCACCATTGGCGGCGATGGTGTTGGCGGTGAAGGTCTTGAGGCCGGAGAAGCTCATGTCGAGCCCTGGGCGATCAGTCATGGGACGGGGGAAGTGGAAACGTCCGGTGGTGCCCTTCTCGGCCAGACGGGAGAGCAGCGGACCACCCGGATAGTCCAGCCCCATCAGCTTGGCGGTCTTGTCGAACGCTTCGCCAGCGGCATCGTCGATGGATTCGCCCAACAGCTGATAACTGCCGATGCCATCAACCCGTACCAGCATGGAGTGACCACCGGAGACCAGCAGCGCCACGAAGGGGAACTCGGGAGCTTTCTCTTCCAGCATGGGGGCCAGCAGGTGCCCTTCCATATGATGGACGGCAATGGCCGGCTTGTTCCACGCCATCGCCAGCGAGCGGCCAATGGTCGCCCCCACCAGAATGGCGCCAACCAGACCCGGACCCGCGGTATACGCGATGCCGTCGATGTCATCTTTGCCCAGTCCCGCCTCTTGCAATGCGGCCTGGATCAACGGGATCGTCTTGCGAACATGATCCCGGCTGGCGAGTTCGGGGACGACGCCACCGTAGTCCGCATGCAGCTTGACCTGGCTGTATAACTGATGGGAAAGGATCCCTTTTTGATCGTCGAAGATCGCGATCCCGGTTTCGTCACAGGATGTCTCTATGCCCAATACACGCATTGCTAAAAAATTTCACTGCTAAAATGAGACGGCTATGGTAACCTTCGCGGGTTTTTTAAACCAGAGCGATCTCTGCGGGTTTACTTTCATTCCCTGTCCAGAGTATAATTTCGCACCATTTTAAGACATGCTGATCGATTGAAGGTCAGCTAACAATTTATCACTGAGGTGAAAGGCACATGCCAGTAATCAAAGTCCGTGAAAATGAGCCGTTTGACGTTGCTCTGCGTCGTTTCAAGCGTTCTTGCGAAAAAGCCGGTATCCTGTCCGAAGTTCGTAGCCGTGAGTTCTACGAGAAGCCGACTACCATTCGTAAGCGCGCCAAAGCGTCTGCTGTCAAGCGTCACGCCAAGAAGCTGTCTCGCGAAAACGCACGTCGTATCCGCCTGTACTAATCGGGAGATATTGCCGTGTCTCTGAAGGATCAACTCAAGGATCAGCAAAAACTCGCCATGCTTGCCAAAGATAAGGCACGTCTGGGAGCGATCCGCTTGTTGATGGCAGAAATCAAGCAACGTGAAGTCGATACCCGTATCGAGCTGAATGATGAGGATATCCTCGCTGTCGTGACCAAAATGGTCAAACAGCGCCGCGATTCCATCAGCCAATTTGAAGCTGCCGGTCGCCAGGATCTCGCCGACAAAGAGTCCGCCGAGATCGTTGTGTTGCAGGAATTCCTGCCACAACAGCTGACCGCAGATGAAATTGCTGCCCTGATCGAGCAAGCCATCACTGAAAGTGGTGCTGCCATCATGGCTGATATGGGCAAGGTCATGGCTGTCTTGAAGCCGAAAATTCAGGGGCGTGCCGATGTCGGCGCCGTCAGTGTTCAGGTGAAAACCCGCTTGGCGTAACAGGCAACTCTCTTGTTTGGTCGAAGAAGCCGTGCTTCCCTTGGAATGCGCGGCTTTTTTATTTTCTCCGCAATGAAACAGGACGGTTATGGCAGGCAGGATCCCCCAATCCTTTATCGACGATCTGCTCGTACGCACAGACATAGTCGAGCTGATCGACTCGCGAGTGCGGCTGAAAAAAGCCGGTAAGAATTACCAGGCTTGCTGCCCTTTTCATAACGAAAAAAGCCCCTCTTTTACGGTCAGCCAGGAGAAGCAGTTCTACCACTGTTTCGGTTGTGGCGCCCACGGCAATGCCATCGGCTTTGTCATGGAGTACGACGGTCTCGAATTTCCCGATGCCATCGAAGAGCTCGCCAGCATGCAAGGCATGCAGGTACCTCGCGAGCAGAGCATCGGCGGCTCGGCCAATAGCCAGCCCGCCGTCAGCAAGGATCTGTTCGAGCTGATGAACCAGATCGCCCGCTTCTACGAGAGCAATCTCAAGAGCGCTCCCCATGCGGTGGAGTACCTCAAAGGCCGCGGTCTGACCGGTGAAGTGGTCAAGCGATTCAACATTGGCTATGCACCCAGCGATTGGGATCAGGTGCGCCGCCGCTTTGGTGCCAGCCGGGATCACGAGCAGTTGCTTATCTCGGGCGGCATGCTGATCACCCGTGACAATGGCCCGGGCAGTTATGACCGTTTCCGCGATCGCATCATGTTCCCGATCCGTGACAAGCGTGGCCGGGTCATCGGTTTCGGTGGCCGGGTGCTGGGTGATGGCACCCCCAAGTACCTGAACTCGCCGGAGACCCCCATCTTCCATAAAGGACGGGAGCTGTTCGGTCTCTACGAGGTGAAGCAGGCACACAAGGATCCACGTCGGATCCTGGTGGTTGAGGGCTACATGGATGTGGTGGCACTCGGCCAGTACGACATCGACTATGCGGTGGCGGCGCTGGGTACTGCAACGACCAGCGACCATATCCACACCCTGTTTCGCACCACCGCCGAGGTAGTCTGCTGCTACGACGGTGACAACGCCGGTCGTGAAGCCGCCTGGCGCGCGCTGGATAATGCCCTCCCTCATCTGCAGGATGGCCGCGAGCTGAAGTTCGTGTTCCTGCCCGATGGCGAGGATCCCGACTCGCTGGTACGCAAGATTGGCAAGGAGGGCTTCGAAGCTCTGCTCGATGAAGCCCAGCCGTTCGCCGACTTCATGTTCCAGCGCCTAAGGCGGGACGCAATACTACTAGGTGAAGCAGGCAAGCATGAGATAGCTCATGAGGCTGCTGAACTCATCCGCCGCGTACCGGAAGGGTTTACCCGCGAAGGGTTGATCACCCGCCTCTCCAGCATGATGCGCTGGGGCGAGAACAAGCAGCGCATCGCCGAACTGTTTGCCCGCAACACTCAGCCCAAGGCCGAGGTCAACAAACCAAAAGCGATCAAGTTGACTCCACTGCGGCGGGCGCTGGCGCTGATGGTGCAATATCCGGCGGTAGCAGCCAAACTGCCCTCCATGCCGGAATTGGCCGGACTGCGCGTACAGGGCATCAAGTTCCTGCTGCAACTGCACCAGCAGATCCTGGCACAGCCCGGTATTACCACAGGTATCCTGCTGGAACATTGGCGCGGTACCAAGGAGGGAGAGATCCTCGCACAACTGGCAATGTATTACCCGTTTGAAGAGATCAATCCGGATCAAGCTCCGGACATTCAGAGGGAACTGGAAGACACTTTCTTTGGCTTTACCAGTCAGGTTTTGAATCAGCGTATAGAAGAGTTACAAAACAAGGAAAGACCAAGCCAAGCGGAGATGCAGGAGTTAATGATGCTACTCAGGGAGATGAAGACTGAGAAAAGAAATGAATGTGGGGCTTGATATTTGAGTGAATAGTCCCAATATGAATAACGTTGCCCGAATCGACGGGATGAAAAGCAAAAATTTTATAACCGCCTGGCCCCGACAATACTGCGGGCAGGGGTTTCTCATGACCGACGCCGCAACCAGACATAGCATGTCTGGCGGTTTTCTATTAGAATTGGCTATTTGCGCAGCAGCGCACTGTACGCGCAACCTAGCAACACCAACCGGATGAGTTCTATGGAGCAAACCCCGCAGTCTCAGCTTAAACTCCTCGTTGCCAAAGGTAAAGAACAGGGCTACCTGACCTATGCCGAGGTGAACGATCACCTCCCGCAAGACATTGTCGATTCAGACCAGATCGAAGACATCATTCAGATGATCAACGATATGGGCATTCAAGTGGTTGAAAACGCTCCGGATGCCGATGACCTTATCATGGCTGAAGGTGGTACCGCCGATGAGGACGCTGCCGAAGCAGCGGCCCAGGCTCTGGCATCTGTTGAATCTGAGATTGGTCGCACGACCGATCCCGTCCGCATGTACATGCGGGAAATGGGTACCGTCGAACTGCTGACCCGTGAAGGCGAAATCGACATCGCCAAGCGGATCGAAGACGGTATCAACCAGGTACAAAGCTCCGTAGCCGAGTACCCTGAAGCAATTACTTACCTGCTCGAACAGTACGACAAGTACGAAGCCGAGCAGCTGCGTCTCTCTGACATCATCTCTGGCTTTATTGACCCGAACGAAACTGAAGATATGGCGCCTACCGCCACGCATATCGGTTCCGAGCTCGGCGAAGACGATCTGGCCGACGAAGATGAAGAAGACGAAGAAGACGAAGACGAAGATGGCGACAGCTCTGACGACGACGGTGACGGTGGTCCGGATCCGGAAGTCGCTCGCGAGAAGTTTGGTGAACTGCGTGCCCAGTATGAAGTGACCCGCCTCTCCATTCAGAAGAATGGTCGCGCGCACGAAGATACCCAGGCCGCCATCGCCCAGCTGGCCGATGTATTCCGTCAATTCCGCCTGATGCCCAAGCAGTTCGATCGCCTGGTCAACAACATGCGTGAAATGATGGAGCGTGTCCGCGTGCAGGAACGCATCATCATGAAGCTCTGCGTTGAGCAGGCCAAGATGCCGAAGAAAACCTTCGTCGCGGCCTTCACCAACAACGAGTGTGAAACTGCCTGGTTTGAATACCAGAAGCAGGCTGGCAAAGCCTGGTCTCCCCGTCTGGTTGAAATGGACGAGGATATCCAGCGCGCCATCGGCAAGCTGCAGCAGATTGAAGAAGAGACCGGTCTGTCGATTGCCCAGATCAAGGATATCAACCGTCGTATGAGCATCGGTGAGGCCAAAGCCCGCCGTGCGAAGAAAGAGATGGTTGAGGCCAACTTGCGTCTGGTTATCTCTATCGCCAAGAAGTACACCAACCGCGGTCTGCAGTTCCTGGATCTGATCCAGGAGGGCAACATCGGTCTGATGAAGGCAGTAGACAAGTTTGAATACCGTCGTGGCTACAAGTTCTCGACCTATGCAACTTGGTGGATCCGTCAGGCCATTACCCGCTCCATCGCGGATCAGGCCCGTACCATCCGTATCCCGGTACACATGATCGAGACCATCAACAAGCTCAACCGAATCTCCCGTCAGATGCTGCAGGAGATGGGGCGTGAACCGAACCCGGAAGAGCTGGCCATGCGCATGGGCATGCCGGAAGACAAGATCCGCAAGGTACTGAAAATCGCCAAAGAGCCTATCTCCATGGAGACGCCCATCGGTGATGATGAAGATTCCCACTTGGGCGACTTTATCGAAGATACCACCCTGGCTCTGCCAGCGGATGCGGCGACCAGCGAAAGCCTGCGCAACGCCACCCGCGAAGTGCTTGCTGGCCTGACCGCCCGCGAAGCCAAGGTACTGCGGATGCGTTTCGGTATCGACATGAACACTGACCACACCCTAGAGGAAGTGGGCAAACAGTTCGACGTTACCCGTGAGCGTATTCGTCAGATCGAAGCCAAGGCACTGCGTAAACTGCGCCACCCGAGCCGCTCGGAAGTGCTGCGCAGCTTCCTGGACGAATAGTCCTGACCCTGTGTCAAACTGCTCTGCCAAAGCCCCGCCATGCGGGGCTTTGTTTTGTCTGGCATTTACCCTTGCAACCCTCTTTGCGCCCTCAATCAAGCTGGACAATTAGTCGCCAAGTGGTTGATATGCCTATAGACTGCCCTTTCCTCTTCCCCTATAATCCACGCCGCTAAACGCACAATTTGGCCCCTTAGCTCAGTTGGTCAGAGCAGTCGACTCATAATCGATTGGTCGTGGGTTCAAGTCCCCCAGGGGCCACCAATTCCAGAGGGTTAGCGAGATAGTACTCGCTAACCCTCTTTTCAATAGGATACCTATAGGATATCTCAACCTGTAGAGTAACCACTCTAAAATCGCTCCCCACCCCCTCAAAAAATTTTTTCTCCACCAGGACGAAAAATTATCAGCCTCTTAGAAATGTTCTCTTTTGAGAACCGTCGCTAAAATTTTTTCTCCTCCCCAGATTTCCCTTTTCTATCTCTATATGTTGAAAAAAACGGGGTTACACGGGTTACGAGGTTACAACTCGGCTCTAGCCCAGTATTGGCGCGGCTTTGAGCTGTAACCCCACTCAGGGCACAAAAAGCGAATAGAGGTTACACGCACAGAAAGAGGCATGAGGTTACAAGCCTGTAGCCCTTGTCTGGTACGGGCTGTAGCCATTTTTCTTGACGCTGTAACCTGTAACCCCGTGAGGTTACAAATCTCAGCGTCCCACGACTTGCCATGTAACCCCTGGAGAAACCCGCCGGTTCCTCCCCATCAAATAGCCCCCTCCGGTCAGCGCCTCTATCACTCCATGCGCCCATTCCCAGCATGAGGGCATGTCTTGCCCCCAGTGAAGGCCAGGACGCGTTTAGCGGCCGTATACGGCCTTCTGGTGGGTTAAGTGGAAAACTGCAATTTTTCAGATCTTATAAATCTGAGAAATACACATAGGTCATTGTTTTTAAATGAAAAGAGGTGATCCCAGTCGGCAAACTGAAAAATCTGGGCAATGGTGAAACGGCCACGGAAAGTACGATTTTTATATATAAATCAGATGGTTATATTTTACGTCTAGCCAGCGAATGCGGCGCATTTTTGCAAAAAACTGAAATTCCTTTCACTTCGTGCAGTTCCTCCCAAGCACCCACCCCCCAAGAGCGGCGCGGCCTAGAGCTAGGAAACTGCGGTAATCCATTTCTGCAAAAAATTTTCTTAACGCGACCCGCAGGCGGGAGCGGATGAGCGCGGATTTCGCTATAGTTACGGCACTTTGACCTTACTTTCTGTTTAAAGTGCTTTCGATCACAATGATGCAACAAGCACAGAAAAATTTTTGTCTAGTAGTGGAATCCATTTGATGATTTCATTAGAATCCCTCGCCACTTTAAGTGAAAACAGGGATCGTTATGGAACCAACAGGAGCAGCGGATTGTCCAACCTCTTACATTAAGGATGTCGGTGACTTTTTGTTGGCCATGCACGACAAGTCACCAGCCCTAACACTGGTGGTGATCGTAGGGATTATTGCGTATTTTTTTTATAATCGAACCTTGACGTACTTTGAGAAGAAAATTGTTCCACTGACACCTGAACAGTTCAGTGATCGAGTTGCCAGAGGACAGGAAATGCGGCAGGGTAGTAGTAGTGCTGATGCTGAACCAACAGGAGTGAGTGATGAGTGATCTCGAGATCCTTGTGTGGGCCGTATCGATTACCGTTTACTTACTTGTTTGTAAGTACGCCGCACGCAAGCAAAAGCTGTTTCTTAGCGTGATAATAGATGATGCCATATCAGATCCGCAGGCTACCTCTGACAGCCTTGAACGAGCATCTTTTGCATACCGATATTTCGACAAGTCATGGTTTTGGCTGGTATGTGCTGTAGCAGTTCCCTTTGTTATGTTGAGTAAAGGGACTCCAAAAATTTGCGGTTCAAAAACAATGCAAGATTTAGAGAGTGAATGCTTCAAACTTGCGATTGTAGCAAATCCATTAACAGTGATACTTTTCATTGTTTGGGTGGGGCTGTTTTTTATCTTGTCATCTTTGATGAGAATACTATTGGTTGTTCTAGCTCTTTTGTGTGCAACTTCACCAGCATATGCAGCAACTGCTGACATTACCGGAGTTGCAACACGAGCATCAAGCACCCCACAATATGTTCTTGGACGCTTGATTGCACATCATCAAAGATAGAAAAACATATATAAAATAAGGCCCGCACCATGCGGGCCTTATTTTATATAGAGGCCAATATCAGCCAACATATTACTATAAGTAGGCAACGACTGTATCTATTGCATCAAGGCATTGGACTACACTTGCCCTTGCTATTGACACTTCATCCCCATGAACAACATATCTACCTTCATGCATGGATGACAACCTAGCACCTAAATGTGCTGATACGATGCCAGCCGTATTAAAATCCCTTAGAGGAACGGAATAATTATTTTGAAAGTCATTTATATCTAGAATTTGATTTTGTCTTCTAGTGAAATATTCAGGTCTACGGATGTACCCGTTATATAACTCCAGAGATGTTGCTTGGGATAATGCCTGGAAAGCTGCGGCAGGACCTCGATGTTGTGTCAATCGGTTACCAATAATTAAATGAATTTGTGGGATAGGTAACTGATGCATCGCAGCGTGAGCAGCGAATGTCCATTGCCCATAGATAGGATGAGGAGGTTCCTGACCATGCAGAAGAATAAACATTGCTTGGGCTGCAGTTCTTGATGAATCATCCGCGTTGACTGGAGTTAACAAACGGTCTGCCGCTGAAATTGCTAGCTCTGTATATATACTAAAACTTGGATTGGTATCAATGAAAACGACCAAATCGCTTTGATCAAGTTGAGCTAAACTCTCAATTAACTGTCTGAATACGCGGTGAACCCAGAGCCAAGGACTAACACCAGGCATTAGTGATGGTGCATTTGCTGCTTGGCTTATTGCTGGAGCCATAGGTTCCAAGTTCCCATCACCACACATGAGTAATAAATTTCGTGGTATAGTATCGTTGACTGAATTAGGTAGAATTAAAAATTCATATGGATTTGGAAGTGGTGCTGCTGAGCCTCGTGATATAACGGTACTTAGATAGCCTACAACCGTACGAGGCACCGGCTGTCTAACACATTCATTAAATACAAACTGCTCTCCTCTATGCCCCCCACCAAGTAACATCATACTCGAGTTTGATTGTGGACATAAATCTATTACTAGTACTCGCTTGTGTGGATTCTGTTCCGCATAGCGAGTGGCAAGATGAAATGTAATTGTACTCTTACCAACACCGCCTTTGTTATTCCATATGGCATACGAAATTAGTGACCCCATCATTGGCTCCATCTGAGAAAAAGTGGGTCATTTTAGACCCACATAATGATATCAAGTCAAGTAGTGCTTGATTTTTCAGTGATGACACAGTGATTTATTTTGTAGACTCTACTCGGGTTTTTACCGCTACCAGGCAACCTGACAAGAGATTGATGCTTTTTTTGATGATGAATAATAAGCCAACCTTGTTCATGTATAAGTTTGATAGCTCGTTTGTAGTCCCTTCCTTTTGTAATTTCTCGCCAACCTTCAGGTAGGACATAGAAGATCACACTGTCCTCACTTCCGGTTTTGGGATTTTGGCGGTACCCAACCATCTGTGCTGGCCTGTGATTTGGATCATCCCAATCCGCAAACCGGCTGTACTGGTAAGCAGTGAAGAACTGGCGGATCTGGCGCAGGGTTGCCGCGTCTTCCTGATTGCCCAGGTGTCCTCGGTCGGCCAACCACGCATCAAGGCAAGTTCGTGCGGCTTTGGTGGCCTCTCCTGCTTGCCATCCAGTGATACCCAAGCGGGTGGCCAGCTCACCAGCTGCCGCTACCAGGGCAAAACGGTTAATAGCTCGCCCGACCTGATTACCGGCACCCTCTGGGGTCATGGCCGTGGCCAATCGGCGGATCTCCCCCTTCATCCATGCGCTATGCCCATTCAGGTCATTGGCCAATGCCTCGACATAGGCACGAAAAGCTGTGCCGTATTGGCTTTGCAGGCGCTCACGAAGAGTATCAGCGAACTGGCGGCCATCGGCCATGCCGTGCAGCTCCTCAAACGCACCGTGCTTGCCGGTATCACTCGGGATCTGGATAGTGCGGATCTCCATACCGGCAAAGGTACGCTGGCCTGCTTGCTCGGCGTGGTCTTCCAGGGAAAGCTCACCGGTTGAGAGGAACAGCAGACGCCACTGCTTACGCTCACGCAGTTCCCCATCCTGGCGGCTTCGCCCCTTGCCCTGTCCGTTGGCCAGCATATAGGCCACCAGACCAGCCTCTCGCCCATCCACCTCCTTGATTTCATCCAGGCACAGCAAGGCATCATTACGGCGACTGGCGATCCCTTCTATCGCGTTACCGGTTGCTCGCCAGGTATGGGCGAACGCCTCTGGACCGTATACGCTGGCAGCAGCCATCATCACGGTGGTCTTGCCATCGGTACTCTCGCCTTTCAGGTGGAATCCGCCCCCTTCTACTCCAATCAGCGATAGCAGGGGCGCAGCAAAGGCACACGACATGGCAAAGGCTAACCGACTATTACCGACCGCTAGGGCGGCAACCTGGGATTGCCACTCGGCCAAGGTGCCGGACGTGATGAAGTCGTTATTCACATAACCGGTGGTTTGCAGGATCACCTCGTTGGCATCCGGCCCCAAGTTGCCATTTGGCAGCACATAGGCCCGCTTGTGCCAACCAGTGCGCTCGACACAGGTGATCCTGGCTTGCGGCTGGCAGCTCATCAGGTAATCGCGCAGCAGGTTCTTTTTGCTCATGTTGATGTAACTGAGCCCGCTTTCCGCCAGCTGGCCGAATACCTCCTCGCCACCTTTGTGAACCAACATGCGCATGGGCATTGCCCAACGGCGGGTCTTGCCATTGGTATCCCGCCACTCCAGCAACCGGCCAAAGCCTTGGCCCTGCTCAGTGTGGGTGATCGCCCTGACATGTAGCGGGGAACTGATAGGCACCGGCACCCGTTCGGCCTCCTCCCCCTTGCCGCGCCACTCCATGGCAAAGAGGCGATCTTTCCCCATGCTGTAGTTGTCGGGGAGTTCTGGTGTCTCTGGTGCTTGTTCTGCTGGGGTTTTGGTATCTGCGAAAGAGGTCATGATCGCCTTCTTGGTATCGAGCAGCCCATGGGCCTGGTGGTAATCGTTCCAGTCACCAGCTTCACCAGGAAGGCAGATCAGCCCCCCTATCGCGGTTGCTGCTTCTTGGGCTTTGGCTTGGCCAGGGTTGCCATCAATATGGGCGTCATTGTCACCGGCAATCAGGATCGGCTCTGCCCCTTCTCGGCGCTTGGCTATCTCCGCCACGGCTAGCAGATTGCTTGCATCCATGGCGCAATAGACAGTTGCCCCTGTCGCCAAATGGACAGAGACACCCGTTGCGTAACCTTCACAGATTGCCACCCGTAGCCCGCCGGTTAACCGGTGAAATGCCCCTGCTTTCTGGCCGCCGGCCAAATAGCGCTTTTCGCCCTGGGGGTCGATGAGCTGGACGTTGACCAGCTGATCATGTTCATCAGTAAGCGGGATAACCAGGGAGCCCTGAGGGAAGTTGTGCCGCGCTTCTCGGATCAGGGTCTGATTGGTATCTGCCAGCCAGTCGGGCAGGTGCTTGAGGGAGAGATAGGGGCTACGGCCCTTAACGCAATCCCCCATGATTGAGGCGGCCCTGGTGCAAGCTTTGCGCTTGGCTTTCTCTTCATCCTGTCTGGCTTTGGCTGCTACCTGCTCGGCGTTCTGTCGGCGGGCGGCGACCTCGTTTGCATCGAGACCGTCTGGGGATAACCCGAGCAAGGTGGCCACCTCTTGGGCGGCCTCCTTGGTGCTCTTGTGGGTGGCCTTGGCCAGCAGGGTTAAGCCATCACCGGCGCCGCACTGGGAACAAATCCAGGTGCCCCGCCCCTCCTTGTCGTCCAGGCGAAACCGGTCTTTGCCACCGCAGGCAGGGCATGGGCCATGCTGGCCACGCTTGGGAACTGATAGGCCAAGTTCAGCCAGGATAAAGGGCCATTGCCCACGGGCTGCCAGGGAGACATCAGAGACAATTCGGATAGAGGTCATGACTCACCTCCAGGCAGCCGATCATTCAGCTCGCTGATCCGGCAAGAGTTGGTGTCTATGTCTTTCGCCAGTGCCTTGAGCAGGCCAGAAAGGCCATAGGTAAACTCTTCATGGTCGATGCGGCTCTTACGCTCCCAATCCACGCTAGCGGACAACAAATGGGAAAGGGTATGAAGGGCACACACTGACGTATCCAGTTCAGCAGTGACGCGGGTAAGCTCTTTTGAGGTGTTCTGATGGATGTTCATGCTTGCCCCCTTTTCGCATTGGGAATACGGGCAACAAACACGAGCGGCAGGCCAGGCAGATTGGCGCGCGCTTGAGCTTCGGTATCAGCGACGGCAGAAATGGTGCGTATACGGTGAAGGTCAGAGACCTTGCCATGGGTGGCGATCAGGAAGGTGAAGATCATTTGGGTTATCCCTACGTGAAGTTGACGCAGGGCGGATCGGGTAGCCGCAAAGCAGTGCTCACGTAGGCAGGCACAGTGGGGGCGTTTTCTTTGGCTCCCGACCCATGCCCCCAAAACAGGATAGATCTCCGGCAAGATGCCAGAAATGGGGGAAAGGGACGCAAATTTTCCTACGTGAGTCGCTGCTTGCGGGTGCTTAATCCGCCAGCCTTGTCGCTTGCTTAAGGCGACACGGGGAAGGCTATCCGAATTGATCTGTGGATGCAACTCTTGCTGGGGATCAGGGGCTTTGCTATGGTGCATGGGCTTGCTCCTCTGGATTTGGGGGTGGGGTAAGCAAATAGGGAGCCCTGGCAGGCTCCCTTTTGTTTTTCTGGGCGGTTACTTCCCCAACTCCCTTTTCAGCTGCTGCCGTTTGCCTGGACTGTCACACAACGCCAGCAGATCAGCGCACTCCGGACGGGTTGAGGTAATGAGCGCCTTGCGTGCTGCGGGGTTATCCCCCTCCAGCGCCACCTGCTCGCCGTTCAATGCCTCATTGAGAGCACTCCCCAACTCGGCAAGCGCCCAGCGGCGGGCCTCCTCGAGCCCCATGATGCACCCTTTGGCACGGGTCAACGCAGCCAGCTCTGCCAACTGTTGTTTGAGCGGTTTCAAGATGGCGGGCGCCAACTTGTTGTCGAGGTGGTTGTCATACCATCCGGCGACCCTCCGCTTGGCGAGGTCGGTTTCGCGCTGGGCATCATAGAGCGGCAATGCCAAGCGTTTCTCTTGGCGCTCCGACATGCTGGCCGCCGCTTGGGCATCCTCTATCAACTCGGCCAATTCGCGGTATTCCCGCGCCTCCTCCAGCGAGACCTCTCCCCCCATCATCTGGCCTATCCGTCCTTGACGCAGCTCCTCGCGGCGCGCCTGGGCTGACGGGATTTGCACCATCAGATGTTTGCGCTGCTCGCGCAAGGTCAATATCTCTTGGTCGAGTTCCATCAGCTTGCTGTGTTCGCTTTGAAACAGGGTCACGTGTTCATCCAGTCGGTTGGCTCGGGTGGCTGCGGGGGCAGTCGGCACGGCCTGCACAGAAGGATTCTCTTGCATCGTGTTACTCCTCAGTGACAAGGGTGATGGCATCAAAAGCGGCGTAGGCGGTTGGCTCGCCCAAGGCGTAGGTCTGGGCGCGGTTGTAGCGAATGCCCCAGCTGGCCAAGTCGTCAATGTCGCCCGCCGTGAGGCGGTGGGTGTGGTTGACGGTGAGCACCTGCAGGTTCTCGGCCAGCGTGATGGCCAGATAGGTGCCTGGCATATGCTGGTGCGAGACAAAGCCCAAGTCCGCAATCTTCATGCGCTGGGTTTTATCCCGCACCTGTCCGGCCTTGAGGTGGGCTTTCTGGTGAGCGCGCAGCAGGTCGCCACCGACCATCACCACCAAGCGCGGGTCTTGGCGGTACGCCTCGGGCAGCTTCTCAATCAGGGCATAGACCATGCTGTCGAGGTCGGTGAAATCGCCCTTGCCGCTTGTGGAGAAGGTGACCGCATCGCGCAGCACCCGCAGCCCCTCGGGGTCAGCTGCCTTGGCCAAGGCGGGCCAGCCCACCATCACATCCTCCCCGTTGGGGTTGGCAACGGGGTCGGTATTGACGGCAGCAGATTGGCCATGGAAGCCGACCCGTATCAAGTCATCACCAAAGGCGGCCAAGGCCAGCTCTTCGAGCAGGGCGTTAACCTGGGCTTGGTCGAGCCCTTCTAGCATTTGGGCCAGCTGTTGCCATGTCCAGATAACGCTGCTGTCCATCTCTTCGTATTGGTGGGCGCGCTTGCTCGGCTTGGCCGGAACCATGAAACGCGCTTGCGCCTTGCGGCCACTGCGCAGGGTTGGCTTGAGCGGGTCAAAGCGCGGGGCGTGCGGGTCATCCACCCCCAAGATAGAGACCATCCACAGGAACGGGACGGCCTGCAAAATGGCCGCCGTCAGAGCCAAACTGGTGGCATTGTCGAGGTTGCCGAAACTGGGTTGCGGCGCGGGGGCAAAGCTCATGCGCACATCGCGCAGCAGGTCAGATAAGGTCATCAGAAAGGCTCCTTAGTAGAGGGGGTAGGTGTTGTCAGAGTCGGGGTTATCACGGCGGCCAGCAGTGGGCGGGTCTGGTGGGCAGGGCATCATGCTGGCGAGCTTTTTGTTGATGCTGTCGATATCCGACACCAAGGTTTCCAGCTGCTTAAACATGCGATCAGGGTCTGGTGTCCGGTTCACCGGTTTGGTGGGGACTGGCGCAGGCAAAGAGGCTGGCACCAAGAGCGGGCGCGCCTCGGGCCGCTTGGCACTGAATTGCAGTTGGGTCAGCCCCGTGATGGTCGGCTGGTCGGTGACAGAGACCCCCGCCAGATACCACTGGCCAGTTCCTGCAAAGTTTTCAGCCGCCTCAATGGTGCAAAAGCCGTGGCTGCCGTTGGCGTTGAGGTCAATCAGCTCAAGGGTCGGACAAAGTACCGCCATCAGCTTGAGCTGGCCGTCTTCCTCTTGCACCTTCACCGCATCCACATAGCCAAGTGGGCGAATGCGTGCCCCCTCTGGCCAGAGGTTGGCCACATAGAAACTCGGGTTGTAGGTCTGGGCCAGCTCGCGCAGGCACTCGGGGGTAATAGTGCGGCCATCCAGTGTTGGCCCCGCCGTGGCGATGCACACCCAGCCGGTTTTGACTTGACTACTCATAGCACCCACCGATCATTTGAAACGGGCTTTTTTTGCTCTTTAGCGGCCTGCTCATCCAGCTGTTTTTGGCGTTCGTTCATGCTTTGACACAGCGGGGCGTGCGCCTCCGGCGACAGCCCTCGCGCCAGTGCGATGGCCATGGCGCTGGCTCGCTTGGCTGAAGGGCTCAGGGTGTGGCTATAGGCCAGTGTGGACACCCAAGAGTGACCGCAACTGGCATCAGTGCATTGGCAATAGAGATTGGCGATCCCTACCGTCATGCGATTGGTTTTGGTGATACGGCCTAATTGGCCGCACTCGGTGCACATTACGCGCATAGTGCATACCTCCTGGTTATTGGACGGAGTTCGCGGGTTTGCTGGAATGCAGCATCTTGCGGGAGGCGAGGAACGCATCGAGATCGGCGCGTTCGTAGAGGGTACGGTTGCCGAGCTTGTAGTAAGGGATCTCATACCGGCCATTACTGGCCCAGACCCCAAGGGTCTTCTCGGACAGCCCAAGGTAGGCGGCAGCCTCACGTCGAGTAAGGCGTTGCGGAGTGTTCTGGTTTATTACTGATTTCATCTTGGCACCCCCAGTATTGCTTTGATGGTGCTAATTTTCTCTGGGGGGCCATGATATTAGTAGGGAGAAACGAAGCTCTGTTTTTTTTACTTGAGAATTTAGAACGGTTCTGTTATTGCCTGCTCTACCGGCATATTCCATACACCTGCATGAGTAAGCGTTCTTTCCCACGTTTTGAGACACTGGTGATCAGCAAATGCCAGGGCGTTTTTCCTATGTGTTTTCCTTAGCGATTCAGGCTCAATATTCAAATTCGGATATACTAAATCCAACGTTACCTCATCATTAATGAGACCAGGATAGAGCTGATTAGCAATCATGGTATCCAATAACATGAGGTACTTATTGGTTAGAGCCTTCCGCAACGCATTATTGCTAGCCTTGACTCCATCTTGGCAATAATCGATAGCGCTTTCTTGGCGCCACTTATCAAGCAATCTGCCCATATCCTCCAGGATCTCCCTGTTCGTGTAGTGACTCAAGTTGAGCGACACAACAATATTATCACCAGGAGAATAATTAGGTTCAGATGCAAAAGCATCCACGCATGCCTTGGTTTTATAATGTGCGCTGAATGAATCGACAGGGCTTAACTCCAGCTCCTTAGCTATGTTGGCCATCTCGTAGACCTTGCCAACTGAAAGAGGGGTCACGCTATTCAGATGTGACAGCACCCTAGGCTCATCCAAGACAATATCATTAATAAATGCCTGGAACTGCTTTGTTTTGGTACGGAGTTCCCGTAGTGTGGTGAACTCTGATATGCCAGTCTGCTTTATTAACTCTGAAACCTCGTGAGGTTCCATTTTCCCCTTCATAAACTCATACACATCAATTTCTATATCGTCTGGTCTGATAATCATCAGAGAGTCAGATTTGCACATCCTCACCCAAGGCTCTATATAATATCCTGCTGCGGGATCATTTTTTATTAGAAGGTCATAAATATTCGCTCTCAAATGTAATTGTTCAATCAATTCTTTTGAGGTCAACTTTACTACGTTTTTAAATTTATCACTCTTGAAAAAAGAAAATAGTTTAACCTGCATATCTCCATTTTTTATGGAATGCTTAAACTCTTCACTCTCCATATAGCTAGCTTTAAACAAGGTCTTTTCCTCTCTCGTTGTCGGCCACGCCATGCAGACTTAGTAATAACCGGCGTTGTTCTGTTTCTGGCAGTGTGGCGAAAATGGTTAATAAATTACTATTGGCATTATTTTTACTGTCCAAGCGGCCTGCGTATTCCAAAATATCCCGTTCAATCCTGGTTGCCGGTTTGCGCAGCTCGTCTGCGGTGAAGTGGATGTAACCCTGGGTGACATCTGCACTGCGCAATGTGCGGTGATTCATCAGGCGCTTGATGGTGTACTGACCGACCTCGGCCAGTTCGGCCACGGTGCCGAAGGTACGGCGGGCATCGTGGCATTTGAACTCGAGCGGCGGCAGGCCATCAGGGTTGGGGTTAGGTACAGTAGCCGCACAGATCTTGGCTATGACACGGCGCGGCTCATGGATGGGGCGATCCGGATTACGACCAGGGAACACAAACCGGCTCTGTTTCAGGTTCCAGTGCCAACGGCGGCGGAAAATGGTGAGCAGGGTATCGGTGATCGGCAGCTCCAGCGGATCACCATTCTTGGTCTGGTCAATCCAGAAGTAGCCGCCGCTCATGCTGACCCGATCCCAGGTGAGCTGGAATACTTCAGCGCGGCGTAATCCCGTAAACAGCGCCATGTCGATGGCATCGCAGACGGTGGCGGTCGTATCGTCCCGCCAGTCGATGGCGTGCTGCCTGACCTGCTCCACAGCATCCAGCCAGCGCCTCAGTTCATGGGTGCGGATCCGGTCGTTGCGTCTGGGGGTGTTGTGCCAAAGCCGCTTGCTGCTCAGGACTTCGGTCGGTGGCTCGGGCAGCATGACCCGATCATTGGCATCCCGATAGTGATCACGGGCAAAGCGCCACACGGCCCGCAGTGTGCGTGCCCAGCGGTCAGCCTGCGCCTTGCTGCCCTTTCCGGTGCCCGCCTTGCGAAACTCTGGCGATGCGCCGTGCCAGGCACTGGGCAACCCTTCGGTGATGGCCTTGTGGCGAACCTCGATCTTTTCCCGCGTGAGTTTGACCAAGGGGATCGTCATCCAGTCGCCGGAGTAGTTGTTGAGATCGGCGCGGTAGTGCTTGGCCGTCTCTGTTCTGATCCGGTCGCCACGGCTGGCAAGGTAGGCATCTATCGCCTCGCCCAGGGTGACTTTCAGCTTGTCCTGTTCGCGGCGGATCACGTTGGGGTTCTGGCCAGTGATGGCCACCTCTCCCAGGATCTCCAGCGCCTTGGCGCGGGCCATGTCGATGGTCAATGCCGGATAGCGCCCCAAGGTCGCCCTGATAAAGCGCCCCTCTTTCCTCTTGGCCACGCTAAACGACTTGGTTCCAGTGGCCCCGACCCGAAGCCTCAACCCCTGCACCATGGCATCACAGTACTCGACCTGCTTCCCCTCAGGTGCGCGCGGCAGTGCATCGATCGTGGCCTTGGTGAATTTGAACGCTTTCATCTTCCCCCTACAAACCAGGCTAGCCAGAGGAAGGGCAGGCAAGACAGGTCTTGTAACCTCTGTAACCTCTGACTATTTATGGTGAGGTTACAAACAAACCCAGTAAAACCGTGGCCTGTAGAGACTTGTAACCTTGTAACCTCTGTAACCTCAATATTTAAACCCTATGCGACCTTTTTTGGCCCAAGGGGGGGAGTGGCGTTTGCTGCTCCTTTCCCTGGCTAGCCTGCTCTTGGCCGACCAATCGATCCAGGTATCCTAGAAATCGATTGGTCGAAAAAGGATACCTATAGGATATGACAGAGGGAGAATATAGGGGAAGATCAGGGAAGGTCATAAAATGAGCGATACGTTCTAAGACATTGATTTATATAACATCATATACTGTACATAAATACAGTAAAATGCGTTTTTCCCACGCTCATAATCGATTGGTCGTGGGTTCAAGTCCCCCAGGGGCCACCAAATTGAAAAAGGCCGCTCATGATGAGCGGCCTTTTTGCATCTGCGGATCGAGCAATGTCCAGTGATGAGCTCGATGAGGTCATAGAAAAGACCCGCCATGGGCGGGTCTGGGCAGGGTCCGGATCAGGCGCCTCACTCAGAGACAAGGAGCCTAATGCTGAGCCTCAGGTTTGCTCGTTGCTGCCCCTCTGGATGGATGAGCGACGCCCGGCGGGTAGCATCCGAGTAACCAGATTGCTGCGCTGACGCCAGGAGGTGAAGACGATGGCCAGCAGGTGCAGACCGATCAGCCCCTGTAGCGCCACCACGCACCACTCATGCCACTCGTCAGCCCCCAGTTCAAATCCCGTCTCGGTATTTTGAAACCAGCCGCTGCCAGCGGTGGCCAGCACAACCAGCCAGAGCGCCCACACGGCCAGCTTGCCGCTACCGTGATGACCCGGTGCCGGAGGCTGCCGCTCACGCATCTCGCGCGCTTGCTGGCGAAAATCCTCACCGCTGGGGATGAGGGCACCAAGGCGAGCGTAGCCACGGGCGAAAGTGAGCCCCCAGAGCAGACGCAAGGAGACCAGCCCAATGGCACCGTAACCCAGCCACTCGTGCCACTCCTCGCCCGCTTCGTTAACCCAGAGGTTGCCGATGCAGACCGCCGCCAAGCCCCAATGGGTCAGGCGAACCAGCGGATCCCAGCGAAAGGGCTCACCCTTTTTGCTTGGCATATTTGTGGTACTCCTTCTTCAGGTCGTTGACCTTGGCCAGATGTTCGCGAGCCTTGGCCTCATCACCCGCCTTGAGTGCGGCCAGGCTGGCGTCCAGCTCGGTCTGTACCTCGTTCATCCCTTCAAGGAATTTCTCTTTCTTGGCGGCCGGCATGTTCTTCTGCTTGGCCACATCCAGCTGGGCCTTCATCTCGTTGATGTGCTTCTCCATGGTGGCTGCATCATCAGCCTTGACGGCCTGCTTGTAGTTGAAGCCAATCTTCTTCATCGGCTGTTCCAGATCACCCGCCACGGCAGGCAGGGTCATCAGGCCAAACATCAGGGGCAGCAGCAGGGGGCGGACGGTTTTCAACATGGGATTTCCTTATATAACGACATGCTCGAATTGTTAGGGGTACTTATGAATCCAAACAAGAATTCATCACCAGCATGATGCCATGACTCATGGTGAAACGTTTGTGAAAAATGCTGTTTTTTGTGGCAAATAGTGACAGATATGCCGCGCTTGTTTGCGCTTGGTAACTGATTGAACGCGGGTGACACGCAGCATGAGGATGGTTGAAAGCGGTAAACAGGGACAAAAAACCCCGCCGTAGCGGGGTCTGAATCAGCTGGCCATTTGCGTGCGTCAGTTACTCCTGTTCGCGAGCAATGGCGCGCCAGCCGATATCCTTGCGGTAGAAGACGCCATCCCACTTGATGCGGCCAGCGAGCTGATAGGCACGCTGCTGGGCTTCTGCCACAGTGTGGCCGAGGGCGGTGGCGCACAACACGCGGCCGCCAGCGGTCAGGCTGGTATCACCCTCCAAGCGGGTACCGGCATGGAACACCTTCTCGCCCGCCACTTCATCCACCGGCAAGCCGCTGATGGGGTGGTTGGTGCTGTAATCGCCGGGATAGCCACCCGCCGCCAACACCACGCCGATGGCGGCGCGGGGATCATAGATAGCCTCTTTCTGATCCAGCTTGCCTGCGCAAGCGGCCAGGCAGAGCTCTACCAGATCGGACTGCATCCGCAGCATGATGGGCTGGGTCTCTGGATCGCCGAAACGGCAGTTGAACTCGATCACCTTGGGATTGCCTGCGCCGTCGATCATCAGACCGGCGTAGAGGAAACCTGTGTAGACATTGCCTTCGGCCGCCATGCCACGCACGGTCGGCATGATCACCTGCTCCATCACGCGTCGATGTACCTCGGCGGTCACTACCGGCGCCGGGGAGTAAGCCCCCATACCGCCGGTGTTGAGGCCGGTATCACCGTCGCCAACCCGCTTGTGATCCTGACTGGTGGCCATCGGCAGCACGTGCTCGCCATCGACCATGACGATGAAGCTCGCCTCTTCACCCTCCAGAAACTCCTCGATCACCACCCGGGAGCCCGCTTCGCCAAAGGCATTGCCGGAGAGCATGTCGCGCACCGCGTCTTCCGCTTCCTGCAAGGTCATGGCGACAATCACCCCCTTGCCCGCCGCCAGACCATCGGCCTTGATGACGATGGGGGCGCCTTTCTCACGCAAGTAGGCGAGCGCAGGCTCCACTTCGGTGAAGTTCTGGTACTCGGCGGTCGGAATGGCGTGACGGGCCAGGAAATCCTTGGTGAAAGCCTTGGAGCCTTCCAGCTGGGCAGCGGCAGCGGTCGGGCCAAAGATCGGCTGACCGGCAGCGCGGAAGGCATCCACCACCCCTTTCACCAGCGGCGCTTCCGGCCCGACGATGGTGAGGCCGACCTGCTTCTCTTTGGCAAAGGCCAGCAACCCTTCGATATCGGTCGCCTCGATGGCGACGTTCTCGACACCCGGCTCAAGCTGGGTGCCTGCGTTGCCCGGCGCAACAAAAACGTGACGCACCAGCGGGGAGTGTTTGGCCTTCCAGGCCAGGGCGTGTTCACGGCCACCGTTGCCAATGATCAGTACTTTCATCGTATCGCTCGCTTCTATTTGTGGTCACTGGACGGCCACCCGGGCCGTCAGTCAGTGGAAATAGTCAGTTGAAAAGAGACAACAAAAGGGCCGCCATCGGCAGCCCCTGACCCATCAATGACGGAAATGGCGCATGTTGGTGAAGACCATGCACATACCGTGCTCGTCGGCGGCATCGATCACTTCCTGATCGCGCATCGAGCCACCCGGCTGGATCACGCAGGAGATACCGGCCTGCGCGGCAGCATCGATACCGTCGCGGAACGGGAAGAAGGCATCGGAGGCCATCACGGAGCCCGCCACGGTCAGCCCTTCGTCCGCCGCCTTGATACCGGCGATTTTGGCCGAATAAACACGGCTCATCTGGCCTGCGCCGACGCCGATGGTCTGGCCATCTTTGGCGTAGACGATGGCGTTGGATTTGACGAACTTGGCCACTTTCCAGCAGAACAGCAGATCCTGCAGCTCGGCCTCGGTCGGCTGGCGCTTGCTGACCACGGTCAGGTCACCCAGCGTCACCATGCCGAGATCCCGCTCCTGTACCAGCAGGCCGCCGTTGACGCGTTTGAGGTCAACCCCTTGCGCCGGAGCAGTCCACTGACCGCATTCGAGCAGACGCACGTTCTGCTTGGCAGCGACCGCATCGCGGGCCTCCTGGCTGACGGTTGGGGCAATGATCACCTCAACAAACTGACGCTCGACGATGGCCTTGGCAGTGGCGCCATCCAGCTCGCGGTTGAAGGCGATGATGCCGCCAAAGGCGGAGGTGGGGTCGGTCTGGTAAGCGCGATCGTAGGCACTCAGCAGGTTATCACCAATGGCCACGCCGCAGGGGTTGGCATGTTTGACGATGACGCAGGCCGGCTCGTCGAACTCCTTAACACACTCCAGCGCAGCATCGGTATCAGCGATGTTGTTGTAGGAGAGCGCCTTGCCCTGCAGCTGGATAGCGCTGGAGACGGAACCCGGAGCAGCATGCTCTTCGGCGTAGAAGGCGGCAGCCTGATGGCTGTTTTCGCCGTAACGCATGTCCTGCTTCTTGATGAACTGGCTGTTGAAGGTGCGCGGGAAACGGGACTCCTCGTCACCCTCCTTGTTGTCACCGTAGGAAGGCACCATAGTGCCAAAGTAGTTGGCGATCATGCCGTCGTAGGCGGCGGTGTGCTCGAAGGCTGCGATGGCAAGATCGAAACGGGTCGCCAGTTTCAGGCTGTTGCCGTTGGCATCCATCTCGCGAATAACCCGATCATAGTCAGCAGCTTTGACGACGATAGCGACATCTTTGTGGTTTTTGGCGGCAGAACGCACCATGGTCGGGCCGCCGATGTCGATGTTCTCGACCGCATCCGCCAGGGTGCAGCCCGCTTTGGCCACGGTGGCAGCAAACGGGTAGAGGTTGACGACAACCATGTCGATGGGGGAGATAGCGTGCTGGGCCATGATGGCGTCATCCTGATCCCGACGGCCGAGGATGCCGCCATGAACCTTGGGATGCAGGGTCTTGACCCGGCCATCCATCATTTCAGGGAAACCCGTGTAGTCGGAGACCTCGGTCACCGGCAGACCCGCCTCGCCAAGCAGCTTGGCGGTACCGCCCGTGGAGAGCAGGGCAACACCACGCTCGTTGAGTGCCTTGGCAAATTCCAGAATGCCAGTTTTGTCAGACACACTCAGCAGTGCACGGCGAATGGGTCGAGCTTGTTCCATCACACTATCGTCCTCAACATAACGGGGACCGTTCCATGGGAGGCGAGGCTCAACACAGAGAGTCCCCAAATAAATGGAAGTGGGGGATTTCGCAAACCACTCTCGCCCCGACATCCGGCAAAAGCGTTTTAGGAAATGCCCGCTTGGTGCGGCGCTCTGTTATGGGCGCGTATTCTACACAAAAAATGTGACCTGTGGTGGATTTTTTGAAACAGCAAAGCCTTATTTGGCGCGGCGTTAAACGTTTTCCACTTGATTTTCTCGAAACGTTTGCACTTTCAGTGTTTTATGGGAAAAAGGGTCGCTAGGAGATGTTTATCTGCCCCTTTTATGCCCTTGGCTGGCAATCCATGGGCAAAGGGGTGATAGTGGATTCCGGTTTTTGTTGCGGCATACATTCAAGGGGAGAAAAGGGCATGTATCGGATCGGTGAACTGGCCAAGGCGTGCGGGGTCAAGGCAGATACCCTGCGTTTTTACGAGAAGAACGGGCTTATCTCACCGGGGATCCGCAACGAATCCGGCTACCGCCTCTACAGCGAGCAGGACAAGCGGCGGCTGGAGTTTATTATCCGCGCCAAGTCGGTGGGATTCTCGCTGGCCGATATCGGCGAGCTGCTCGACCTCGATACCAACAAGGCCAAAGTCACCTGTCAGGAGGTGAAAGCGGTGGCCGACACCAAGCTGGCCCAGGTGGAGCAGAAGATCATCGAACTGACCCGCTTTCGCGACAACCTGCGAGAGCTCTCCAATATCTGCTGCGGCGGGCCGCGCTCGGCGGAGCACTGCGCCATCCTCGAAACGCTGGAATCTGGTGCCCCGGCCCATCACGAGCATCACAGCCACGACCAGCATGACCAGGTTCACGGCTGATATGGTATGCCTGACTGAGCGTGCCTGGCTCAGTGTGACTGACTCGGCGCCGCCGACGCATTGCTCCGGCGGCGATTTGGTGACAAAATCGCCGCGTTTTTAACCGGAGCCAGTGCATCCGGTTGCCGGGCGCTAGCCTGAACAGGCGCCCGCAGCGAAAACCGCCATCCAGACACAAGAATCAACACACCAAGAGAAAAGAAGAGGAGCCATCATGGCCAAAATTCGGGTCGACCAACCCGCCCTCCCCCGTGAGGAAAATGCGCAAGGGGGCCACTATGCCCATCAGCGCGGCGAAATAAAGGATAACCATCTGCATGCCCTGCTCTCCGATCCCCTGTTTCGCAGCCGGGTCGAGCGCAACAAGAAGGGCAAGGGGAGTTACCAGCGCAAGGCCAAATTTGGCAAGCGGTGGGAGCCCGGCCAACAGCAGATGATCCGCGTCTGCTGCTGAGCGGGTTTCTACCGACCATAAACAATCAGGGCGCCATTGGCGCCCTGATTGTTATCTCGAAACACGGTTCGCCAAAACTGGCTCACGACCTGTCGCGAGAAGCTGTCAGCGAGGTGAAGAGCAGCGCAGGAACCTGAGCGTATAGATATACGTGAGGCTTCCGAGCAGCGCATGAACCTTGATCACGGCTTCGCAGCCAGATTGTGAGCCAGTTTTCACTCATCCATAAACAGTTCGAGCAACACGTTGAGATAGCGATGGCCGAGAGAAGTGAGCTGCCAGCTATCCCCCAGATCCTCGATAAGCTCCTTGCTCCGGGCGATGGCGAGCACCGTCTCGACCCGCTCCAGCGGCAGGCCGGTATAGGCCTCGAACTCCGCCTTGGGAGCCGGTTCAAACAGGCGGAAGCGGTTCATAAAGTATTCGAGCGGCAGATCGTCTGCCGTCACCTGCCACTGCTCGTCCAGATAGGGGCGGCTCTTGTCCAGATACCCTTTCGGATGCTTAACCTTGGCGGTACGCAGGATCTGCTGATCCGCGAGATTAGTCACTTTGCCGTGGGCGCCACAGCCGATACCCAGATAGTCGCCAAAGCGCCAGTAGTTGAGGTTGTGACGGCACTGATAGCCCTCTTTGGCGTAAGCCGAGATCTCGTACTGGCGATAACCGCTGGCGGTGAGCATGGCGTGGCCCTGCTCGTAGATATCCCACAGGGTGTCATCTTCCGGCAGTTTGGGCGGCTTGGAGGCAAACGCCGTGTTCGGCTCTATGGTGAGCTGATACCAGGAGAGGTGCGGCGGGGCGCAGTCGATAGCCTGCTGCAGATCATAGAGGGCGTCATCCAGACTCTGATCCGGCAGACCGTGCATCAGATCCAGATTGAAGGTGGGCAACTTGATGGCGTGGGCCAGTGCAGCGGCTTTGCGCGCCTCTTCCGGGCCGTGAATGCGGCCGAGGCGGGTCAGCTTCTCCTGCTGGAAGCTCTGCACCCCGATGGAGATACGGTTGATGCCGGCACGCTGGAAACCGGCGAACTTGTCCGCTTCCACCGTGCCCGGGTTGGCCTCCATGGTGATCTCGCAATCGGCGGAGAGCGGAATACGGGCCCGCACCCCGTCCAGCAGGGTTTGCATCGCCTCCACCGTCAACAGGCTGGGAGTGCCACCGCCGATAAAGATCGAGGAGAGCGGCCGTCCCTGCGCCCACTTCAGATCCTGATCCAGATCCTCCAGCAGAGCGGCGACATATTCGAGGTGAGGCAACTCCCCCTTCTGGGCATGGGAGTTGAAGTCACAGTAAGGGCACTTCTGGACGCACCAGGGCACATGAATATAGAGAGAGAGCGGCGGCAGTTGCAGCATGGGGCTTCCAATAAAACGGGGGCTCAAGGCCCCCATTGTAGATGACTATGTGTAATTGACCGTGTGTAACCAACAAGGTGGCGAATTGGCTCAGTGCGCCGCAGCCAGCGCCGCTTTTAACTTGGCTAGCGCCTGACCGCGATGGCTCAGCTGGTTTTTCAGCTCGGCGGGCATCTGGGCGGCGGTGCAGTCGTGATCCGGCACGAAGAAGACCGGGTCATAGCCAAAACCGTGCTGACCGCGCGGCTCGTCGATGATCATCCCTTCCCAGCTCGCCTGACAGATGATGGGAGTGGGATCATCGGCGTGGCGCATATAGACCAGCACACACCAGAAGCGGGCGCTCTTCAGGTACTCGGGGGCACCTTGCAGCTCGCCGAGCAGCTTCTCGATGTTGGCCTTGTCGCCGGCACCCACACCGGCAAAGCGGGCGGAGTAAACGCCGGGGCGCCCTTGCAGCAGATCGACTTCCAGTCCGGAGTCATCGGCCACGGCGGGCAGACCGGTAATGCGGGCGGCGTGGCGGGCCTTGATGATGGCATTCTCGACGAAGGTGGTGCCGGTCTCATCGGCATCGGAGACCGCAAACTCGCTCTGTGGGATCACCTGGATCTTCATATCGGCCAGCATGGCGGCCAATTCCTTCACCTTTTTCTGGTTACCTGTTGCCAGGACAAGCTTGTTCATCGAGCACCTCCGCAAAAATAATCTGCGCATTCTATGCGGCGCAAGCGTTTAGTAAAAGCGTCAATTACACCCGCTGTGATGGGGTTACGGGGGATTTGCCGCCATCGAATAACCAGCTTTTTAATACATGTTTCCATAATGGAATAACCAAAGTGATTAAATACCATTTCTATTCATTACTGTGAGTCAGTAGACTCGCGCCCCAATTCATTAACCTGGCTGACTAAAGAGGTGACAGATGCCATTGATACTTTTACTCGTACTACTGGTGCTGTTCAGTCCGCTGGCTATCGACATCTACCTGCCCGCCATTCCGCAGATGGCCGAGCAGCTGGGTGCCGAAGTAACCCTGATGCAGGGCACCATCACCTGGTTCCTGTTCAGCATGGGGCTGGGGCAACTGCTTGTTGGCCCGCTGGCCGATCGCTACGGTCGCAAGCCCATCGCGCTGGGCGGCGTGCTGCTCTATGGCCTGAGCGCGCTGGGGGCCGGTTTTGCCGCCAGCCTCGGCGAATTGATGCTGGCCCGGGTGCTGCAAGGCTTCGGCGCCTGCGCCACCTCGGTCGCCGCCTTCTCGGTGGTACGTGACAGCTACGGCCCGAAAAAGAGCGGCCAGATGATCTCCTATCTCAATGGCGCCATCTGCTTTATTCCTGCGCTGGCCCCCCTGCTCGGTGGCTGGCTCACCGCCAAGGCAGGCTGGTCTGCCAACTTCTGGTTTATGGCCGGTTATGCGCTCATCGTCGGCAGCTGGCTGATGTGGCGGATGCCGGAGACCCGTCCGGAAGAGACTCGCAGCGAAGGGGCCCTCATCAGCTGGTCGCGCTACAGCCCGGTGCTGCGCTCCCCCAGCTTCCTGTTCAACGCGGCGCTGTGCATGCTGGCGATGGCGGTGATCCTCGCTTATGTCACCGCCGCACCGGTGCAGCTGATGGTGAAACTGGGGCTGGATATGAGCGGCTTTAGCTACTGGTTTACCGCCAACGCCGCCCTCAACATTCTGGCCTGCTTCATGGCGCCGCGCTTTATCGCCAAGGTGGGGCCAAGACGCACCCTGCGCATCGGTCTGCTGGTGTTGATGCTCTCGGCCATCATCCTGACTTTGGCCATGCACATCGAACATCCGCTGGCGATGATGGGGCCGGTATTCCTCTCCAGCATCGGCTTTGCCATGATTCTGGGCTCGGCTGCCGGGATGGCGCTGGCACCGTTCGGCCACTGCGCCGGTACCGCCGCGGCTCTGCTCGGCCTGTTCCAGATGAGCGGCTCCGGCGCCCTGGTTGGTCTGACCGGCGCCCTGATGCACGACCCGCTGAGCCAGCTGGCGCTGCATATGTGGCTGCTGCTGCCGCCCTTGGTGATGCTGATGACCCGACGCGGTCGCCGCTTGTGTTTGCAATAAATCCTGTGCTCTGATGGGCACACTCAGGGGGCCATCGGCCCCCTTCTCGTTTGTATCGCCTTTACAGCACATGGCCATCCGGCAGAGAGCCCGCGATGGCAACCCCACTCACTCGATGTCAGCGGAGAACTCCCGATGAGCCACACTCTCAACGCAGCCCTGGTGGGCTATGGCTTTGCAGGCAAGACCTTCCACGCCCCCTTCCTCTCCACCACGCCGGGCTTGTCCCTGAGTTGGGTGGTAAGCCGCGATGCCGCCAAGGTGCAGGCCGATCTGCCCGGCTGCCGAGTCGGTTCACTGGAGGAGGTGCTAAGCGATGAGACCGTCGATCTGGTGGTGATCGCCACCCCCAACGACACCCACGCCCCCCTCGCCCGCCAGGCGCTGCTGGCAGGCAAACATGTGGTGATCGACAAGCCCTTTGCCTTGGATCTGGCCGAGGCGCAAGCGCTGGTCGAGCTGGCCGAAAAGCAGCAGCGACTGCTCAGCATCTTCCACAACCGCCGTTGGGACGGGGATTTTCTCACCGTGCGCCGTTTGATTGGCGAGGGGACGCTGGGACAGATCGCCCAGTTCGAATCGCACTTCGATCGCTATCGCCCCGAAGTGCGCCAGCGCTGGCGCGAAGCGGGTGGCCCGGGTTCCGGCCTCTGGTTCGATCTCGGCCCCCATGTACTGGATCAGGCGCTGCTGCTGTTCGGCCAGCCGGACTGGCTACAGGCCGATCTGGCCGAGCAGCGCCCCGGCGCACTGGCGGACGACTACTTCCATGTGGTGCTGGGTTACGGTGCTCTGCGGGTTATTCTGCATGGCAGCTGTCTGGTTTCAGCCACCATGCCGCGCTTTGTCATTCACGGCAGCCAGGGTTCGTTCGTGAAATTCGGTATGGATGTGCAGGAAGATCAGCTCAAGCTGGGCAAGCGGCCCCCGGCGGCGGATTGGGGCATGGATAGTGAACCCGGTCAGCTCAGCCGCATTGTCGATGGTCAGTTGCAGCAGCAGAGCGTGGTGGGTGAGGCGGGGGATTATGGCGCCTACTATCGCGGTGTCTGCGCCGCCATCAAGGGCGAAGGGAGCAACCCGGTGCCCGCAAGTGAAGCGCTGGCGGTGATGGCGTTGCTGGATCTGGCCCGTCAGAGCCACCTTGAGGGAAAACGGCTGCCCTGTCAGAAGCTGTCTGACTAAGGTGCGGGTCATCGGCCGCTATTGACCAACCTTGACCTTGTCAAACTGCCACAAGATGGCATCAAAGAGGTGTTTTATTGTGCAATTAGTGCCATTTAACGGCATCTTGTATTGATATCAGTCGTTGCAGTGGAGCTTTTTATCCACGGCACGAAAAAATGTCATTGTGATATCCGTTTTCATCGGTAACTAATGGGGCTATATTGCGCCCGCCTGCTGCCTCCCGGCTTCTTGTTTCAATACCGGGCAACGGTGGGCGCTGTGATGGTTGCACAGACCATCTCTCCATATTTATTTGAGGGAATGCACATGAACAAAGTACTGGTAGCCGGTATCCTGGGTCTGATGTTGACTGCTTGCGGTCAGAAAGAAGAAAAAGCTGCAGCTCCTGCTGCTGCTCCGGCCGCCGAAGTTGCTGCCACTGTAGAAAAAGCCGCTAGCGAAGCCACCTCTACCGTAGAGAAGGCCACCTCCGAAGCGACTGCAACCGTAGAAAAAGCTGCTACCGAAGCCGCTACCAAGGTTGAAGCTGCAGTGAGCGATGCCAAGGCCAACTAAGCCTGCACCTCATTTGAAGACGGGTCCGAAGGCAACTTCGGACCCGTTTTTTTATCTGTCGCTCAGGGGGCCGGATTAATCAGCGAGGTGAGGATGTGATCCTCCCAGCGGCCATTGATCATCAGATACGCCCGCGCGAATCCCTCCCGCTCGAAGCCGAGCCGCTCCAGCAAGGCGCCACTGCGCTGATTGGCTGGCATATAGCAAGCCATGATGCGATGCAGATCGTGCTCCCGAAACAGGTAGTCGATTGCGGCTGACAGCACCTCTCTCATCACCCCCTGCCCCTGATGCTGCTGGTCGATGGCATAGCCCAGATGACACGCCTTGAAGACCCCCATCAGGATGTTGCTGAAGTTGCAGGTGGCGATCACCCGCTCGCCAGCCGGATCGAGGGCCACCAGATTGACGCCGGTGCCGTTGAAGAACTGGCTGTAGCTGTCCTGCAGCCGGGCATGCCAGTAAGAGAGGGTGTAAAAGTGCTCGTCCCGAAGCGGCTCCCAGGGGGTGAGATGGGCACGGTTGCGCCGGTAGAAATCGAGCATCATGGGGGCTCGATCCGGCGACAGTATGGTCAGGTGGGTACGAGCCGTCTTGATATGTGGCAGCGCCATCAGGACTCCCTCTGCCTTAACCACTCATCGCGCAGCAAGCTGTAGTGGGCATGGTCCACAATCCGGTTGCCCAGCCGCTCTGCGCGCCGGGTCACCCCCTCCAGCTGCATCCCAAGCCGTTCACAGACGGCTCTGCTGGGCTCGTTATCGGTGGCGGCGCTGATCTCCACCTTCTCCATCCCCATCTCTTCGAAGGCGTGGTGGATCAGGGCCTGACAGGCCCGGGTGATGATGCCGTTACCCTGCCAGCGCTCCGCCAGCCAGTAACCAATGACCACCTTGCCAAGGTCGTGATCGATGCTGTTGTAACCTATGACCCCCACCACCTCCCCCTGATATTCGATGGCGGTGGTGAGCCCCTCGCCGCGGGCGAACTTCTCGATGGCACTGCAAATGAAGAGGGCGCTGTCGACGGGGCGCTGGATCAGTGGCGGCCAGGGTAGCCACTGGGAGAGGTACTCCCGGTTGTCATTGCAGAGGGCAAACAGTTCGCTCGCCATATCTGGCTGCAAGAAGAGCAGCGCAAGCTCGTCGTCCAACTGCCATGAAAACATGGGATTCTCCTTTCAAATCAGTGATCAAATAGCGAACAAGCACCCAATGTAGCCAATCGCCACTGGCCGCGCCAGCCACTTTTACGGCCCTCCTCCGGCAGGCTTCGCAGAGGGTGACAGCGCACGATCTCTCCTCCCTCAAAAGAGGAGGGTGGGTGTCTGAAACCGGATAATGCTCTCCACATGGCGCCGAAGAATGCCCACAAACGGCACTTTGGCAGATCCTGCTACCCCTTTGTGCTGCGCTGTCACTTTTGACAGGGGGCACTTTCCCCCACCGGCACTAGCTTCAAAACGCCCGACCTTCGGTCGGTTTATCAACCTCATCGATTTAAGGAAAGAAGAGATGAATAAAATTTATCTGGCCGTTGCGCTGGCCTGCTGGGGAAGCGCCGCACTGGCGGCGCAAGAGGTAGAGATCAACGTAACGGCAAACGGCATCCGGGCCATGACAGGCCTCAGTGCCGCGAGTGGTACCTTGCAGCTGGAAGATGGCGAGTTTCGTCAGGTGCGGGTGGTCAAGCTGCCCAACGGCCAGCAGCGGATCCGCTACGAGCAGGTCTGGAACGGCATCCCGGTAATGGGTCAGGTCATCGTGGCTGACAAGAGCCTGAACGGCCAGCTGCAACAGGCCAGCGGGCGCATGCTGCGCCAGATCGATCAGGATGTGGCAAGCCCGGCCGCCACCCTCTCGCCACAGGATGCAACTAGCAAGGCCAAGGCGGGCAGCAAGGGGAGTAACGAGCAGGTCAAACTCTATGTGATGCAGGATGAGAACGGGCTGGCCCGGCTGGTTTATCAGGTCTCCTTCATCGCCGAAGGTGACAAGCCAAGCCGCCCCTTCGTCATTCTTGATGCCCAGAGCGGTGAGGAGCTCAAACGCTGGGAGGGGATCAACCACAAGGATGCCAGCGGCCCGGGGGGCAACATCAAGACCGGCAAATACGTCTACGGCACCGACTTTGGCCCGCTCATCGTCGATGACAAATGCCGGATGACCAGCCCCAACGTCGATACCATCAACCTCAACCACGCCACCTCAGGCGGTGCCATCCACCAGTTCACCTGCCCGGAGAACCGGGTCAAGGAGATCAACGGCGCCTACTCGCCCCTCAACGACGCCCACTACTTCGGCAACGTAGTGTTCGACATGTACCGCAACTGGTACAACACGGCGCCCCTCACCTTCAAACTGAAGATGCGGGTTCACTACAGCAAGAATTACGAGAACGCCTTCTGGGATGGCAGCCAGATGACCTTTGGTGATGGCGCCACCACCTTCCACCCGCTGGTGAGCCTCGATGTGGCAGCCCATGAGGTAAGCCACGGCTTTACCGAACAGAACTCCGGGCTGATCTATTCAGGACAATCCGGCGGCCTCAACGAGGCCTTCTCCGATATGGCGGGTGAAGCGGCCGAGTTCTACATGAAGGGGAGCAACGACTGGCTGGTCGGGGCGCAGATATTCAAGGGCAACGGCTCCCTGCGTTACTTCGAGGATCCGACCCGGGATGGCAGATCCATCGGCCATGCCGCGGATTATCAGGAGGGGATGGATGTACACCACAGCTCCGGGGTCTACAACCGCGCCTTCTACCTGCTCGCCACCAGCAGTGGCTGGAACACCCGCAAGGCATTTGAAGTGTTCTTGCTGGCCAACCGCCTCTACTGGGGCGCCAACACCAACTACCAGCAAGGGGCCTGCGGCGTCAGCCGGGCGACTACCGATCTGGGTTACAGTCAGGCGGATGTGGCACGGGCCTTCCAGACCGTCGGGGTCGATGCCAGTTGCGGCACCACGCCGCCACCGAGCGACAACGTACTGCAAAACGGCGTGCCGGTGAGCAACCTCGCCGCCAGCAAGGGTGGCAAGCTCAACTACACCCTGAACGTACCGGCGGGCACCAGGTCGCTGCAGATCAGCAGCAGCGGCGGCACCGGAGATGCCGACCTCTACGTCCGCTTTGGCAGCGCCCCCACAAGCAGCAGTTATGACTGCCGCCCCTACAAGGGGGGGAATAACGAAAGCTGCTCGTTCACCAATCCCAAGGCAGGCACCTGGCATGTGCAACTGTCAGGGTTTACAGCGTTCAGCGGCGTGACCCTCAAGGCCAGCTACTGATCCACCCGATGCGGGCCTTGTCCCGCATCGCTCTACTCATTGCGCCACCGTTTCGCCAGCGTGCGGGCGGTGGCCAACACGGTTTCCCGGGCCGGGTTGGGCCGCTTGCCACCTCGCCACGCCATCATCACATCCCAATGCTCCTGCGGCAAATTGACCACATCGAGCCTGACCAACCGCCCCACCTCCAGATCCCGCTTGATGGCCAGCTCCGGCATCAGGGTGATAAACCCGTGTTCCAGCGCCAGATCCCGCGCCGCACTGGCGGGCTGCACCGCATGCAGGGGGCTGGCGGCCCGCCGCAGCCGCCGCAACTGCTGGATAAAAACGTCACACCCCGGCCCCCATACCTGGGGCGCCAGCCGCTGGTCGGCAATATCCTCCAGGGTGAGGCCGTGACAACCGGCCAGCGGATGCAATGGCGAGGCGATAGCGATGATGGGGGAGCAGCAGAGCAGCTCCATCTGCAGGCCCGCAACCGGCGGACGCTTGAGTACAAAGCCAATATCGGCCTCGCCGGTCAGCAGCGACTGCATGATCTCGCCGGAGTGATCCGTGGTGCAGCGGATCTCAAACGGCTCATCCACCAGCTCCATCAATAACGAGCCAAACACCACCGAAGTGAGGGATGGCAGACTGGAGAGACGGATACAAGGCAGCGCAGGCGCCCCCTGCAGTGCCAGTCGCCCTTCGCTCAGAGTGGCCAGCGCCGAACGGGCGGCAGGGAGAAACTCCTCGCAGGCACGGGTCGGCGTCACCCCGCGTCGATGACGCTGAAACAGCGGCGCCCCGAGGCTCTCCTCCAGCTGGGCAATCCGCTGGCTCACCAGCGGCTGTGACCAGCCACGAATAGCCGCCGCCTGACTGAAGCTGCCCAGCTCGGCCACATCCAGCAGCAGTTGCAGATCGTCCAGATCCATAGACATAAATAATCCTGATATGAAATATAGGTAGTTGTCGTCTACCACTATATCTAAACCCTCTCCAGAATGAAGGTATCTGTGAATGAGAGGGCGTTATGGTCGATAAGGCGAGGTTTTGGGGGCGCTGGTTTCTGGCGCTGGATACCACACTGGTGATCCTGGGTTTCTTTGTGGTGATGCCGATGATCAGCCTGCGCTTCGTCGACCAGCTCGGCTGGGCGGCCGGTCTGGTGGGGCTGGCCCTCGGCCTGCGCCAGCTGACCCAGCAGGGGCTGGGGATCTTCGGCGGCTCGCTGGCCGACCGCTTCGGCGCCCGCCCGCTCATCGTCACCGGCATGCTGCTGCGGGCGGTGGGCTTCGCCACCCTGGCCTGGGCCGACAGCGGCGCCATGCTGATCTTCTCCTGCTTCCTCTCCGGACTGGGCGGTTGCCTGTTCGACCCGCCACGGGCCGCACTGGTGATCAAATTTACCCGTCCCCATGAACGGGGCCGCTTTATCTCCCTGCTGATGATGCTGGAGAGCGCGGGAGCCGTCACCGGTGCGCTGCTCGGCAGCTGGCTGCTGCGTTTTGACTTCACCTACGTCTGCCTGCTGGGCGCCGGACTCTTCACGCTGGCGGCCCTGTGCAACTGGACCCTGCTGCCCGCCTACCGCCTCTCAGTCAAACCGACTCCGATGCGGGAAGGGTTGGGACAAGTACTGGCAGATCGCGCCTTCTGCCGACTGGTGCTGATCTTAAGCGGCTATTACATGCTGTGGGTACAGGTGATGCTGATTTTCCCCATTCTGGTCAAGCAGCTCTCCGGCACCACCACGGCGGTGGGCTGGATGTACAGCCTGGAAACGGCGCTGTCACTGGCGCTGCTCTACCCTATCGCCCGTTTCAGCGAACGGCGCTATCGGCTGGAGAGCCGACTGATGGCAGGTATCCTGCTGATGACGGTGGGGATCGGGCTGGTCGCCTTCGTCAGCACTCTCTCCGGCATCTTCGTACTGCTGGCCTGCTTCTATCTGGGGATCATCATCTGTGAACCGGCCCGGGAGACCCTGATGACCCGGCTGGCCAACCCCACAGCCCGCGGCAGCTACATGGGCTTCAGCCGCCTCGGACTGGCGCTGGGGGGCATGACCGGCTATGTGGGCGGCGGCTCCCTCTATGACTTCTCGCTGCAACAGGGACAACCGGCCCTCCCCTGGCTGGTGCTGGGCACCATAGGCGTCGCCACCATGTTGCTGCTCGCCCGCTGCTTCTCCCGCCGCCCGGAGCTGGCTATCAGAGCCGCCGCCTGACGACCGCCCCACCTGCGGCAGCCCAATCAACGGGGCTGCCGCTCACCTCATATTCTGCAAGTCATCACAGCAAAAGGTTGCGAATTACAACTTTTACGCTATTTTAGTTGTCATGCACAACTAAAAAGGAAACCACGATATGGATCCCCGTCCCCTGCGCGCCCTGTCGCGCGATCTGGTTCGCGAACTCGGCATGCTCTCCCAGCAATGCGGCAATCTGGCCCTCACCCCCATCGAGGCTCACCTGCTAATCGAGCTGGAAAACGCCCCGGCCACCAATCAGCAGCTGGCAGAAAAGCTGCACATCGACAAATCCAACGCCAGCCGTCCGCTGGCGCGCTTGGCCGAGCGGGAGCTTATCAGCTGGCACCCGCACCCCTCTGATGGCCGCAGCAAGGAGGCCCGCCTCACCGTCAACGGTCAGGGGATGCTGCTGGAGTTGCACCGTGAGATGGACGGGGCGATGGAGGAGATGCTGGCACAGTTGAGCCTGCCCGAACGGGAGCAGCTGTGGCAAGGGCTGCGGCTCTATCGCAGCGCCCTCTCCCGCGCCCGTCGCCAGCGTGGTTACCGGATCCGCCCCATCACGGCGGCGGACAATGCCCAGATCGCCTTGGTGATCCGCGCCGTATCAGCCGAATATGGCCTCACCGCTGACAAGGGGTATGGGGTCTCGGATCCCAATCTCGACACCCTCTCCCAGAGCTATCAGGGGAAGAAGAGTCGCTACTGGGTCATCGAAGGACCGGACAGTTCCATCCTCGGCGGTGGTGGTATCGCGCCATTGGCAGGAGAAGAGGGAGTCTGCGAGCTGCAGAAGATGTACTTTATGCCAGCACTGCGCGGACTGGGCCTTGGCAAGCGGCTGGTATTGCAGGCACTGGACGAGGCGCGCGCGCTTGGTTATCAGCGCTGCTATCTGGAAACGACCGAGGTCTTGCGCGAAGCCACCAACCTCTATGAATCACTGGGCTTTGAACACCTGTCCAGCCCCCTTGGCTGCACCGGCCACGGGGATTGCGAGATCTGCATGGTGCTGACACTGGTGTAGCCCCCCCTCATCCCCAACCCTTCTCCCGCAAGGGGATAAGGGGGCAAAAACACTTCCGCGACCTTTCAGGCAAACCTCTGATGGTTCCCTCTCCCTCTGGGAGAGGGCTAGGGTGAGGGCTGCTTGCGACTGGTATATGCTGAACCATTACCCCCTGCATTCCTCCTTAAAACAGGCAAAACGGCACAAAACAAGAGACCCCGCCGAAGCGGGGTCTCTTTTATCTTGTCTGCCGAGCAGGCAAGCACTTATCAGTGCTCGCGAGTCTGGCGGAACTCCACGTCCGGGTGACGCTCCTGGGCCAGGCGCAGGTTGACCATGGTCGGCGCGATGTAGGTGAGGTTGTCACCGCCATCGAGAGCCAGGTTGACCTCGTTCTTGCGCTTGAACTCTTCGAACTTCTTGACGTCAGTCCCTTCCACCCAGCGGGCGGTGGAGACGTTGACCGCCTCGTAGATGGCCTCGACGTTGTACTCGCTCTTCAGACGAGAAACCACCACGTCAAACTGCAGCACACCGACTGCACCGACGATGAGATCGTTGCTGATCAGCGGACGGAACACCTGTACCGCGCCCTCTTCGGAGAGCTGGACCAGCCCCTTGAGCAGCTGCTTCTGTTTGAGCGGGTCGCGCAGGCGGATGCGGCGGAACAGTTCCGGCGCAAAGTTCGGGATACCGGTGAACTTGAGATCTTCACCCTGGGTGAAGGTGTCGCCGATCTGGATGGTACCGTGGTTGTGCAGACCGATGATGTCACCGGCGAAGGCGTCTTCCGCCTGCTCACGGTCACCGGCCATAAAGGTCACGGCATCGGAGATGTTCACATCCTTGCCGATACGCACATGGCGCATCTTCATGCCCTTGCTGTAAGTACCTGACACGATACGCATAAAGGCGATACGGTCGCGGTGCTTCGGATCCATGTTTGCCTGGATCTTGAACACGAAACCGGAGAACTTCTCCTCGGTCGCTACCACTTCGCGGCTCTCGGCCTTGCGCGGCATGGGAGACGGCGCCCAGTCAGTCAGGCCATCCAGCATGTGGTCAACACCGAAGTTACCCAGTGCAGTACCGAAGAAGACCGGGGTCATCTCGCCAGCGATAAAGGCATCGTGATCGAACTCGGGAGAGGCGCCCTGCACCAGCTCCAGCTCGTCACGCAGTTGCTGAGCCAGATCTTCGCCGACGGCGGCATCCAGATCCGGGTTGTTCAGCCCCTTGACCACCCGCTTCTCCTGGATGGTGTGGCCCTGACCGCTCTGATAGAGATAGGTCTCATCCTTGTAGAGGTGATAGACACCCTTGAAGGATTTACCGCAGCCGATAGGCCAGGTGATGGGGGCGCACATGATCTTAAGCTCGCGCTCCACCTCGTCCATCACTTCCATCGGATCGCGCACTTCGCGGTCCAGCTTGTTCATGAAGGTGAGGATGGGGGTATCACGCAGACGGGTGACTTCCATCAGCTTGCGGGTCCGGTCTTCAACACCCTTGGCGGCATCGATGACCATCAGGCAGCAGTCGACCGCGGTCAGGGTACGGTAGGTATCTTCGGAGAAGTCCTCGTGACCCGGGGTGTCGAGCAGGTTGACCAGACAATCGGCATAGGGGAACTGCATCACCGAGGTAGTGATGGAGATACCACGCTGTTTTTCCATCTCCATCCAGTCGGATTTGGCGTGCTGGCCCGAGCCACGGCCCTTGACGGTACCGGCGCGCTGAATGGCCTGTCCGAACAGCAGGACTTTCTCGGTGATGGTGGTTTTACCCGCATCCGGGTGCGAAATGATCGCAAAAGTGCGTCTCTTGGAGACTTCACTCAGAAATTCAGCTGACATAATTCAACGTTCTTCTATTGAGCGGTGGCATCAGCCACCGTGGGAATAAATCCGGAATGCCGCTCACGGCACATGTATACGCAACGAAAGCCACGCCAGCTGGCGTCTTGCCAACCTGGTGGAGAGAGGGGGAGGGTTGCGTTACATGGGTCTTATCGCCTGAGTCAAAGCAAAATTGCGCGACATTATACCCGCGCGAGTGAAAAATACCCAGCATGACAAGAGATGATAATTTGGCCGCTCAGCCGTTTCACCGGTTCCAACTGAACAGAAAATCAAACACTCCGAATCGGATGGCAGCATCCGGACCACGTGGACTTGGCCCCCACCCCATGCCAGCAACAACCACTCTTGATAAATTTTCATACTTGGACTTTCCCTATCCAGCTACAAATATGTAAATCGTATCTACATAATGGAGAGGTCATTACATGAAACATTCCACCCTGCACAATCAACAGATCGTCATTATCGGTGGTACCTCGGGTCTTGGCCTGGCCACCGCCCAACAAGCGATCGAGCAAGGCGCCAAGGTCATTATCGGCGGTTCCAGCCGTGAGCAGCTTGCCACTGCACTGGCTGAATTGGGCCCAAATGCCAGTGGCCATCAACTGGATATTCTCGACGTCGACTCCGTCAATCACTTTTTCAACCAGCTGACATCACTGGATCATCTCGTCATCACCGCCGCCGTCATGCGACCAGGCAGCTTTCTCACCGCAGCCATCGAGGATTTGAAAATCAACATGGACAGCCGCTTCTGGGGAAGTGTTCATGCGATCCGCGCCGCAGCACCCAAACTGTCCGAACGCGGCTCCATCGTGCTCACGTCCGGGATGGTGACGCGCCGCCCACAACTGGGTAAAGCACTCCCTGCCGTTGCAGCTGGCGCGGTTGAAACGCTGGCTCACAGTCTGGTTACCGAGCTGACCCCCCGTCGGATCAACGTTATCAACCCGGGCCCCATGCGCACTCCCATGCTGCTTAAAGCACTGGGCAATGACCCACAAAAAGTGGCTGCCGTGGCGCAAAGCCTGCCGTTGAAACGCTTGGGAGAGGGAGAGGATTATGCGCAGGCCGCGCTGTTCCTGATGAGCAACAACAACATGAATGGTGAAGTGCTTCATCTCAATGGTGGCAGCGCCTGGGCATAACGCCCTTCTGACGCTCTTCTGCGCTCGCGCTTGCCAATCTGTCATCGCAGGCAAAAACGAGCGCAGGGGACGAGCGTCATCGCCGTATCAGAGTACTCCCCAATAGAAATGACCACCTGGTGAGTGACAATACCCAGCCCGTCACTCGTCTGTTTCCACCCGGTTGCGCCCCGCCTCTTTCGCACGATACAGCGCATTGTCGGCACGCTGGATCAAGGCCGCCAGATCCTGATCATCGTCTCGCAGAGAGGCACACCCGATACTGATAGTTACCGGGTACGACATGCCGGGCAGCGCCCGGTTGGCGACCGTGTGACGGATCCGCTCAGCCACCCGGCACGCCTCTTCAAGGCTGGTATCCGGCAGCAGGATCAAGAACTCCTCTCCGCCGGTACGCCCCAACTGATCCTGGTGCCGCAGCTGACGATCTGCCGCCCGAGAGACCCATTGCAGCACCCTGTCTCCTTGATGATGTCCCAGGGTATCGTTGATCCGCTTGAAGTGATCGATATCGAACACCAGCAGACAAAATGGCGTGCCCTGCCTGCGAGCCAGCGCCAGCATATCGCTGCCCTGCCGCAGCACCCGACGGCGGTTGTTGATGCCGGTCAGCTCATCGGTAAAGGCCAGACGACGCATCCGACGGTTGCGATCAAGCAGCCACCCCATCGTCAGCAGTGCCAGTACCCCGCAGAGCACCATCACCACCAGCAGCCAGAAGCGGCGCTCTTTGGCCAGAGCCAGCTCCTGTTGCTGCAATAGCTGCTCAACCCGCAGTTGTTTGTTTTCACCCTCCTGACGAGCCAGCTCAAACTGACTACGAACCCATTCGGTGCTCTGCTCCTGCATTTCCTGCTCAAAGGCGCGCTTCAGTTCTACATAACGATGCAATTGCGCCAACGCATCAGCGGTTTTTCCAAGCCCCTCAAACGCCTGACTGCGCAGCCATGTCAACTTGATAAGAAAGCGCTGGTTATCTTCACGCACCAGGGTCGGTTCAGCCATAGCAAGATGCTCAAGCGCATGACCATACTTTCCTGTCATGCTCTCTCCCTGCGCCATCAGCAAGTGCCAATAACTGTTAAACAAAGGATAAATCTCTGATTGAAACACTATGCCAGCTTGCTCAAGCTGAACCATGGCCTCCTGATAGTTGTCCAATCCCAGCAAAGCTTCGGCCCTATCCAGCTGCAATAATCCTTTTTCGACAGGAGTTAATTCATTGTGTTGCGCCGCCGCGTTATCCAGCTCGTCGATGGCCTCTTGATACTGCCCCATGCTATTGGCCACCATCGCTTTCTGCCGATAAAACTCGTAAAAAATATCAGGATCGCTGTTGGCAGGTAATTTCATCTCCAGCTCATCCAGCAAGCGATTGGCAGGCCCCATTAGCCCCATACGGCGGTAGGTCGCGGCGATTTCCAGCTGAACTTTTCCATACCAGCCCGGAAGATCAAGAGCATCATAGATATGCAAAGCGTTCATAAGGTCTCTGAGTCCCTTGGCGGGGTGGCCCTGAAAGGAAAAGAGGGAACCTCGATAGGAGAGAGCACTTGCCTGTTGCTTGAGGGAACCGATATCACGAGCCAACGTCAGTGCCAGATCATAATCCTGGCTAGCCTTATCGTTTTCTCCGAGCAGTTGGTGAAACCAGCCGCGGCACATGAAAAAATCACTGCGGGCAAATTGATCGCCTTGTGCAGTAGCACGCTGAAGCTGTTCGTCGGCATAAAACATAGCCTGACGATACTCCGCCTTCTCGTTTGCCGATTGCAATCTGCAGGCCAAGCGAGTTATCCGCGTCTGCTGTGCCGATGTGTAAGCGGACAAATCCCGCTTCAATCGCTGAACTCGCAAGCCCAATTCGCGATCAGAGAGGTAAGTCTGCTCCAGCGTATTGAGCTCACTCTCCAACTGAAGAGGTGAAACCGGCTCAGCCATGATGTTCAATGCCAACAGCAGTACACAACACGGATAAAACTTCACATTTCCCCTCCATCCTTCCGCATTGGCGCCAGAATAAACTACCAAAGCAACCATCAAGCACTATTCATAACTAAAAAATAGTTAATTGTGCTGAAAGCGCCGCAGCAGCCGGCCACGCAGGCCGCAATCGAGCAGCCAGCTGTTGTCAAAGACCCGCAACAGCGCCTGCTTGGCGTGGCGGGACATGGCGACGGCGTGAAAACGGGTCTGGCGCTGGCGATAGCGGTTCATCTGATCGAGCAGGGGATGGGGCAGGCTCTGGGCGATAAAATCGGAGATGACCAGCACATCCGCCTTGGCAAAGGCGGGATCATCGAGCTTGGCCAGCGCTTTTTCCAGACAAGGCACCAGATCGGTACCGCCGTGAAAACTCATGGAGAGGAAGCGTTCCGCCTTGTCCAGCCCGGTATCGGCGGTGATCTCGAGGGTCGCCACCTCGGTGGAGAAGAGCATCAGGTAACAGCCGCGCTTCTCATCCATCGCCACCTTGAGCAACGCCAGAAAGAGTGCCTTGGCACACTCCTCGGGATATCCCCCCATGGAGCCCGAAGTATCGACACAGACGATAAAGGGGCCTCGCTGCTGCAACTGCTGCCCCCCCTGCTCCGGAGTGCGTAACATGATGCGCTGGCGCGGCAAGGTACCTCGCGACTGGTAGCTGAGCAGACGCCGCTCCAGATAGCGGCGATAGAACTCCAGCTCCAGCTCCGGCAGCCCCAGCATCACAGCTTCGCTTGGCAGTAGCCGCATCAGATCGCTGGCCTGATGAATGCCTACCAAGTCGTCCGGCACATCATCGCTGGGAGCGGGCTCCAGCTCCAGCACCTGAACCGGCGGCACAGGTTGCTCCTGCGCCCGCCGATCCCGCTCGCTGCGCCCGAGCAGACCGGCAATCTCCGCCAGCAAGGGTTCGCGCTGCAACATGCGGGCGTATTGCTTGACCAGCACCAGACTGCGCTTGTGCCAGTGCCCCTGCGCCAGATCCCAAAGACCACCGGCTGAGATCTGGTTGGGGTCGAGGGCATCGGCCAGGGTGCGGCTCGCCAGCAGCTGATCTTCAATCTCTTGACGTTGCTTCTCTCGCTCCGCTTCGGCGATCTGCTGCTGTAACTGCAGCAGGCTCCCCACCAGACTGGCGCGCCACTTGTCGATAAAGAGCTGGCGCAGCCCCTCGGTGGGGTGGGCCGTCAGCTGACGCACCAAGGATCGGGCCTCACCGGCGAAGGGGCTGTACTGCTCCAGCGACTCCAGTAGGCCGGGCAGGCGACCAATCAGCTCGGTCATCGGCAGTTGCCGGTGCGCCTGATAGAGCAAGTACTCCTGCTCCAACGCCACCGGCACCGGCTTGTGACGGATCTCCTCACCAAGCTGCTCGCCCCAACTCTGCAGGCGCTTTTTCAGCAGCTTGCCCTGTAGCGGGGAGCGTTTGATAAATTCGGAAATCTTGGGTGAGGCCGCCAGCAGCGCCACCACCTCTCCCGCCAGCTCACCCTCTCCCATGAGAAGGCCCAGATCCAGCATGCCGATCTCAAGCATGAGCGCTCCTTACTCGTCCAGCCTTGGCAACCGCTCGCGCCACTGGGTCAGCTCGCTACGCAGCAGTTCGAGATCCCGGTTCAGCACGAAGAAGCTGTCTTCCACCTGCTGCAGCCAGCGCTGGGCGATAAAGAGGTGTTGCTGGTGACGCTCGAACAGGCTGCGCTGCTGCTTGAGTATCTGCATCACCTTGCCGACCTGAACCAGCTGCTCGTCGAGTGACTGCAACCAGGGCGCCAGCACCACCTCGGGGATGGCGTTGCGCTCCATTAGCACCAACGGGATCTGCTGGCGCTGGATATCGAGCACCTGCAGCCGCAGCTCATCGTCCAGCACCAGCTCGTAATGCCCCTCTTTCGGGTTGCCGAACTCATAACCCACCAGCGCCTCACCGGTGGGATGCCAATGGGAGAGCAAGGTGCGATCGAACACCAGGGTGCGGGTGAGCCGTTCAGGATCGCCGCCATCCAGCGGCGCCGGGGTGAGCAGATGGAAGTGCACCTGCTTGCCAAAGGGTCTGGCATTGGCGAGCGGGATCTCGATACCCCGGGCCCGCCGGCCAAACCACTGGTTGCGTTGGCGGGCCTTTGTGCAAAGGCGTTGGGCCACGCTCTGTTTGAGCTGTTTGAACTGATCCCGCAACGCCAGCAGCTGACGGGTCATCGCCAGTTGCTGATAGCCGTAAAGGCGGGAGAATTCGGTCATCATCTCCAGCAGGGCGGTGCGGGACTCCTCGTCATGCCAGAGACAATCCTTGAACAGCAGCAGATCTACCGGTGCGACCTCATCGCGGCCATTGAAGAAGGCACTCGCCTTGATGAGCCGTACCGCCTTCTTCCAGCGGCGATCCGACACATAACAGCGATGGGCCAGCTGGCTGTCGAGCTGCTGGCGCAGCTGATAGATGAGCTCGAAACAGGCATCCGGCAGGCGCACCTGTTCAATCTGGCTCTGCCACTGCTCGTACTCATCCCCCCGGATCTGCAGGGATTCCGGCAGGTTCTGGTGAGCGTGGCCATCGCTGGCCAGCATGGATTGAAAATTGGCTTTCTCCTGTACCCGATCCATCCAGATCCGCACCAGCATCCGGTCGTAGAGCGCTTCCAGCCCGCTGTCTGGCGCCGGCAGCTCGTTGGAGGCAGTCACCAGCAAGCGCATCGGGATGGGGTGCTGGCTGTCGCCGTTGCGAAACTGCCGCTCGTTGATGGCGGTGAGTAGGGTGTTGAGAATGGCAGGGCCCGCCTTCCAGATCTCATCGAGGAATACCACTTCGGCCTCTGGCAGATAACCTGTGGTGAGGCGCAGATATTTGCCATCCTCTTTCAGCGCCTGAATGGAGAGGGGGCCAAACACCTCCTCCGGCGTACTGAAACGGGTCATCAGGTATTCAAAGTGGCGGGCGTCGTGAAAGGCCAGCTTGAGGCGACGGGCAATCAGGCTCTTGGCGATACCGGGCGGCCCCAGCAAGAAGACACTCTCGCCACTGAGGGCAGCCAGCAGACCGAGGCGCAGGGCATCCTGTCGTTCGTAGAGTCCCTCACCGAGGGCGGCCAGCAGCCGGGGCAAGCGCTCCTGGATGGGAATAAGACGCGCAGGGTTCTGGGCTTGAGCTAAAGACGACATAGAGAGTGTTCCGAAGCTGGGATGATGTTAGCCCCAAGGCGCGATATCCATTTGCTCGACCTTGGGTTTTGTCTTGTTATGATGTTTATTCTGGTATCTCTTGCCGCACAATACCCGCCTCTGGCAGGAAAAAACGCAAAGGCAGTGCGATACCGTATCGGCAGCGTGCTGCGCCCATGCATGGCCAGTTTCGTGATGAGTACCATGCCCGCATGCGCCAGATGATGCGTTGCAAAGGGTGCAGCAAAAGCGGTTCGAGTGTACCCTGCGCAACACAATTTTCCCCAATGCAGATCAAGAGTGAGTCGCCTCAAATGCAAGATCCCGTTCGTCAGAGCATGTTGGCCCGCATGGGCATTCAAAGCTGGCAACTGCGTCGTCCGGCATTGCTGGGCGCAGCACCCGCTCCCGAGCTTGAGCAAAACGCCACACAGCCGGGCCAGACGGCACCGGCCACCCGCGCTCCGCTGCCCAGCGGCAAACTCTGGTTGCTGGCGCCTCAGCTGCCTGCCACCACGCTGCTGGCGGATATCTGCCAGTTGCTCGGCATGACCCCCGACGAGGTCTCACTGCTCAGCGAGCTGCCGCCTGCCGACCTACAAGCGGCGGATACCTCCCCCCTGCTCTGGCTGACGGAGGCCAACCCCGCGCGGCCTGATGCGCTGATCTGCCCGCTCACCCCCAGCGCCGCGCAAAAGCGCGCCCTGTGGCAACAGCTGCGCCAGCACCTTGCGGCCAGCGCGGCGTGATCCTGCATCATGCCGCCAAGACCCACTGCAATGCCGCTCTTTTTACCTGATTTTACAAATGCCACCTCTGACAACCCCAGTGCCCAACATCTTGCCATCCGGAGCCCCCATGCCTGAGTTTCGTCCCCTGCTCGAGAGCGATTTCGACCTTGTCTACCCCATCGAGCAAGCCGCTCACAAGGAGCCGTGGAGTGAGGCCAACCTGCTCTCCTGCTTCGGCCCTCGCTATCTCAACGGTTTGATGCTGGTCGATGGTCGCCCGGCGGGCTTCTATATCTCGGATCTGGTGGCCGGTGACAGCTCGCTGATGAATATCTGCGTGCATCCGGCGTTTCAGGGCAAGGGGTTGGGACGGGCGCTGTTGCAGGCCTATCTGGCTCGCAGCAAGCAAGCCGGGGCAGAGGCCTGGTTTCTCGAGGTTCGGGCCGGTAACCAGACCGCCATCAACCTCTACGAGAGTGCCGGTTTTGCCGAATATTGCCGCCGCTCCGACTACTACGGCACCGGCAACGACAGGGAAGATGCGGTGCTGATGTCGCGACTGTTCGATTTCGGCTGATCCAGCCTGTTCGTCGCGCCCAAGCCTTTTGTCCCCCCTCAATCGAGGGGGGCGTTGTCCAGTGCGGGATCCTGCAAGGCCAGGGTGGTATGCACCACCGCCTCGAATCCGGCCCCGGAGAGCGGCATATAGAAGCCCCGCAGCCAGGTTTTTCCCGGCATCCAGATCTGGTCGATATCCACCACTATCTTGATGGGCCTGAGAGGCTGCCCCGGCTGCTGGATATAGATACCGGGCGGTGTGGCGACTTTGGGAAAGCGGCGCAGGATCTGCTCGCTGCCATCCCCCTTGCCCGGGTTGAGCCGCACCTTCACCAGCCGGGCAAGCGGACCAGCCATCTCCTTGCTCTGCCAGAATTTCTTCTCCAGATCGCCACAGCGGCGGCACTTGGGGGTCTCCAGCACATAGAGCAGCGGATAGCCCAACGCCAGCGCCTGTTGCTGCGCCTGCTGATACCCCTCGGCCCCCTGATACCAGGGATTGGCGGGCCCCTGTGATGACGTTCCGGCAAAGAACCAAAACGCAGCGCCCCCCACCACCATCAGCCCGACCGCGGCCAACGCCCCTTTCACCCACAGATTCATATCGTTAACCCTCTCTCTGCCTCCTAGCAGTATCGGCCAGTCTGCACAAAGGGAGAGCTATTTGCGCTCTTTGTGATCCAAGACAAACAGCGAACACTTGTAAGCCGTAATGTTGGAGTTTAAACTCTAGCCCGATTTTTAGTGCCCTCGCGGGCGTACAACTGTAATTAAAGGATGTTTAACTGATGCCGAAGCTTCATCTGGTTCGACTGATGCGTGAACGTATTGCCCAGCTTGGCAACAAGGCTGCCCTGCGGGTTCAGCAAGATGGCCAGTGGCGCGCCATCGGCTGGCGTACTCTGGGCCAGGCCATGGACTACTGCGCACAGGCGCTGATCCGGGCCGGCCACCAGCCAACCGAAATGGTCGGCATCTATGCCCGCAACATGCCGGAGTGGACCCAGGCCGATCTCGGCATCCTTGCCGCCCGCGGTGTCAGCGTCCCTATCTACCCCACCAGTACGCTCGATCAGCTGCGCTACATCGTCAAAGATGCCGGCATCAAGGTACTGTTCGTTGGCGAACAACCCCAGTTCGATCAGGCGCTGACCCTGCTGCAAAACGGCGAAATTCGTCAGATCGTCGCTCTCGATGGCAACGTCAACCTGCGCGGCTGCGAGCAGGCGAGCCACTTCCAGACATTTCTGGTCTCCGGCAACCATCAGCCCAGCGAGCAAGAGCTGCGCGAGCGGGAAACCCAGTACCGGATGGATGATCTGCTGACCCTGATCTACACCTCCGGCACCACAGGCGAGCCCAAGGGGGTCATGCTCGACTTCAGCAACATCGCCGCCTGTTTCGAGATGCACAACAGCCGCCTCGATCTGAACGAGCAGGATGTGTCGCTCTGCATGCTGCCGCTCAGCCACGTGTTCGAGCGGGCCTGGAGCTACTACGTGCTCTATTGCGGTGCCGAGAACGTCTATATCCGCGATCCGCAGAAGGTGATGGATGTGATTGGCGAGGTGCAGCCGACCGTGATGTGCGCCGTGCCGCGCCTCTACGAGAAGGCCTATGCCATGATCCAGGCCAAAGTCGCTCAGGCTCCGGCTCTGCGCCGCGCCCTGTTTGGCTGGGCGACCAAGGTCGGCAAGCAGATGGTTGCCACCCGTCAGGCGGGCAAGTCCGCTTCCCCGCTGCTCTACGGCCAGCTCTGGCTCGCCGAGCGACTGGTGTTTCGCAAGCTGCGCGCCCGCTTCGGCGGCCGTACCCGCTTCCTGCCGGTGGCAGGTGCACGTCTTGCCGACGATGTGAACCTCTTCTTCCAGGCGATGGGACTCAACCTCAAGTACGGCTACGGCATGACCGAGACCACCGCCACCGTCTGCTGCTACGAAGACAGCCAGTTCAAGTTGGGCTCCATCGGCACGGCACTGAACGGCATCGAGGTGAAGCTGGGTGAGAACAACGAACTGCTGGTGCGCTCCCCCACCGTAATGCGCGGCTACTACAACAAGCCGGACGCGACCGCCGAGGTGATGACCGAGGATGGCTTCCTGCGTACCGGCGATGCCGGTGAGCTCGACAGCCAGGGCAATATCTACTTCACCGAACGTCTCAAGGAGCTGATGAAGACCTCCAACGGCAAGTACGTAGCACCGCAACTGGTGGAAGGGACCATCGGCAAGGATCGCTTTATCGAGCAGATCGCCATCGTCGCCGATGCCCGCCACTTCGTCTCTGCGCTGATCGTCCCCTGCTTCGAGTCGCTGGAGGAGTACGCCCGCTCCATCAACCTGCAGTACCAGTGCAAGACCGAGCTGCTGCGCCACTCCCGGGTGATGGAGTTCTTCGAAGCCCGCATCGCCGACTTGCAAAAAGAGCTGGCCAAGTTCGAGCAGGTGAAGAAGTTCACCCTGCTGCCGAGCGCCTTCTCAATGGAGCTGGGTGAGCTCACCCCCACCATGAAGCTGCGCCGCAAGATCATCGAGGCCAAGTACCAGAGCGAAATCGAGGCCATGTATAACCACGTCTGATATCGCTCAGGTTCAGAGAAATAAAAAAGCCGCTCACTCGAGCGGCTTTTTGTTGGCACTTTGGTCGGTACGAACCCGCCTTCAGGCCGTGGTGGTACTGGTTCCGAAGTAGTCGGCCAGGAAGTCATCGAACGACAGACTGTCGCTGCGCTCGCGTTCGCGCTGCTTGGCCAGCGAATCCTTCGCCTCACCGGCAAAGTAGGCCTCATCCCAGTACTGCAGCTCCCCTGCCAGCAGCTCCTCGCGATAACGGGTCGCCAGCTTGTCGCCGTAGCAGCCGTTGTCCTTGCCACTCTCCAGCAGCTCCTTGAGCATGCGAGCTGAGTAGGTGAGCTCTGGGTTGAGCAGCTTCTCGCGGTGCATCGCCAGCGTCTCGCGATAGCGGTTGCGGCCACAGCAGCGATCCAGCAGATCGGCCACCTGAGCCAGCTCGTCAAACAGTTTGAGGCCGTACTCTTTGAGGCCAATGACATTGCCCTGCTCATCTTCCAGCGTCAGGCCGGGACGACGCCCTTCCAGCACCACCTTGTTCTGGTTGCGGCGGTTGCGGGCAATCTCCTCGTCACTCAGCACCGGAGAGGGGCGCAGCAGGCACCAGACCAGGAACAGATCGAAGAAGCGGATCTGATCCGCATCGATGCCGAGCGGGGTGAAGGGGTTGACGTCCACGGTACGCAGCTCGATGTATTCGATGCCGCGCTGATCCAGCGCATCCGAGGGCTTCTCGCCGCTGCGCGGGGTGCGCTTGGGGCGGATCGGGGCGTAGAGCTCATTCTCCAGCTGCAACACGTTGTCGTTGAGCTGACGATACTCCCCATCCACCTTGACCCCGATCTTGGCAAAGTCGGGATTGTGGGTGTTGATGGCGCGGCGCAGGCTGCTGACATAGGCCGGCAGATTGTCATGGCTGATCTTGAGCCCAGCCTGGGCGCTGTTGGTATAACCCAGATCAGAGAGACGCAGCGCGGTGGCGTAAGGCAGATAGAGGGTGCCCTTGCCGGTCTTCTCGAACGGCAGGTTGCTCTTTCGCCCTTTGAGGAAGGATTCGCAGATGGCCGGAGAGGCACCAAACAGATAGGGTACCAGCCAGCCGAAGCGGTAGACGTTGCGAATAAGCCCCATGTACTTGTCGGAGATAAAGCGCTGGCTGCAGCACCCTTCGCACACCAGATCCTGCCACTCGCTCCAGAAGCTGTCTGGCATGGAGAAGTTGAAGTGCACTCCGGCGATCACCTGCATCAGGCTGCCGTAGCGGTTCTTCAAGCCCTGACGGTAGAGGGTCTTCATCTTGCCGATATTGGAGCTGCCGTACTGGGCCAGCCGGATACTCTCTTCCCCGCCGACGAAGCAGGGCATGGAGAGCGGCCAAATCCGCTCGTCACCCAGATGCTGAATCACATGGTGATGGATGTCGCCGAGCTGCTCCATCAGGCTGTCGATGGAGTCGGTGGCCGGGGTAATGAACTCCAGCAGGCTCTCCGAGTAGTCGGTGGTGATATTGGGATGGGTCAGGGCCGAGCCCAGCGCCCGGGGATGGTCACTCTGTGCGAGTCGGCCATCCGGCGTGATGCGCAGGCATTCACGTTCGATCCCGCGCCGGATCCCCTTGAGCGCGGTGAGGCGCTCCGGTGATCCCAACGCATTCAGCAACTCGGTGAGCGACAAGCTTGTTGTAGTCATATTCACGGCTCATGTGAGGCCGCCCCATCCGGGGCGGCTCTTGATTTTTATAAAGCGTCAGTTACGGCAACTGCAGCGGATAGATGGGAAGATGAAGCTCCTTCAAGGGTTTTTCAAGCTTTTGCTTGTCTCCCACCACCACGATCACCATGTCGGCCGGATTGAGCCAACGGGCCGCACTGGCCTTCAGCGCCTCGGGCGACACCGTCTTGATCAGGTTGTTCTGGGCCTGCACATAGTCCGGCTTCAGGTCATACATCACCATCTGCAGCAGGAAGCCCGCCTTCTGGCCCAAGGTCTCGTAAGAGAGGGCATCCTGCTGGGAGACCGCGCTGCGCATATAGGCCAGCTCCACCGGGGTCGGGCCGCTCTTGCGGTAGTTGTCCATCTCCTTGAGGAACTGGCGGATGGCATCGACGGTCGCATCGGCCCGCACATTGGCGCCGGTGGCGAAGGTGCCCACCTCGCGGTTGGCGGAGAAACCGGAGCTGGCGCCGTAGGTGTAGCCCTTGTCTTCCCGCAGGTTGAGATTGATGCGGCTGTTGAAGTTACCACCCAGGTTGAAGTTCATCAGCCCGGCGGTGAAGTAATCCCCCGTGGTATCGAACGGCATGGCGCGACGACCGATGCGGATCACCGACTGGGGCGCCCCCGGCTTGTCGACCAGATAGATACCCGGCTTGGCCTGCTCACCCTTGAGCTTGAGATCCCCCAGAGTTGGCGTGGCCCCCTTCCACTCGGTCAGGAAGCCAAGTTGCTCCTCGATCTGCTTCTGGTCCACATCACCGACCACCACCACTTTGGCGTTGGTGGGGTTGTAGTAGGCCTGATAGAAGTGCTTCACGTCCGCCAGGGTCAGCTTGGTCACATCGGCCGCTACCCCGTCGGTAGGTTGACCGAGGCGGTTCTGCTTGCCGTAGACCAGCTCGCGGAACGCCTGCCCGGCCAGCCACTCGGGCTGCTGCTGGGCCTGTTGCATCCCTTGCAGCAGCTGCGCCTTGACCCGTTCGAAGTCCGCCTCCCGCATGCCCGGACGCTCCAGCACCTCGCGCACCAACGCCAGGGTCTGGGGCAACTTGTCCGCCAGCGAGCTGACGGTGATGAGGTTGTTGTACTGGGCGCTGGAGACATCGATGGAAGATCCCAGCTTTTGCAGCTCATCGCTCAGCTGAGCCTCGGTCAGGCGCACCGTGCCCTGCCCCATCATGGCGGCGGTCAGATTGGCCAGTCCAAGCTGCCCCTTATCTTCGGCACGAATACCGCCCGGCAGGGCGATCATGATGGAGACCGCGGGGATCTCGTCACTCTTGGTGCCGATAATCTCGATGTTCTTGTCGAGCTTGCCGTGCCAGATGGCGGGCACCTTGACGCTCACCGCCTCGCTCGCTTTGGGCTGCACGCTGCGATCGAAATTGTCTTTTACCGGTCGTTCGGCCAGCGCCTCGTCATGCTTGCTGTAATCCGGCAGCTCGCGCTTGGCGGGGGTAAAGTTCGGGGTGGCAACCTGCCACTCGGTCTTGCCCTTGGGCACCACGCTCAGCACCACCGCAGGCTTGCCGGCGATGAACTTGTCGTAGGCGGCCTTCACCTGCTCAGGTGTCACCTTACCGATGGCATCCAGCGTCTTGAACACATAGTTGGGGTCCTGGGCAAACACCTGACCCATGGCGAGCTGGCTCACCTTGCCGGAGACGCTATCCAGACCCCAGATGGCGGAGGCGCGGTACTTGGCGATCGCCTTCTCCAGATCTTCCGGCTTGAGGCCGCGCTGGGCGAACTCGCCGATCACCTTGTCCACCTCCCCCTTGAGGGTCTTGAGGCTGCCATCCTGCGACGGATTGGGATAGGCGTAGACGGTCAGGGTACAGGCCAGCTCTTCGCAGTAGTGGGACGCCCCCACATCGATCGCCTTGCCGGTTTTCACCAGCGACTGGTAGAGCATGGAGCTGGCGGAACTGCCCAGCACGTCGGCAAACATGTCGAGCGCAGGCTCCTGCGGATCGCCAAGAGAGACGGTGGGGTAGCTGATATAGAGCAGCGGCAGGTGTACCTTGTCCTGCAGCGTCACATAGCGGGTCTCGGGCAGGGTCACCGGCTTTGGCGTCGGCTCGGCCACGTCCGGGCCGCGCGGGATGGAGCCGAAGTACTTCTCGATCCATTCGAGGGCCTGCTTGCTGTCAAAGTCGCCGCCCAGAGTCAGGGTGGCGTTGTTGGGGCCATACCAGCGCAGGAAGAACTGCTTGAGGTCGTTCACATCGACCCGGTCGAGATCTTCCACGTAACCGATAGGCTGCCAGGAGTAGGGGTGAGTACGCGGATAGAGCGCCTCCCCAACCTTCTCGCTCACCAGCCCGTACGGCTGGTTATCGACCCGCTGGGCCCGTTCGTTCTTGACGGTGGCGCGCTGGATCTCGAACTTCTTCTGGCTCACCGCATCGAGCAGGAAGCCCATCCGATCCGCCTCCAGCCAGAGCACTTTTTCCAGCTGGTTGGCAGGCACAGTTTCGTAGTAGTTGGTGCGGTCCTTGTTGGTGGTGCCGTTCATGTCACCACCGGCCTCGTTGATGATCCGCATATGCTCCTGATCACCGACGTGCTTGGAGCCCTGGAACATCATGTGCTCGAAGAAGTGGGCGAAACCGGACTTGCCGACCGTCTCGCGGGATGAACCGACGTGATAGGTCACATCGAGGTGCACCAGCGGATCGGAGCGGTCGGGAGCCAGGATCACGGTCAGGCCGTTGTCCAGCTTGTACATCTGGTAGGGGATGGCGAGCTTGCCCTCCTCCTTGCCCTGTTCGGCAATCAGGGTCGGTGCCGCCAGCACCGGCAGGGTGAAGCCCAGCAGAATCGTTAAAGGTATGACTTTGTTCACGGTAACCTCGTGAGTGACAAAAACAGGCTAGAAAATATGACTGGCCAGCAGAAAAACCAGGGCATAACGGAACAATTTGCCGAGCCCGATCAGAATGAGAGAGCGCCAGAAGGAGAGGCGCAGCCAACCGGCCAACAGACAGAGACCATCACCGACCACCGGCGTCCAGGCAAGCAGCAGGCACCAGTGACCATGTTGTTTGAGCCAGCCTAAGGCTTTTTGTTCCCCACGGCCTTGAAAATCTTCCGGTTTTTTCTTGAAGGTGGCGAGCCAGCCGAGCCACCAGGTGGTCATGGAGCCGAGGGTATTGCCCAGCGTCGCCCACAGCAGCAGGCTCGCCATGCTCCACTCCCCCTTGGCCGCCATGGCCCCCAGCAGCACTTCCGAGCTGCCGGGCAGCAGGGTGGCTGAGGTGAATGCGCTTAAAAAGAGCCACCCCAGCCCCATCTCCATCATCTCGCTCATCCGGGATAGCCATCGGCCGCAGGCATCCGCAGCAACAGCTTGCCACGCACATGGCCCCCTTCGATGGCCTGGTGGGCCAGCGCCCCCTCGGCCAAGGGGAATTCACCGGCGAGGGTGACCTTCACCTCACCCTGACGCAGCAGCATCAACATCTGCCCCAGCTGCTTCTGGTCGGGGTGAACCAACATGCCGACCACCTCGATACCCGCCGCAGCCCCAGCATCCTTGATCAACTGGGCAGTGATGGTGGGTACCGTCACCAGGCGGCCACCCGACTTGACGCAGGCCAGCGCCGCCTTGCCGCTCTCGCAGCCCACCAGATCCAGCACCAGATCGACCTGACCGGCCTCTGCCACCACCTGTGCTGGCCAGTTCGCATCGTGGTAATCCACCATCCAGCGCGCCCCCAGTGCGTGCAGGAAGCCATGGCTGTCGGGGCTGGCTGTAGCCACCACCTCGGCGCCATAGGCGCTGGCAAACTGCACCGCAAGATGGCCGACACCACCGGCACCGGCGAGGATCAATACCCGCTGACCGCTCTGGAGGCCACCGTGCTCAAACAGCCCCTGCCAGGCGGTGAGACCGGCCAGCGGCAGCGCCGCCCCCTGCTGCAGGTTCACCCCGTCGAGCTTGACCAGCTCGCTCTCGCTTGCCACCACAGACTCCCCGTAGCCACCGGCGGTAAGGGGAAAACCGACCATGCCGCACACCCGATCCCCCTCGATCAGCGAGGTTACGCCGGGGCCTACCTTCTCCACCACGCCGGAGATGTCATAACCCGGTGTCCAGGGCAGCTTGTCCTTGTTCTGGGCCGCCGCCCAGCCAAGACCTGCGCGAGTTTTGGCATCGATGGGATTGACCCCCGCAAAGCAGATGCGTACCCGCACTTCGCCATCGGCTGGCACCTTATCGAGGGAAGGGTTGAGCTTGAGTACCGAGGGGTCACCGAATGCGGTAATCTGTAGTTGCGTCATTGCACAATCCATCCTGTTGATTGATCAAGGGTCAACAGAATAACAGCGAGGACACCATGGCTCGAATGTTTCTTATTCCTCTGTTGCTGGCACTGGGGTGGTGGGCATTTCTGCTCTACTTCCGCATCCCGCTCAAACAGGGGGCCAAGGGGTTTTACTGGATCATCGGCATCGGTGGCGGACTGGCCGCCTTCCTCAGCCTGATGATGGTGCTGACTCACTGAGTGCCACAGCCACTCGATAACGAAAAAGGCCACCGCGTTCCGGTGGCCTTCTCACTATCCGGGTTGCTGCTCCAGCGCCGGATTGAGGTAGTAGTGGCGATTGCTCCCCTGCCCCAGCACCCCTTGCGACAGTAGATGGTGGAACACCCGATCCACCTCCTCCAGCGAGAGTGACAAAGCCTGTGCCACCGAGCGCTTGCTGCACTTGAGCTCACCGCTCACCAGCGCACCGCGCACCTGCGCCAGCACTTCGGGGGCCGGTTCTGGGTGCATGATTGGCTCGGACTGGGCTGCTATCGCCAACGCCTCCTGCGCCTCTCTGCGAGCTTGATCCTGCTGCCAGCGCCACATCCGGCGAAAGCGGTTCTCCTCGCCGATCAGACTAACGAAGAAGGCACCGAACACATCGAGCAGCACCGAGAGGAAGCAGACCAGCAGGAACTGCACCTGACTGATGCTCATCCCCACCCCGTCCGCCAGACTGCTCATCAGCCCCAGCATGGAGGATTGTTCGTTGACCGGCTTGGCATCGCGCTGCTGACGCAGCTCATCCTGCTGCAAGCGCAGCTTGGTGTTGGCGTGCTGCAACGAGGAGACGCCGCTGGAGATGCGCTCCAGCTCGATATATTTGCGGGCCGCCTCCTCGTTGAGCTGGATCTGCCGCTCGATGCTGGCGATCTGCTCGTCGAAACGGGCAAGCTCCCGCTCGTGGCGCGCCTGCTGGCTCAGTACCGTGTTGGTGGCGCTGTTGATGCCACCAATACTGCCGCCGATGGAGATGGCCGCCAACACGCTGTAGAACAACAGCGACCAGAAGGCACCACTCAAATCCCGCCGCGCCTTGCGCTCGCCGTACTCGTACCAGACGTAAAACTTGCCCAGCTCGAAGATGATGGCCAAGCCGCCGAACAGCCACTTCATCAGCGGGTTGTCATCGATGGAGAGGAACAGCAGCAGGGAGAAGATAATGGAGGCCAGAATGGCCAACCCGGTGAAACTGTATACCGTCGTCAGAGCAAACCACCCCTTGGGGTAGCGCAATGTAGAGGAGTCCTGTGTGGTCATGATGAAGGGGTGTGCTGTGCAGGAAAAGTTGGCTGCCGATTATAGTCGCCAGACTCGCTCAGAGAAGGGCAAATGACTGAATTCCTTCAGATTGGCAACCAGCTGCCCAGAGTGCGACCAAAACGGACAAATCGGCAGCAGAAAAGCGATACAATCCCTCCCTGACTTGATCATGTAGTGAGATGGGGAACAGTTCCGCCCGGGTTCAGCTCCGGTCTGTACACTCATCCACCGTTGCAATTATCCGAGGCCATCATGAACAGTAAGACCACTTTGCTACTCTCCCTTCTCCTGGTTACCGGCAGCGCCGCAGCGACCCAGCAATATCAAGAGAGCAGTGGCTCCGAATTCTCCGTCGATGAGCTTAAATTCAATCTGGACTGGGATGACAAGCAGTTCGGCTGGACCCAGAACGACTGCCTCGACTTGGGGGTCGGCGAAACCGCCCCGGCCGACTGCAGGGCGGTCAAATTCAATCTGGAAGATGAAGAGAACCGTAACCAGCCACCGCAAACCAACCAGCTCCCTGCCAACTCGCAAAGTGGCCAATAACGACAGGAGTACCCTTGCGATGACCCAAGCCAAACACAACCCCGTTATCCAGCGTGGCGCCCTGCTGCTCTCCCTGCTGATGGCGCATGGCATCGCGGTTGCAGCACCGCCAAGCAAAAATGGCGATAACATCAAGATCTCCGGTGATGACATCAAGATCAATCTCGACTGGGATGACAAAGAGTACGACTGGTGGCAGGACAACTGCCTGGATCTTGGCATTGGCGACAGCCGGATCAAACTCAACTGCGACAAGATGGATGGCAAGTACCGGGATCACTACAACCGCAGCATCCACAGCGGCAATAACCCCGGCCAAGGTCACGACAAACAGAAGGATAAAAACAAGGGCAACGGCAAGAAGAACTGAACGCCCTCTCCTGATGCAGCAGGGGCCTGGCGCCCCTGTGCTGATTGTTTTACCAATAATTCTCCGCACTGATATTGCCCGGCGCCCGCCGCAGATTCTTGGCCAACCCCAGCGCCAGCAAGGTCTGCTGGGTCTCTTTCACCATCTCCGGATTGCCGCAGATCAGCACCTGACTCAGCTCGGGTGAGAACTCCAACCCCACTCGATCCTGCAACTGACCATTGGCAATCGCCGCCGGGATTCTGCCAGCCATTGCATCGAGCCATTCCTCTCGGCTGACAAAGGGGACATAGCTAAAGCTATCGCCATATTGCTCGGCAAAGCTGGCGATCAAATCCTGATAGCTCAGCTCTTCGCCTTTGCGCACCCCGTGCACCAGCACCAGATTCTCGAAACGGTTGAAGGCCTCGCCCTCGGCCAGCATGGAGAGGAAGGGGCCGATGGCAGTGCCGGTCGAGAGCAACCAGAGATCACGCCCGGCGGGCACCTCATCCAGCGTCAGAAAGCCGGTGGCCTGGGATTGCACCAGCAGGGTATCGCCCGCTTGCAGCGAGCCGAGCGAGGGGGTCAGCTCACCGCTCGGGATCTCGACCATATAGAACTCGTGATATGGCGCAGAGGGGGGATTGACGAAGGAGTAGGCGCGCTGAATGCGGCGATCGCCCTGCTCGAGGGCCAGCTTGGTGAATTGGCCTGCCTTGTAGGGAGCCAGCTCGGCCGCTACCCGCAGGGAGAAAAGGGTGGGTGTCCATTCGATGCGTTCGATGACGCGGCCTTCTACCCAAGCCATAGGGATCTCCTCCAGTGGAACAGACCTTCACTCTACCCTCGGGCCGGAAAATAAAAAACCCGCGCAAGAGCGCGGGTTTTCTCTGCAAAAGCGAATCGCTATTACAGGGCAACAACCTGGATCTGTACGGTTGCTTTAACGTCAGCGTGCAGCTGAACAGCAACTTCGTAGTCACCGGTGTTACGCAGAACGTTGCCCATGCGGACTTCGCTCTTGGCAACGGCTACGCCGGCAGCAGTGATGGCTTCAGCCACGTCACGGGTACCGATGGAACCGAACAGCTTGCCTTCGTCGCCAGACTTGGAAGCGATAACCACGGTAGCCAGTTCGGCCAGCTTGGCAGCACGCTCTTCAGCAGCAGCTTTGTTGGCAGCCAGTTTGGCTTCCAGCTCAGCGCGACGAGCACCGAAAGCTTCGATGTTGGCCTTGGTGGCCATAACAGCTTTGCCTTGCGGGATCAGGTAGTTACGGGCATAACCAGATTTCACGGAAACTTGGTCACCCAGACCGCCCAGTTTGGCGATTTTGTCGAGCAGGATAACTTGCATTACCTTTCCTCTATAAATTTCGTTGAGTTAGGCTTAAGTGCCGGGCCGATTCTTACTTGTTGTGCAGATCGGTGTACGGCAGCAGAGCCAGGTAACGAGCACGCTTGATGGCGCGTGCCAGCTGACGCTGATACTTGGCGCGGGTACCGGTGATACGGCTCGGTACGATCTTGCCAGATTCAGTGATGTAGTTTTTCAGAGTAACGATATCTTTGTAGTCGATCTCGGTAACGTTCTCGGCGGTGAAGCGGCAGAACTTACGACGACGGAAATAACGTGCCATGGCCTTTATCCTCTAGTCAGTGATCCAGAATTACTCTTCGGAAGCAGCTTCAGTAGCTTCTTCGCGGCGCTCGTCGTCACGACGGGTGAAGCGCTCTTCTTTGGCCTTGGCCATCGGAGAAACTTCAGTCACGGCGTGCTTGGTGCGCATGATCATGTTGCGGATAACGGCATCGTTGAAGCGGAAGTTGGTTTCCAGCTCATCGATAACGGCTTGCTCTGCTTCTACGTTCATCAGAACGTAGTGGGCTTTGTGCAGTTTGTCGATCGGGTAAGCCAGCTGACGACGGCCCCAATCTTCCAGGCGATGAATGGTACCACCGGAGGTGGTGATGGCGCCGGTGTAACGCTCGATCATGCCGGGAACTTGCTCGCTCTGGTCCGGATGAACCATGAAGACGATTTCGTAATGACGCATTTTAGCTCCTTACGGATTAATTCAGCCTCCGCCCAGGTGCAGCCAGACCTCGGAGGCAAGGAACATAAAGGTGTTTAGTCGCTGCTTTTCTAGGGCGGCGTATTGTACGAAATCACATCCCTCACTGCAACTGACTGCCTTAAATGTTTTTCCCGATGGAAATCATCAGAAACAACAATTGATAACAATTATCATTTAGATCTATTCTCTCTCCATATCCTTATGGAGGGTGATGCCATGCAACCCGCACTGACGACTACGATTCCAGCCCGCAAATTCAAACTGACCCTGCTCGGGCCTGCCTTTATCGCCGCCATCGGCTATATCGACCCGGGCAACTTCGCCACCAATATTCAGGCGGGCTCTACCTTTGGCTACCAGTTGCTCTGGGTGGTGGTATGGGCCAACCTGATGGCCATGGTGGTGCAAACCCTCTCGGCCAAACTTGGTATCGTCACCGGCAAGAATCTGGCGGAGCACATCCGAGACCGACTGCCAAAACCGGCGGTCTGGGCCTACTGGGTGCAGGCAGAGATCATCGCCATGGCCACCGATCTCGCCGAATTTATCGGCGCCGCAGTCGGCTTCAAGCTGCTGCTTGGCGTGACCTTGCTTGAAGGAGCCTGTATCACCGCCGTAGTGACCTGGGGGATCCTGATGCTGCAATCCCGTGGTCAGAAACCGCTGGAGTTCGTGGTCGGCGGCCTGCTGTTGTTTGTCGCGGCGGCCTACATCGTCGAGCTGATCTTCTCCCGCCCCCATCTGCCCAGCCTGCTGGAGGGCGCCCTCTTCCCCGGTTTGCCCAACAGCGATGCCGTCTATCTGGCCGCCGGTGTGCTCGGTGCTACCGTGATGCCCCACGTTATCTACCTGCACTCGGCACTGACCCAGCACACGCAGGATCAAGGTTCAGTCAGCCAGCGGCTGCACACCACCCGGGTCGATGTGGCGATTGCCATGACCATCGCCGGCTTCGTCAATCTGGCGATGATGGCGATGGCGGCCGCCGCGTTCCACAGCTCGGGCCACCAGCAGGTGGCGGAGCTGGAATCCGCCTATCAGACCCTCACTCCGCTGCTGGGTCAGGCTGCCGCCACCCTGTTTGGCCTCTCGCTGGTCGCCTCCGGTATCAGCTCTACCGTGGTGGGCACCCTGGCCGGGCAAGTGGTGATGCAGGGCTTTGTCCGCTTTACCATCCCGCTCTGGCTGCGTCGCGCCATCACCATGGCTCCCGCCTTCGTGGTAATCGCCATGGGACTCAACACCACCGAAATTCTGGTGTTGAGTCAGGTGATCCTGAGCTTTGGCATCGCGCTGGCCCTGATCCCGCTGTTGATGCTGACCGGCGATCGGGCGCTGATGGGGCAACATCGCAACCATCCGGTCACACAAGCCATCGGCCGCCTTATCGTTGCGCTGGTGATCGGCCTCAATGCCTATCTGTTGGTCGCCATGATCTAGCGAACCGTCAAACCGAGAAGAGGGGCTCATTAACTCTGGTTAATGAGCCTCTTCGCACTTTGGCGTATGCTGCCGCTTTCTCTTCTCATTTATCGTTGCGGGAGCCTTGCCATGGAACACACCCGAGCCAGCTTCGTACTGGGCCATCATCAAGAGCAGGCCAGCGTGGTCTGCTGCCTGCGCGGTGACACCACGCTGCTGGTCACCGACCTCACCCCCTTTCATCCCCAGAGCCACCTCTGGCCCGATCAGCCGGGGGATGTGGGCAATGCTCGCTGGGAAGGGGGCGAAGCAACCATTGGCCCTTGCCGGATGGGGGCCATCAGCCCGGATGGCGAGCTGTTCGTCGATACCGCCATTCCGGTCAAGCGGGGCGCAGAGGGGTGGCGTTTCGTGGTGGTCCACCCGCTGACCGGAGACCACGCGCTAGCCGTTGGCAGCCAGGTCGAATTGCAAGTAGATAGCGCCGCCCGCCATGCCCTGAGTCTGGGCCATAGCGGCTGCCATCTGGCGGCACTAGCCCTCAACAGGGTACTCATCCCCTACTGGCGCAAGGAGGTAAGCGAGCGTGATGCACTGGGCCAGCCCGACTTCGACCGCCTGGCTATTCAAAGCTCGCGGGTCGAACCTTGCGGTTCGCGGGAGCAGTACCGAATCGGCAAGAGCCTGCGCAAGAAAGGGGCCAACAGCGAGGCGCTGCTGGCAGATTTGGCGGTGATTGAAGAGAAGGTCAACCAGCAACTGGCCGACTGGATCACAGCCGGAGGCGAGATCCGCCGTAGCCGCGCTGGCGAGGCGATCATCGATTCCCGTTACTGGCACTGCATGCTGGAAGGCCAGGAGGTGACCATTCCCTGTGGTGGCACTCATGTTGCCTCGCTCGCCGAGTTGGGGGCGGTCAAGGTAGAGCTCACACAAGTGGAAGAGGGCTTTGCCATGCTGACACGGGTCACGCCAACCGACGCCTGAGTCGCAGACTTGATCACTCAGGGCTAACGCCCAAATTGGCAATAGAGACGTATCGCAAAGAGGGGGCATCATCATGCCCCTCAACGCCAGTCACGACGGGCCGATGCTTCTCTTTTAACCGCTCCCTGATTAGAATGCGCCTCCCACAGGAGGCATATCCCCATGAGTAGTACTCAACTTCGCACCACCCCGGATCGACTTCGCTATCTGGTTCTCTACGAAGGCATCGGGCTGGCACTGGTCGCACCGCTGATCAGCCAGCTGTTCGGTCAAGGCGTCGCCGAGGTCGGTTCGCTGGCCATCTTCTTCTCCATCGTCGCCACCGCCTGGACCTATGGCTGGAACCTGTTGTTCGACAAGGGGTTGCTCAAACTGTGCGGGCGCACCAACAAGCGACCACTGGACCGCTTCCTGCACGCGTTTGGCTATGAAGCGAGCTTTATGATGCTCTCCCTCCCCTGCGTCATGTTCTGGCTCGATCTGGGGGTCTGGGACGCCCTGATGCTGGATCTCGGCTTCGTCGCCTTCTACCTCGTCTACATCATGGTCTTTACCTGGGCCTATGAGCGGATCTGGCCGCTGCCATCCACTCCGCAAACGGCATAAGGCCTCAGCCGCAACGAGGCCGACAGAAGGAAAAGTCTGGAAGGACGAATAGGAAGGATGGGAGAATCCCATAAAAACAATGCCAGTCAGCGAGCTGACTGGCATTGGACAAAACAGACTTTCGGACTTACTTGACGGCGTCTTTCAGAGCCTTGCCAGCCACGAATGAAGGCACGTTGGCAGCAGCAATCTGGATCTCTTTACCAGTTTGCGGGTTACGACCGGTGCGGCCTGCGCGGTGGGTGACCTTGAAGGTGCCAAAACCGACCAGTTGCACAGCATCGCCTTCTTTCAAGCTCTGGGTAATACCATTGATGATCTCTTCCAGAGCCACTTTGGCCTGAGCTTTGCTCAGATCTGCTTTGGCGGCAATCGCATCGACAAGTTGAGCTTTGTTCATAACATTTCCTTTATGATCGGGCATTTAGCGCTGGGTCACTCTATGCAAAAAAAAACGCACAGGCAAAGCCTTTATCGAGCCGAACGCGTCAAACGCTGGGGTTTTCATCAAGATCTGCGGAAATAGTCACATTCCACACGCGAAAAACCGTGAGCAGGCCTGAAACCTGCTAGCACGCAGACACAATCCACTGACTATTTCTTCGCCACTTAACATTATCCCCCCATGGCTATTGACGCTTGCCCAGATTTTCCCTAGTTATAGGTTGTGTCACTGCTCAAACGGCTCGGAATACCGAACAATCGGCCAGCCTTTGCCCCACGGAGGGATAGGGATTATGTTGACGAAACTGGAACAGACCAAGCAGGCGCTGGCAGGCAAGCATAAGGCTATCGACGACTGGCTGGATGCAAGGCAAGCGTTGCTGGTCGGATACATGCAGCTGGCAGGCCTCACTCCGGCGCGGACCAAGCAACGCAGCCTGCCCAAAACAGAAGAGCTGCATCAGTTTTGCGACCGCCTGGTCGACTATGTCAGTGCGGGCCATTTCGAAATCTACCACCACGTCGTCACCGCCTTCGAGCAAGCCAGCGGCGAAACACTGGAGCTGGCCAAACGCATCTATCCCCATATTCGTACCAGCACCGAATTCGCCCTCGAGTTCAACGACAAATACAGTGATGCCGACGAGGCCCAATTGCTGCTACTGGATGATGATCTCAATGAGTTGGGTCCGGTTCTGGAAGAGCGGTTCAAACAGGAAGATCGCCTGGTCAAGGCGCTTCATGTAGTGGAATCCTTGAGTACCCAGCAAGCCTGAATACCATTTTCGGAGCAAGTTCAAGATACTGGCAACCAAGGTGGATTACACTCAGAGCAATGACCCTAGCGTCCACACTTATTGCATACAGGAGATGAGCATGTCTGAGCGCCGCCGTTTTGCACGGATCCTCTACTTGACCATGGCAGAACTCACCCAGGGGGAACAGAAGTGGCAGACCCAGCTTGTCGATGTCTCCTTGCAAGGGGCCCTGCTGATCCGCCCCGACGACTGGGAGAGCCGTGACAACAAGGAGTACCAGCTCAGCTTTATCCTGAGCGGTAGCGATATCGAGATCAAAATGCAGGTCGAGCTGACCCACGAAGCCAGCAAGAAGCTGGGTTTCTACTGCCACCACATCGATATCGACAGTGCCACCCATCTCAAGCGGATGATCGAGCTTAACGTTGGCGACGAAGAGCTGCTCCACCGCGAGCTGGAACAACTGCTGAGCGAGCATCTGGAACACAGCCAGCCCTGATGGCAGGTTCCAGCCCATAAAAAAGAGCGCCGAGGCGCTCTTTTTCCGTTGTGCTGTTGTATCGATTGCAATGCTGAGGGATTACAGCGCCTCGAGTGCCTCAGACAGCTTCTTGACCGGCACCACTTCCATCCCTTCGATGGGATGCTTGGGGGCATTGGCGTGCGGCACGATGGCACGACGAAAACCGTGCTTGGCCGCCTCCTGCAACCGCTCCTGACCGGATGGCACAGGGCGAATTTCACCGGAAAGACCCACTTCGCCGAACACCACCAGATCCTTGGGCAGCGCCTGATCCCGGAAGCTGGAGACCATCGCCAGCAGCAGCGCCAGGTCCGCACTGGTCTCCTCGACCTTGACACCGCCAACCACGTTGATGAAGACATCCTGATCCGCCATCTGCAACCCGCCGTGACGGTGCAGCACCGCCAGCAACATGGCGAGCCTGTTGTGATCCATCCCCACCGCCACCCTGCGCGGGTTGGAGAGCTGGGAGTAGTCCACCAGCGCCTGCAGCTCCACCAGCAGCGGTCGGGTGCCCTCCCAGATCACCATGACGATGGAACCGGGCGCCTGCTCCTGCCCTCGGCTGAGGAAGATAGCGGAGGGATTGCTCACCTCGCGCATCCCCTGCTCGGTCATGGCAAAAACCCCCAGCTCGTTGACCGCACCGAAGCGGTTCTTGTGGGAACGCAGAGTCCGAAAACGGGAGTCATGGCCACCATCAAGCAGCACAGAGCAGTCGATGCAGTGTTCCAGCACCTTGGGGCCCGCCAGACTGCCATCCTTGGTCACATGGCCCACCATAAAGATGGCCACATGGTTCTGTTTGGCATAGCGGGTCAGCAGCGCTGCTGCTTCGCGCACCTGCGAGACAGAACCGGGGGACGATTGCACATCCGCCACATGCATCACCTGAATGGAGTCAATCACCATGATCTGCGGCTGCTCCTGCTGGGCAATCAGGCAGATCTGCTCGACGCTGGTCTCGGAGAGCATCCGCAGTTTGTCGGTGGGTAGCCCAAGGCGGTTGGCCCGCATCGCCACCTGCTGGAGCGACTCCTCACCGGTGACATAGAGGGTTTTCATCCGTTCAGCGAGACCACACATGGTCTGCAGCAACAAGGTCGACTTGCCCGCCCCCGGGTTGCCGCCGATCAGAATGGCTGAGCCTGGCACCACACCGCCACCAAGCACCCGATCCAGCTCCTTGAAACCTGAGGTAAAACGGGGAATTTCGGTGGTGGCGATCTCTGCCAGTGTCTGTACCTGACTGCCGACCGCGCCGGCATAACCGGAGTAACGGGCACTCTTGCCAGCGGGGCTCACCGAACCGAGGCGCACCTCGGTAATGGTATTCCACTCTTTGCACTCGCTGCATTGACCTTGCCAGCGTGTGAAGTCGGCACCACATTCGGAACAAACATAAGCAGTTTTATTTTTGGCCATTGATAACTCGGGGACAGGATGAATTCCTGCTTGATATACTTGTTTGCGACCGACAGATCAAACCCAGAATCGGAAAAGTGACTTTCCGTGGCAGGAACAAATGGATTCAGAACACCAGCAACATCTGATTGAACAACTCGTCCCCTTGCTGCGGGAGAAAGATTTCGAGGAGATCTTCAACCGCATGACTCAGGAGGAAAACAGCAACAGCCGTTTTCTGATCAAGATGGAGCTCAAGCGCAAGTGCTCTCCCTGCCGCAGGGTCATCGACATGCGCGATGAGCTGGAGGATGAGTGCCTGGTGCATGAGTTCGACGGCATCACCCACTTCATGCCCGCCGAGGCGATCGGCCTGTTTCAGTCCCAGTGCTATCTCTACCGCGATATCTATACCCTCGGTGTCTACGAGGCGCTGCAACAGTGGCAAAAACAGCACCACAACGCCCGCGTGGATGGTCAGCTGTCGCCCCCGGCCAGCCCCTTCCGGCAATATGATGTCAACACCATTGCCTTTGCCAGCTACTACGGCCGCCGTCAGGAGCGGATGCACTTCAGCTCGCCGGTGCTGATCAAGTTTCAGGACGGGGAAAAGTTGTTCGCTAAGAGTTCCGATCTCTCGCTGGGTGGCATGCGGGTCTCGGTTCCCTATCTGCCGAACTATCACACTGGCGCCCAGGTTGAGGTCTTCTTTACCGGACTGGAGCGGGACACCCCCAATCCGGTGCTGCATCAGCCGGTCGGCTATCAGATCCTTGGCGAAGAGAGCAAAGAGGGGAAATACTGGCTGCGGCTGGTGCGATCCGGCGAACAGCCCGCCTTCGATGCCTTCCTCAGCGACTTTATCGATGCCAACAAGATCCGCTATCGGGTCAGCGTCGACTATCTGCTCTCCGCCGCCATCATCAAAGGGTATGAGCAGTTCTATCTGCCACGGATGACCGGCATGCCGCTCTTCTTCGGCACCGGCGACAGCCCCAATCTCGAGATAGCCCTGCGTACGGAAAACAACCAGCACCTGCTGGAGTATTGGCGCGATGAAAAAAACCGCGATGCCCTCGCGGGCCTTTTCAGCGCAGAGCGGATGAAACGGCTCTGCCCGGCCCCCGGCACCACCACCGAGACCATCATCTACTGCTTTACCCACACGGTGCGCAGCCACATCTACTTCTTCTCCGCCACCGCCGAGGAGCTGCGCCAGAGTGGCCTCACCGCCCTCTTCTTCCAGGTGGGCTCACGCCGCCCCAGCTGGCGAGTCTACAAGTTCACGCTGGAGGCATGCGATCTGGTCGAGGCGGATGTGGGACAACTGCAGGGGCAGGACAACCCGCAGTTACAAGACATCCTGCTGCTCGAGCGGCTCAAACAGATCGGCTATTGCGGTCTGCTGCAGGAGATCGGACTGGAGTCCCAGCGAGAAGAGTTCCATCAGGAAGGGGTCAGCAACAACGCCAACGAGCTGCAACGCTTTGGTCACGAGCAGGGGGTTGCCCCATTCGAGATCGAGACCCTGCACTATGTTCAGCTGCGCAAGGAGTCGCGCTACATCCACAAGACCGCGGTCGCCATCCACCACAACGGCAAATCCTGGATCGGCTGGACCCGCGACATCTCGACTCACGGCCTGCAAATCGAGCTGGAAGATGCCTTTATCGGCGAGAAAAACGATGTGGTAACCATCGCCCTGCCCCGCTTGCAGGAGCTCTCCAAGAGCATGGATCTGCAGCGCCTCTCCTACCGGCTGGTCAGCCTCAACATGACCCGCACCGTGCTGCATCTCTGCATCGAAGGGGATTCGGATCGCCATACCGGCCGCCAGTTCTTCAGCCTGCTGATCGAGAGCAACCAGAACAAGCTCAAGGCGGCGCAGGAGCAGCGCCGCTATCGCGGGCTGGCGCGGGCACTGCGCAACATCTATACCCACCACCTGTTCAACTCACCGGTCTACGTCAACAAGCTGAAAGGCGCGCCCAAACCGGCCTCCATTGGCAAGTCGCTGCAACCGCGCAGTCTGCAGCGGCTGCTGCAAGCCTGTGCCGAGCTGCCGGAGCAGGAGAACCTCTATCCGCTGTTTCAGGGGGAGCTGCTCAAGGAGCTGCTGATGAACCCGCTGCGCGCCATCGAGCGGGAGGACAAACCGAGAGAGGACGAGGTCTATATCGCCAGCATCCAGACCAAGGCTGGCCTGCCCATCTTCAGCAGCCGGCTGGCCAGCAGCTTTGCCAACCTAAAAGAGAAGCGTCAGTTCATCGAGCTGGCGCAGCAACAGGGGGAGTTCTACTCGGTGCTGGTCGGCATCTCCCGTACCGGACGGCCCGACACCAACTTCATCGCCAACGAGCTGGACTACATCGCCAAGTTCGCCATCCACAAGGCGCGCAAGCTGGAAGAGGAGCTATGGAGCGTGGTGGGGGTGGGCGAACTGACCGATACCACCCAGGCCACCCTGTTCCGCTTTGGCATCACGCCGCCGCTGAACTGAAGATCCGGAAACAGACAAAAATGAAACAGGGCGCTTGAGGCGCCCTGTTTTTTGTCATGCCGCCTGCGGGTTGAGCAGCCAATCGAGGATCTGTGGGAAGTGATCCTCCTGGGCCTGCGGGGCGGTCAGCATATTGATGTGGTCATAATCGAGGCGGTTGCCATTATCCCGCCCCAATCGGGTGTGACGTGTGGCCGAACCCATCTCGTCGCTGAAGCGGCGCACATCGGTCGGGTGACCCAGCACCTTGTCCGCTTTGGCCGAAATCATCCAGAGCGGTGGCCAGTTGACCCGTGCCGCCGCCTCGCCATAGGCAAAACCGTCGTGAGGATCCTGCCAGGGGCCGCACTTGACCCAGGGGATGGTCTCCTGCAGATAGCGCAACGGCTCGTCGTCAGCACCGATCTTTAGAGTGCGAGCAGCCAGAAAACCACGGCGGCGAGCCAACCAAGGGGCCAGCCGATTCCAGATAAGATCCACCTTCAGCCAACGCTCGGGATTGTGCACCGACACGCCGCGCTTGGTGCCAAAAAACAGCAGACTGACCACCTGCTCCGCCAGCTCGGGGAAGCGCACCAGGGTCGAGGCCATGATGACACCGCCCCAGGAGTGGGCCACCCAGTGCACCTTGAAGCCATGATGGCGCTCGGCAATCCAGCGCTGCAGGGCGGGCAGATCCTCGGTAATCAGCTCATGCTGACCGTGCTCCGCCTGCTCGGCGATGGCAGGAGTGCTGAGCCCCCGCCCCCGCAAATCAGCCACATAGACCTGATAGCCGTGACGGGCCAGAAAGCAGGCCAGCCCCTTGCCCGATTCGGTATAGAAGATCCGCCCGTTCTCGATGGCGCCATGCACCATCAGGATCGGATCTCCATGCACGGCGACCCGGGGTTTGATGTGGCGCACATGCAATTGATGGCCACCACAGGGGATAAACAGAGACTGCTGCAACAATTCCATTTTTATTGGTTTCCTCCTTGAAACACTGTCAGCGCTTGTCCCAACGTTGCTCGCTGCAGGCCCGCGCCGCCAGCAGGCAGATCACCCCCTCCAGATCGTGATGATTGAGGGTGGCCGCCGCCTGCGCCCGCACCAGCGGCTTGGCGTGAATGGCGATGCCAAGGCCCGCGATCCCCATCATTTTGAGATCGTTGGCACCATCGCCGATGGCCACGGTCTGGTCGGCAGCAATGCCGTACTCCTGAGCAAGCTGCTGCAACACCTCGGCCTTGACGCTGGCGTCGACGATGCGCCCGCTCACCTTACCGGTCAGCTGACCCCCTTCCACCGCCAGCTCGTTGGCGAAGATGGCATCGAGCCCCAGCTCACGCTGCAACTGGCCAGCAAAACGGGTAAAACCGCCGGAGGCGATGGCAACACGCCACCCCGCCTGTTTGAGGGTATCGACCATCAGCTGCAAGCCCGGCATCCAAGGCATCCATGCCGCCACCTCGTCGAGAATGGTGACCGGCGCCCCTGCCAGCAGGGCCACCCTATTGCGCAGGCTGTCGGAAAACTCCAGCTTGCCCTGCATGGCTGCGGCCGTCACTGCCGCCACCTGCTCGCCAACCCCGGCAAGCCGAGCAATCTCGTCGATGCACTCGATGCGGATCGCGGTGGAGTCCATGTCCATCACCAGCAGGCCGGGCTCCTTCAGGGTCGGTAGCGCGGGCAGATGGCAGAGATCGATCTCCCACTCACCGCTCTTGAGCTCGGCCACCAGCTCGGAAGAGAAGCGATCGCAGCCAAGCAGCAGCAACGGCACGCCCGCCACCTCGGTGGGAGGATAGAGGGTGGCCGCCAACTTCTGTGCAGCCAACAGTGGCGACAGACGCGCCAGATGGGAGGCGCCCAGCCCCTTGCCAAACAGCACCAACCAGCCGCCAGCCTGCGGAGTCTCTGTCGGTTGCAACGCATCTGCGTGGAGCTGCCAACAGGGTGAGCCGGACAACAACGCGGGCCAATCGGATAACAGAGGGGGGAGCCGGGACAACAACATAAGGGATACGCCTTCCTTGGTGATCAGGGGGTTAACAGTGCTGGCCCAGAGTAGCGTATTGCTTTTTGTACAGGCAAGCGCCAAGATCCCGCCACTCCTTGTTACCAGAGGTCTCACGCTTGCAGCGTCATCTTCCCATCAAACGTGTTCTCAGCCTGGGTGCCGGTATCCTGCTCGGATGCTGGGTGCTCGGTGTGCTCATTCATATGCAGGGTGAAAGCCAGGCCTCGCTGCACAGCGAAGCGCGCAACCGGGCGCAGGCGCTGGTCGCCTATGCCTCCCGCGACATGAAGCGCTGGATCAAGGAGGAGAAGAGCAGCGAGCTGGAGCGGCTGGCGCGGGATCTGGCGGCGGAGCCGGAGATCCTCGATGCCACCCTCTACGACGGACGCGGCATTCCCCTCGCCCAGTCTGAGCAGGCGGTGCCGCTGGAGAGCCTGCTGCCCATCGGCAGCGATAACAAGTCACTACCGGAGCAGGGAAAGGGGCGGATCCAGTTCGTGCAGGAGATCCGGGATGGCGAGCAGACCATCGGCTTCCTGCGCATCACCCTGGAAGAGCAGCAGATGCTGGCAGAAAAGGACACCCGGCTCAAGGTGGTGCAGGAGAAACAGCGCCTGATGCTGCTGGTCGCCCTGCTGGCCGGGGTGCTCATCTCCTACGGCGTGCGCCGCAACTACATGCGGGTGCGCAAGCACAAGAAAAAGAGTACGCCCCCCTCGCCACCTCCGGAAAATTGATGGCGCAACCAGTGAGCAGATACAAAAACGGCGGCCAGAAGGCCGCCGTTTGTTATTCGCAAGGGAATTACTTGTCGCCCAGCAGGACGGAATCCAGCGCAATTTCGATCATGTCGTTGAAGGTCAGCTGACGCTCTTCAGAGGTGGTCTGCTCACCGGTACGGATATGGTCGGAGACGGTGCAGATGGTCAGCGCCTTGGCACCGTACTCTGCGGCCACGCCGTAGATACCGGCGGCTTCCATCTCGACACCCAGGATGCCGTACTTTTCCATGACGTCGAACATGGAAGGGTCCGGGGTGTAGAACAGGTCGGCGGAGAAGATGTTACCGACGCGCACGGCAACGCCCTTGTTCTTGGCGGCCTGCACGGCATTGGCAACCAGGTCGAAGTCGGCGATGGCAGCGAAGTCGTGATCTTTGAAGCGCAGACGGTTTACTTTGGAGTCGGTGCAAGCCCCCATACCGATCACCACGTCACGCAGTTTCACGTCTTCACGCACGGCGCCACAGGAGCCCACACGGATCAGGGTCTTCACACCGTAATCAGTGATCAGCTCTTTGGCGTAGATGGAGCAGGAGGGGATACCCATGCCGTGACCCATGACGGAGATACGACGCCCCTTGTAGGTACCGGTGAAACCGAACATGTTGCGCACGTCGCAGATCTGCTCGACGTTCTCCAGGAAAGTTTCAGCGATGTACTTGGCGCGCAGGGGGTCGCCCGGCATCAGCACGGTATCAGCAAAGGCGCCATCTTTCGCATTGATATGAGGAGTTGCCATTCTCTTGATTCCTTCACACTAGGTTGAGTTTTATTGTTTTATAAATTGCCCGCCGCCGAAGTGGCGGGCGGGTAAATTACAGGAAGCTGGTACCGTACGCCAGTTTAGGCAGGCCGTGATAAGCCGCGATGCTCTGGCCGATATCGGCAAAGGTCTCGCGACGCCCAACGGAGCCAGCCTTGACCGGCTTGCCGAAGAACAGCACCGGAATGTATTCGCGGGTGTGGTCGGTACCACCCCAGGTCGGGTCGCAGCCGTGGTCGGCAGTCAGCACCACCACGTCGCCATCTTGCAGCAGTTCAAACAGCTCCGGCAGGCGGGAATCGAAATACTCCAGCGCACCGGCATAACCGGCAACGTCACGGCGGTGGCCGTAGGAGGAGTCGAAGTCGACGAAGTTGGTGAAGACGATGGTGTTGTCACTAGCCGCTTTCACCTCTTCCAGCGTGCGATCCCACAGCTCGGTCAGACCGGTCCCTTTCACCTGCTTGGTGATGCCCTGCTGGGCATAGATGTCGGCAATCTTGCCGATGGAGACCACCTGACCACCCGCTTCCTTCATGTAATCCAGCACGGTCGGCGCCGGCGGCAGCACTGAGTAGTCGTGACGGTTACCAGTACGCTTGAAGTTGCCCTTGCCAGTGCCCACGAACGGACGCGCAATCACGCGGCCGATGTTGTAAGGCTCCAGCAGCTCGCGCACGATGTGGCAGAGCTCATAGAGCTTCTCGAGGCCGTAGGTCTCTTCGTGGCAGGCAATCTGGAACACGGAGTCGGCAGAGGTGTAGAGGATCGGCTTGCCGGTGCGCATATGCTCTTCGCCCAGATCATCCAGCACTTGAGTACCGGAGGCGTGGCAGTTGCCCAGATAACCCGGCAGACCGGCCTTCTCGACGATGGCGTCCAGCAGCTCCTGCGGGAAGCTGTTGTGGTGATCCTTGAAGTAGCCCCACTCGAACAGCACAGGCACACCGGCGATCTCCCAGTGACCGGACGGGGTGTCCTTGCCGGAGGAGAGCTCCTGAGCAAAGCCGTAGGCACCGACCACCTCGATATCTTTCTTCAGCCCTTCCGGGAAGTAGCCGGAAGCCTGCTCGCAGGCGTGGCCCAGACCCAGCTTGTTGAGGTTGGGCAGATTGAGGGCGCCACGGCCTTCAATTTCACCTGCCGCACACGCCTTGGCGATATGGCCAAGGGTATTGGCGCCCACATCTCCGAACTTGTCGGCGTCGGCAGCTGCGCCAATACCGAAAGAGTCCATCATCAGAATAAAAGTACGTTTCATGGGTCTTCCCCTTGTTACAAATCGGCCAGGGTGATACGGCGGTACACTTCAGGCAGTGCTTCCGGCCGCTCGCCACCAATCCGGACAGCCGCCTGCACCATGCTGGCAGCCTGAGCAAATTGCTCTTCAGTCTGAGCGTGGATCATCGCGATCGGCTTGTCAGCATCGACGCTTTGACCCAGGCGGATAAAGTCGGTCAGACCGACCGCATAATCAAGTTTGTCACCGGCAGCGCGGCGACCACCGCCCATGGCGACCACGGCCAGACCCAGCTCGCGGGTATCCATGGCGGTCACGAAACCGCTGTTGGCCGCGAAGACCGGGCGCACGATGGCGGCTTTGGGCAGGTAAGCGTCGTAACGCTCCATAAAATCAGCCGGGCCACCCAGGCCAGTCACCATGCGACCGAAGATCTCGGCCGCCTTGCCGTTATCCAGCACCGCCTGCAGCTTGGTGCGGGCATCGCGCTCGTCGCTGGCCAGACCGGCGGAGATCAGCATCTCGGCGCACAGCGCCATGGTCACTTCGTGGATCCGCGGGTTGCGGTATTCACCGGTCAGGTAGCGCACCGCTTCACGCACTTCCACCGCGTTACCGGCGCTGGAGGCCAGCACCTGGTTCATATCGGTCAAGAGCGCAGAGGTGCGGCAACCGGCACCGTTGGCCACGGCCACAATGCTCTTGGCTAGCTCTTCAGACGCTTCGAAGGTCGGCATAAAGGCGCCGGAGCCCACTTTCACATCCATCACCAGCGCATCGAGCCCGGAGGCGAGCTTCTTGGAGAGGATGGAGCCGGTGATCATGGCGATCGATTCGACGGTGGCGGTGATGTCCCGTACTGCATAGATACGCTTGTCAGCGGGGGCAAGATCGCCGGTCTGGCCGATGATGGCGACACCCGCCTCTTTCACCACTTTCAGGAAACGGTCGTTGTCGACCGAGGTCTGGTAGCCGGGAATGGCATCCAGCTTGTCGAGGGTGCCGCCAGTGTGGCCCAGGCCACGACCGGAGATCATCGGCACGAAACCGCCACACGCAGCGACCATCGGGCCAAGCATCAGGGATACAACGTCACCCACACCGCCGGTGGAGTGCTTGTCGACAATCGGGCCACCCAGATTGAGGTGATCCCAGGTCAGCACCATGCCGGAGTCGCGCATGGCGCAGGTCAGGGCGACCCGCTCATCCATGGTCATGTCTTTGAAGTAGACCGCCATCGCCAGCGCGGCGATCTGCCCTTCGCCGATGGTGTTGTTGGTAATGCCCTGAACGAAGAATTGAATTTCTTGGGTACTGAGCGCTTCACCGTTGCGCTTCTTGCGAATAATTTCTTGAGGCAAAAACATCTTTCATTCCCTCCGCCATTGCTGGCGTTACACAAGCCTGAATCCTTGCCCGCACACCGCATGGTGGGGGCTAACAGGGCGGACTGCTGTCCGCCCTCTCATCAACCTATTAGTAACCGCTGGTGTTGGCCGGCTTGTCGCCATGCCCCAGAGTGGCCAGCAGACTGGCCAGCAGGCTGGATGCACCAAAGCGGAAGGTACGGGCGGATACCCAGTCGTTGCCGAGGATCTCTTCGGCCATGGCCAGGTACTGACCGGCAACGGCTGCGTCTTTCACGCCACCCGCTGGCTTGAAGCCGACTTTCGGATTCTTGGCCTTGATTACTTCCATCATGATCCGCGCCGCTTCTGGGGTCGCATTGACCGGCACCTTGCCGGTGGAGGTCTTGATGAAGTCGGCACCGGCATCGATACAGATCTCGGAAGCGCGACGGATCAGCGCCTCTTCTTTAAGTTCACCAGTTTCGATGATCACTTTCAGCAGCACGTTGGCACCACAGGCCTCTTTACAGGCTTTGACCAGATCAAAACCGATCTGTTCATTACCGACCATGAAGGCGCGGTACGGGAACACCACGTCCACTTCGTCGGCACCGTAGGCGACTGCGGCACGGGTTTCGGCCACGGCGATCTCGATGTCGTCGCTGCCGTGCGGGAAGTTGGTCACGGTCGCAATGCGTACGTCGGCAGCGCCGATCTCACGCAGGGTCTTGCGAGCGATAGGGATAAAACGGGGGTAGATGCAGACGGCGGCGGTCAGGCCAGCCGGTGACTTGGCCTTATGGCACAGGTCGATCACCTTCTGATCGGTGTCGTCGTCGTTCAGGGTGGTCAGGTCCATCAGGTTCAGGGCGCGCTGAGCGGCCACTTTCAGATCAGTCATTCTGTTCTCCAAAGTCTCGATTTAATCCAGATAACCGGGCACCACCATACCATCCAGCCATGGATGCACAGGCAGTAATCCCCAGCTATACGGGAATGGAATTACAGTGCAAAGGCACCGGCACTATCGGGATGCTATTCAAAACACCCTGCAGGCACTGCGACTGTAAATAAGGCAAGAGCCCTGTCACTTTCTTACAAAAGTGCGGACTTGGTTCCATGAAGACTTGAGAAAGGCCGACAACATCTGACCCGACTTCCCAATCAATTCCATTTGACCGCCAACACCCGATTTCATCGAGTATTAGTCATTGCCAGCACCCTGCTGGCAACGCCTATTTCAGCCGAGATACCCCCTGTTTGCAAGCCGGATTTGCCAATTTCAGAGGTACCTCACATCTGGCAAATCCAGGTCTAAAAAAGCCTTACGAAAAGAAACGAGTCAGGATCCAGGAGTAGGCCAATCCCCCCAGATAGACCCCGACGATCCCCATTACCCCGGACAAAACGGGAGGTGCCGGGATCGGCAATTTGAGGAAAGAAAACAACAAACCAACTATAAAGCCGGCCACCATCGCCAGTAGCACTTCATTCATATAACCTCCGATTTGACTCATTTTATTATTAGTTTAGATAGGAAAACGGTTGTCACCGCTCCATACGCGAACGCCACGGCAGATGCCGTGGCGTTCGTGTTTATACCCTGTCAGTCAGGCGGCGATTACATGCCGGACAGTGCCAGGAAGAAGCCTGCGATAGTGGCAGACATCAGGTTGGACAGAGAGCCAGCCAGTACGGCTTTCAGACCAAAGCGTGCAATGGTGCCGCGGCGGTTCGGCGCCATGGACCCCAGACCACCCAGCAGGATGGCAACAGAGGAGAGGTTGGCAAAACCACACAGCGCGAAGGAGATGATCGCCTTGGTGTGATCGGACATGGCCACACCGTTGATCAGCACTTCGTCTTTCAGGTACGGAGCGAAGTTCAGGTAAGCCACGAACTCGTTCACTACCAGCTTCTGACCGATGAAGGAACCGGCAACCACTGCTTCATTCCAGGGCACACCGATCAGGAAGGCCAGCGGAGAGAAGATCCAGCCCAGCAGCAGTTCCAGAGAGAGTTGCGGATAACCGAACCAGCCACCCACACCGGAGAAGATGCCGTTGATCATGGCGATCAGACCGATGAAGGCCAGCAGCATGGCGCCGACGTTCAGGGCCAGTTGCATACCGGCAGAGGCGCCAGCAGCTGCAGCGTCAATGACGTTGGCAGGCTTGTCATCCAGCTCGGCATCGGCAGAGCTTTCGTCGTAGTTCGGGGTCTCGGTCTCGGGAACCAGCAGCTTGGCGAACAGCAGACCACCCGGTGCAGCCATGAAGGAGGCAGCAATCAGGTACTCCATCTTCACGCCCATGGAGGCGTAACCGGCCAGTACTGAACCGGCAACGGAAGCCAGACCACCACACATGACGGCGAACAGCTCGGAGTCAGTCATCTTGGCGATGTAAGGACGAACCACCAGCGGCGCTTCGGTCTGACCGACGAAGATGTTGGCAGTTGCAGACAGGGATTCGGTGCGGGAAGTACCCAGTACTTTCTGCAGACCGCCGCCCAGCAACTTGATGACCATCTGCATGATGCCCAGGTAATAGAGCACTGCAATCAGGGAAGAGAAGAAGATGATGACCGGCAGAACACGGAAGGCAAAGACAAAGCCGCCGCCACCGAACACTTCAAACATCTTGTTGCTGACCAGACCGCCAAACAGGAAGTCGATCCCGTTCTGGCCGTAGCTGATCACGCTGGATACCGCGTCGGACACGCCGACCAGGATATCGCGACCAACCGGAACATAGAGAACAAACGCCCCCAGACCGGCTTGAATTGCGAACGCACCGACAACGGTACGGACGTTGATTGCCTTGCGATTGCTGGAGAACAGCACCGCGATAAGGACGAGCGTCGCCATCCCTACCAGACCCATGAACAAATTCATTATTATCTTCCTCTAGTAGCACCTGGCTTGTTAGCGAGTTGTTATTAAACCCAACTAATCAAGGGGAGCGCATTATACTAATTAAAGTCCGATAAAATAGAATGCTGGTCACATTTTATCGTTATCAAAATGTCCAAGTGTCACAAAATTAGACAGCAAACGATTTTTACGCTCATTTTTTTTCCTGACAACTAAATCAGGTGTTGCGAATTTGTTTCATGGCTATTGGTCGTGATGGAAAATATGCCGGGCAGTTTCAAATAACACCTTGGTAACATCCACCGATGATTCCTCCCGCAAGGTCATCAATATTTCCGCTATTTTCGGCAGCGCTTCCGGGGTATTCCGGGTGCCTTGCTCACCTTGTAAGGGCATATCGGGCGAATCGGTTTCCAGCACCAGGGCCTCGAGCGGCATGGCCCGAAATACCTCTCGCGTCTTGTTCGCCCGTTCAAAACTGATTACCCCGCCCACCCCGAGTCGAAAGCCCAGTTGCCAGAAGGCCTCCGCCTGCTGCAACGAACCGCTGAAAGCATGGATCACCCCGCCACGAGGCGGCTTGAAGCGGCGCAACAGCTTGGCCACAGTGTCATTGGCACGCACCGAGTGGATCATCAGGGGAAGCCCGGCATCTGCAGCCAGCCGGATCTGAGCCTCAAACAGCGCAAGCTGCCCCTCCTGCGGCACGTGAGAACGGAGGTCCAGCCCACACTCGCCTATGGCCACCAGCCCGGCAGGCTGGCTCATCACCAGCATTCGCAACCGCTCCATCACCCCCTCACGCTGCTCACCGGCATACCAGGGATGAATGCCCAGACCATAAAAGAGGCCATCATGTTGCTCTGCCAGTGCCATCACACGAGTCCAGTTATCTTCTGCGATGGCAGGAATGATATACTCCGTCACCCCTAATGCTCGGCAACGGGCCAGCAATGCCTCCCTGTCCTGGTCGAACACCGGAAAGTCGAGATGGCAATGGGTATCTATCAGCTGCATATCACTCACACCTGTTTGCGGTATTTAATGGGTCATTGAACATGATGAACAACAGAAACAACGGCTTTACCCTGATTGAACTGGTGCTGGTGATCATAGTGCTGGGGATCCTGGCCGTCACCGCCCTGCCCCGCTTTATCAATATCAAGGATGATGCCCTGAAAAGCACGGTCTCGGCGACCGCAGGCAGCTTTGCCAGTGCTGTTCAGTTGGCTCATGCTGGTTGGGCGGTGAAAGTACAGGGGCAAGACCTCGCGCTGTATAACTTCAGCGGGATGGGTAACAAAGATCTGGATATCAACCATTATGGTTGGCCGGTGGGGACGGAAGAAGGGGGCCAGGGGGTTGATACCATCTTCCACGGCGGCAATAGTGAGGAAATTTCTGTCAACAGCGAAGAGGATTGCGATCTGCTATTCGCAGGGCTACTCGATACAGACCAAACGTCCTCAAGACAAAAAGATGGCAAGGGACATTATTATTCAAAAATAATCAGAGTCCCGGGCCAAGTTGAAAATGGACTACGCCACGATAACTGCCGCTATATCCTGCGCGACTCAATGGGTCGCTTCCAGACAGGTTCAGAGTATGAAAACGGCCTCGGCTTCGAGTACAACAGTGTTACCGGTGCCGTGACCCGCAATTTTGATTGAGCTCAGCCTCTTCTGCGCAAGCTCGCTCTTTGCTTGAATCATCATCATAACGAACCGGCGTGCAGCAGCGCCGGTTCTCCTGAGTGAGCCCCCACTCCTCGCACCAAGCGTCGTAACGGGCCAGCCAACGCAGCAATACCCCTTTCATCGTCACACCTCCGCCAACGGATTCGGTTCAAAAACCATCCTAATCAGAGTCGGCAAGGTGAGCAAGCCATCCCCACTATTGCGGTCTGGCGAGATAAAAAAGAGCCGGTCAGCATGGCTGACCGGCTCTTTTAACATTCCCTGAAGAGGTTATCCGATGAGCGACAGCTCATCAGCCTCACAGACTCTTCAGCTTCTCTTCCGGCAGGGCCAGCTCGTCGTTGTGGTTGACGCCGATACCGCGCTCCAGCACATGACGGGCGATGGCGTGCGCCTCTTCCAGCGAGTGCATGCTGTAGGTGCCGCACTGATACTCGTTCAGCTCGGGGATCTTGGCCTGATCCTGCACGGTCAGCACGTCGCTCATGGCCGCCTGCCAGGCTGCGCCAACACGGGCTTCGTCCGGCGCGCCGATCAGGCTCATGTAGAAACCTGTACGGCAACCCATGGGGGAGATATCGATGATCTCCACGCCATTGCCGTTCAGGTGATCACGCATAAAACCGGCGAACAGGTGCTCCAGCGTATGGATACCGCGCTCGGAGAGGATCTCCTGATTCGGTACGCAGAAACGCAGGTCGAACACGGTAATAGTGTCCTTGTTCGGGGTCTGCATGGTCTTGGCCACACGCACCGCTGGCGCTTCCATACGGGTGTGGTCAACGGTAAAACTGTCCAATAACGGCATTTCTGACTCCTGATTTGGTTACCAGAACCAGCCCCCGCGGGAGAGCTGATCCTTGCATTGACGGTACTGGGCGCCGTAGCGTTGGGCGCGAGCCTCTACCTTGCGAGAGGTCTTCATCAACCACCCCTTGCTGCGATAGCTGCCACGCCGGTAGCCACCCCACCCTTCGTGATAGTTGAGGTACTGGCCATAGGCATCCCACTTGGAGGTGCCATTGAGCCGCTGGGCCTTGTTAGTGTACCAACCCATAAAATCGATGGCGTCGGCAAAATCATCGCGGTCACTCCAGCTGTTGCCGGTTTCTCGCTGGTAATCCGCCCAGGTTTCATCTTTGACCTGAGCATAACCATAAGCCGAACTGGCCCGCCCGGTCGGAATGAAGAGGAAATACTGCATCGGCGGCTGGGCATCATGTACGTAAGAGGACTCCTGATACATCATGGCCATCACCACATGGATCGGCGTCCCCCACTTCTCGTTCATCTTGAGCGCGGCCTTGTGCCAGTCAGGCTTCTCGCGAAAGATCTGGCACAGATTCTCCGGCTGAGCCGGTGGACGGGTACTACAGGCGGTCAGGCCCGCCAACAGGCTAGCGACCACAGCAAAACGCATCCACCCCATCAAATGAGGTCGCGCTTCACGCCTCTGGTCAGGTAAAGAGATAGCCAAGGTCAGATCGCGTCTTCGTTCTCTTCGCCGGTACGGATACGAATGACACGCTCCACCTCGCAGACGAAGATCTTGCCATCACCAATCTTGCCAGTACGGGCGGTGTTCTGGATCGCTTCCAGACAGGCATCGAGATCCTCGTCCTGCACCACCAGCTCCACCTTCACTTTCGGCAGGAAGTCGACCATATATTCGGCGCCGCGATAGAGTTCGGTATGGCCCTTCTGGCGGCCGAAGCCTTTGACTTCGGATACGGTCATGCCGTTGATGCCGATCTCGGCCAGGGCCTCGCGCACATCGTCCAGCTTGAACGGTTTGATGATGGCTTCAATCTTCTTCATGGTGACTCCTTACCAGTTCTGTTTGCCGAACCCGGATGTAATGGGGTAACGGCGATCCTTACCAAAGTTGCGAGCCGTAATGCGGGGCCCGACCGCCGCCTGACGGCGCTTGTATTCGTTGAGATCCACTAGGCGGATCACCTTGCGCACCACCGCCTCCTCGAACCCTTCGGCCACCATGTCGGCGACCGAGGCATCCTCTTCCACGTAACGCTTGAGGATGGCATCGAGGATGTCGTATGGCGGCAGGCTGTCCTGATCCACCTGATCCGGCGCCAGCTCCGCTGAAGGAGGACGGTCGATAACCCGCTGCGGGATCACGTAGTCAACCGAGTTGCGATATTCGCACAGCTTGAAGACCAGCGTCTTGGGCACATCTTTCAGCACGTCGAAGCCACCGGCCATGTCACCGTAAAGAGTCGCATAGCCGACCGCCATCTCGCTCTTGTTGCCAGTGGTCAGCACGATACGACGACGTTTGTTGGAAAGCGCCATCAGCAGCACGCCGCGGCAGCGGGCCTGCAGGTTCTCTTCTGTGGTATCGCGAGCGGTACCTTCAAACAACGGCGCCAGCTGGGTCATAAATCCTTCGAACATCGGCTCGATGGAGATGATGTTGAACTCAACTCCCATCCGCTCGGCCTGCTCCTTGGCATCTTCCACACTCATCTGGGCGGTGTAGCGGAACGGCATCATCACCGCCTGCACCTTGTCGGCACCGATGGCATCGGCCGCAATGGCCAGCGTCAGCGCAGAGTCGATCCCACCGGATAGACCCAGCACAGCGCCGTGGAAACCGTTCTTGGTAACGTAGTCGCGCACTGCCAGCACCAGCGCCTGATAGGTCTCGGCCAACGGCTCCAGCGGCGCAGCGGGTTCCCACTCCTTCACCGGCTGGCCATCAGCAAAACGTACCAGCGCCAGCTCTTCGGCAAACGGGGCCAGCTTGTGAGTCAACTCGCCCTGGCTGCTGAACACCTTGGAGCAGCCGTCGAAAATCAGCTCGTCCTGACCGCAGACCTGATTGAGGTAGACCAGCGGCAGACCGGTCTGATCGCAGCGCTCGGCCATCAGCTCGCGGCGGATCCAGGGTTTCTCCTGATCATAGGGCGACGCATTGATGGTGAGCAGCAGCTCGGCCCCCGCCGCCTTGGCGGCCAGCGCCGGGCTAGGTTGCCACAGATCTTCACAGATGAGCAGCCCTAGCTGATAACCACGGAACGGCACCACGCAGGTCTCGCTTGCAGCGGTAAAGTAGCGCTTCTCATCAAACACGCCGTAGTTGGGCAAATCCTGCTTGAAGTAACGGGCAATCAGCTGGCCCTGCTCATAGAGGGAAGCCGCGTTGTAGAGCGCCTCTCCTTCACGCCAGGGATGACCCACCAAAATGGCACAGTTGCCCTGCCATTCGGCAACACGAGCCAACGCGGCTTCGACCCGTATCATCAGATCGGCGCGCAGCAGCAGATCTTCAGGTGGATAGCCGGTCAGGGCCAGCTCGGAGCAGACCAGCAGATCGGCACCTTGCTGTTCGGCCTGAGCCGCTGCAGCGAGCACTTTGTCAGTGTTATCTTCGATGGCGCCTACCGTCAGATTCAACTGGGCAAGCATCAGAGAGAGGGCTTTTGCCATGGCGATGCATCTTGAATTCGAAAATGATGGGGAATGATAAAGAAAAGGCGCTGGCTGTGCCAGCGCCCAAGGCTTAACGGGTGCAAGTCAGACTGGTTGCATTGGTCACCCCGTTGTCCACCAGCAGCGAGCAAGGGCCACTCAGCACTTGGTTGTTGGACTGAGGGGTCATCTGTACGCTGAAAGAAGATGGCTGCAACATAAAGGTGGTGCTGCCCTGGTTGGTGTATGAGAGATTGATAACCAACGTTGAATTCTCAGGCGCTTCACACAGATATGCTGCCGGTTGATTATTCGCCTGTGGGTAATCAATACGGCAAGTCGCACCAGAGTTTGGTGTGCTGATGCTCAAATTGCTGAAAGAATTTTTGCCACATGCCTCGGGGGGAGGATTATTGTTCCCCTTGCCACGTTCCAAACATTGAATTCGCCCACTCACCTTGATGGTTGGCACGGTCTGCTGCGCCGCATCGACCTTGACCAGCATATCTGCCGTCAATGCCAGTGACTGGTCTCTGGCGGAGATCAAGGATGCGGTGATCCCCGAATTCCCCTGATATGCAGTGACTCGCACGGTCACGTCGCGCAGAACCTGATTGCTATCTTTGGTCGACTTCTTCGCCGTCATATAGCCTCGGCTATAACTACCGAAGTAGTAGTTATTGAGATCAACCACGGTTTTGACCGCTTCATTGGTCACAGCAACATAATCCGTGGCATTACCTGTGAGTTGAGTCAACGGTCCCATTGACCACTCCGCCAGCATGGTCAGGTTGATATCCTGAAAGGGTACTTTGGTTAGGTAATCGACTGAACTGGTATCAATATTGGCTAAATAGACGGGGTCAAGCACATCCACATAGATGCCTCGAGCAATAAGCTGCGCCGTCCCGGTACTCACTGTGATCCCGGTCGTAGTATTCCCTCCAGCTTCTGCATTGGTAGCCAGCCAGGTTGAAAAATCGGTGATGGTCGGCAAGGTGGCAGAGGCCCCTTTCACCCACCTCAGCGTCGATTTTTGCCAATCAATATAGGTCTTGACCACATATTTGATGTATTTCTGATAACTGGCCTGATTTGCTGGCTTGGCCAAAAAATCAGCGGTAGTTACGACTACTTTGACCAGATTCCAGTCCGGCAATGGACGGTAATAACCATCCAACCGGACAAAGCGGCACGCATCCACATATTTACCATTGGTCACCGCATTCAGAGAGCTGTTGTAACGAACTCTTGATGTATTCAATGGTGCATAGAAATTACTAAAACTCGACCCGCTGCCATCAAAATGGTCCTTACAGCAGCTAGAGCATAGGGCCGGCTGGCCATTGATACTGTTATCCAGAGACCCCGTGGGTTTACTCTGCATCGCACCTGCTTTCCAATAGAGTTGGTTGCTCGCCGAGTTGTAGATCTGGCCAGGCAGATAAGAGCTCAGGTTGTCATCGAAGCTACAGGAACAAGAGACGGATGCCATATCTTGCAAGACTTGCTGGGTACTGCCACCGGCTTCAGGTTTGTATGTAACGGTTTCAAATTGCACCAATTTTCCAACCTGACCATCTTTGGAGGTGACGGTAGGTAAGGGCTTGCTGGTCTCCTGCTTGTTGCCATCTCCCAATTCGACAGAGATAACATCTGGCGCCACGCCAGGGGTGTAATTAACTTTTGGCCCCTGTCGGGTTGTATCCAATCCACCATCAAGCTGCGCCGAGCTTAGAGACTCTATTGGTGAAACATTGCCTGCCAGTTGTAATGTTTGGGCCTGTCCTTCGCTATCGATCCAGCCAACGCTGACGATAATTGCCTTGCGTCCCGGATAGCTGAGACGATAACCAACTGGCGCTGTATTTTGCCAGTTAGAGCCATTCAAATACTGGTTGGTCACCGTCCAGGTCAGGGAGTAAGGATCCCCCGACATGGTCACTGCAGCACTTGCCGATGAGATTTGGTTGTAAGCCGTCAGTGGTGCTGTTGCGGTAACCACACTATTAAAATTGCGAAACTCATCAAGCTTGGACTCTGCCAGACGCATAGCAGTCTCATAACGGCGACCATCTTGCGACATGATCAACCCTGACTTAGACATTGCAACCAGTCCAACTATCCCCACCCCCAGCACAACCAGAGTAATGAGGATCTCAAGCAGGCCAAATCCTTTTTGCCTATTCATCGCCATCTCCCTCTACCAATCCCGCCAGCTACCAGGCACCTGATTAACGACCTGAAAAGAGGCGCCATTCGATATATTGCTCAAAACACCGGCATCGTACTTGGCATCATAGGTACCATTGGCATTACCCAGTTGATAGTTGGCAACCATAGCGCCGTTTACGATGGCGCCACCCGTCAACTTCACATCCGTTGCTGCAGAAGCTGGATTTGATGAGTAAGCGAACACGAGGCCATACAGAACGGTATTACCGTTCACTGCCAGATTGCCATTACGCACGATCAGAATGACTGGTGCGGTCACAGAGCCAACATTCGCAGAAGGCTTGCAATCACCATCCACTATGACAAGACCCGTTGAAGTCGGGCCAAGGCTGCTGCAATCGGTCAACTTTTGGGTCGCTCTAGCCTCCAGATTTGACCAACCTGTCGCATCATCCTTTTCATTAAATAGATACCAGACCAAATCGGTCGGGAAAGCCGTATCGTTGTCCTTGATATCTGACTGTTTATCCCCTTTCTGGCTGATATTGGCAGAGCACCCCCCGTTATAATCCCCCTGATGACAGGTTTGCCCCGTACCAGTTATGAGGTCGACATTACCATTGGTCCAGACCGACAGAGGAACGCCAAGACCGCCACCATTTGGGTTGGCCACAATGGTAAAATTACCCCCCACTGCCATACCACCAGCAACAGTCAAGGGAGCCGCAGGAGTGCCGGCCAACACACTGAACCGAACGACTTTGGTTTCTACTACCGCCTGGGCCTGATCATTGCTTAACGTCGCCTGGGAACGCACTATGACGGGGGTCACCGCCACAGATCCCACCGTAATAGCGGCATCGTCAACAGATGACAATGTGTAGCTCCCAGTCGTTAAAGTGGTTGTTGCTCCGCTGGTACGCCAAGTGGGATCAAGAGCCAGCCGCCCAAGTCCATCAGCCAGGCCCACCTCAGCCATCGCCATCGCTTGTCGATAGAGCACCTCATTGAGCGTTACCCGCCGATCTGCAACCAGCATCTTGCCAACCAGCAGCGAGATACCGAGCAGGATCAACACCAGCAATAGAGTGATGGTAAAGGTTGTAAAACCGGACTGTCGCTTCATCTCAGTACCCGTCGTTACGCAATTTGATATCGCGCTGCAGAGTCAAGGTCAGCGCAGGCGACGCTTTGAAACGACCGCTAACCATCAGTTGCAGCGCTCGTGCCCCGCTGCCCTGACTGCTCGGCAACAGTTTCAGCGTCATCCCGGTGATCTCAATGGTGTCATCGGTCGAAATAAAAGTGCCATTACCGCATGTTGTGGAACCAGTTCCCTGTTTGATTCCTTTATCAGCGCTCAGATAGCTGTATACCAAGGTGTCATCTGTGCCCAACACACCGTTCCCATCGTTGTCATAACGTACTCTGACACAGGTATACAAACCGGAACCGGTAGCTGTTTCATTCATCAAGTCTGTAACGGTATCAAAGTAGAAACTGGATCGGCTGCCAGAGGGGGCTGCAAGAAACTGGGTTGCGTTGGCGTCATAACCGGCCCGTTGAATGTCCCGAGCGATCATGTCGGTCAGAGCCTGTACTTCCTGATTCAAACGGCTGGTCTGCATGGCGGTATAGTTAGCCTTGAGGATGGTGGCAAACAATGATGTCACTGCGGCAACCAGCAGCAAACCAGCCACCATAGCCACCATCAGCTCGACCAGACTAAAGCCCCGCATCTTCAATTGCATGCAACCTCCCCGATCACACTGCTGACTGCACAGGTTCTCACTCGACCCAGATTGCTGGTGATCACTTTCATGCTTGCATTAGACGAGGTGACCGTAATATTGCCGCTTGGCAAAGTACCGCGACGGGGTGAGAAGGTGATGGGCCGGGTGTTGCTGGCACTCTCGGCATATGAGCCCGTCAGGATAATCCCGGGGAATTCACTAGCGTCAGCTCCTTTGCGCCCTTCCAAGCTGGAGCAAGTATCGCTGCAGCTTGCACAGCTGCTGTCACCATCAATACTGATGCGATAGCACCAGTTACTGGTACCGCTGTTGAAGATAATAAACTGCAAGGTGCGATTACGTTTGATCGCCTCTGACTTGAGCAGCATGATATCCGTGTATACGGCCTGAGTAGCCGCCTTGACCATCTGCTCTTGGCGCAATGACTGATAACTGGGGATCGCCACGGTCAACAGCAACGCGACCAACGCGACAGCGATCATCAATTCAATCACGGTAAAACCGGCTGAGCGGCCTTCTGCGCATCCCATTGGCTAAAGACTCCTTTCTTTTCGCACATGCCAGTAGAGTATGAGGTCAGTGCTATCCTATAGTATCTACCTGTTTAACGAACCCTGCCGCGCCCATGAGAATCAAACAATCTGGAATCACCCTGCTGGAATTGATGGTGGTCGTTGCCATTGTTGCCATTATTGCTGCTGTCGCCTACCCGAGCTTTACCGACGGTCTGCGTAAATCTCGTCGAGCCGATGCCATCGAGGGCTTGTTGACCATGCAGCTCAAACAGGAAGAATTTCGCATCTCCAATGCCAGTTACAGCAGTGCGATAGCCAGTGTGGGCAACCCAACCAGCGACTACTACACCTTTAGCATTTCTGGCGCCAGCGCCACCGCCTACACACTGGTGGCCACCAGCAAGGGGGCCCAGGTCGGCGACAAGGCCGGCAATACGGCCTGTGATACCCTGACTATCAACAAGGCCGACACCAAGACTCCTGCCGCCTGCTGGTAACTGACTACCAGCACTCGGCAGCCGTCATAGTGGCCATCGACACTCCCTGCAGCCCCCCCTGATCCAGAGTTAGCAGGCCGCAGGGGTCGCCATTCATCACACCGGTCGGAATAGCCGTCAGGGTATAACGGGCCCCGCTGGCATTGAGCGCCATATTGTAATAAGCAGCACCACCATCCCTCGGCAGGGTCGCCAAACCGGCAGAAGCCAGGTTACCGGCGTCGTAATTGCCATTGGCAGTAAACTCCCGCTCCAGATATTGCGCCGCTTCCAGCAACACAGCCTTGGCTTCGGCCCGCTTGGCTGCCGCCATGTAGTTGTTGTAACTGGGATACGCGATCGCGGCCAGAATGGCGACCACTGCGACCACTATCATCAACTCAATCAGGTTAAAACCACGTTCCATGCCAACCTCTACTCCAGTTGCAACCAGGACTGGCGGCCACCCAGATCGCCTGCCCCCTCTTCCAGCGTGACCGAGATATTTCCGCTGGAACCGCTGATATATTTGCGCTCCATCTCGGCATCTTCCACTACGCTTGGCGTCGTGGTGAGCTCATCAAATTGCTTGCCGCTGACCGGCACCTTGATGTCATTGCCGGCTTCATCCTCGATCGCAACGTAATCATCATCGTTGACGGCCCCGTCGCCGTTAACGTCAAACACCGAGTAGGTGAGTCTGGCCCCCGAGATGGGATCCAGCTCCATCAGCCAGGAGCGGCCACCAAAGTCACAGGCATCCGCCGACGGGATCAAGGTATTGAAGATCAGTCGCTTATGCCGATAGAGCATCTCGGAGACGGCACGCTCACCGACCCCCTTGCTCAAGCCTGGCGATTTCAATAGCAGATACCAACCCTTTTGGCTGGTGTAATTGACATTCCGGTTGGAGACCACCCTCACATTGAACTTGATAGTGGTGCCGTTGGCCACAAACTCATGGGTGATGCTCTGCTGCAACAGCTGGCTACTGAGCACGGTAGCCCCCGTATCCCAGATACCGTACACCGCTTCCAGCCTCGGCGTGGCGGGAACCAGTTTGTCATCATTGGTAAAATAACTGCCAGTCCCCATCATCACCATAACCCCCCCTTTAGGGTGCCGAATAGCTAAAGGACGCATGGTGATCGGCTGACGCGTACCGGCACTGCAGCTGCCATTACAGGCCTGGAACAGCGGCTTGGGCTTGTTGCCCGTTTTCAAAGCACTTCCCCACTGAGCACTGTTTTTGTCAGTCAGATCGAATTTCCACAGATTGCCGTGCAGGTCACCGGCATAGACATAGTCGACAACCCTGTCCCCGTCTTGATCTACCGGCAAGGGGGAAGATAGACCATTGGGCTCGCTGGAAGACCCTACCTCGGTATCAATCTCTTTGATGATGGCGCCAGTCGCCAGATCCAGTACAAACAGCCTCGCAGTCTGACTGGTGCTGTTGTAACCATTCGCAACCAGAGCAACCCACTTGTTGTCGGCTTTGACCCGCACCAGAGTGGGTGCCGCCAGTGCAACCCCCATTTCGCTATCGGTGAACTCCCACAGCATCTTGTCGGCGGTGAAGTTATCCGGGGCCGTCACATCGATGGCAAATACCGCCTTGCCACCGGCACCGGTGGATCCCAGCAAGATGCTCTTCCAGCGACTGCCCAGATAGGCATCGCCCACCTTGGGTGTCCCATCCACATAGTAGCGATGGCTGTAATTCGGTCTGGTCAACTGACTCAGCTCGCCCAGCAGGCTGGACGGGATATAGGCCAGTCGCTCGATACCGTCGGCCACTCGAAATCCGTGCAGCATACCGTCATTGGCACCGACATAGAGCATGGGTGGGCGGCGGGTAATCGCCGTCGAGCCTAGAAAAGCCTGGTAACCCTCCCGCTCGGTCTGGGTCAGACCGGCTGCACTGCTGTAACCGTAATCACGCTTGCCCACGTAGACGGGATCAGAATTGATAATGTCGCCGAGCAGATCACTGCGATTGCGAAACGCACCACCATTGCGCTGCTCACCACTACGATCACCGCGCAGATAGGCGACACGGCTTTCTCCCTGGTTGTCACCAGCGACATTGAATAGAGCCCGGTTGGTCACATTCAGCGTATCCCAACGGAAGGGGATGCCGACACCATCTTGCCGGGTGAAGATATTGCGTGCCGAAGGCTCGGGGATCAAGGTAGCGGCATCCCAGGCGATCTCCCCAAGGGTGCCATCGCTGTTAAGCGGGATCGAGACCAGTTGCCCCGACCAGTCGCCGCTGTTGTAGCGGGCCTGGTAGATGTGAGTATTGCTGTCCAGCCGGGTTGCGTTGGCAGTCACCGAGCTGGCGGAGCTGTTGCGGGCCGCTATCTGGGCCAGGGTGCTGCTCAGAGCTGCGGCAAAGATGTCGGGGTCGGCCGCGCTGAAGAAACTGCCCTTGCTATTGACGGCGGCATGCCACAGGTCATCTATCTTATAATCCGGAATATAAGTTGGATTCTTATACTCCTTGTCATCCGGGTCATGGGGATTGGGCCAACGGCTCGGAATACCGTTCGCCGGATTGAGGGAACCGTTGACGCCGAGTCCGACGGTAAAGTTGACCAAATGCTGCCAATTGGCCGGATCCGCCGTGCTGGTTGGCACCTTGTTGGCGAGATCGGGGCGCAGATCTCTCTTCCAGTACTGGTAGGCCACATCGGCCAGCGTATTCTCGATGCTATCTTTGTCCTGATCGCCGACCGAGGGGGAGTCACCGTTCCAGTAACCATCCGTCATCAGGATGTTATAGCTCTGGCGACAGGTAAGATGAGGCAAGGTGCTACCGGCACTGGCGGCCCAGGGGCCATCGTTGCCTTTTTGGGAAAAGTAGTCCCCCACATCCTGAAGGCTGGTCCGCAGCGGCGTCCCCTTCTTCGGAATGTCGCGGCCATACAGCGCACTGAAAAAAGCCTCTCGCTCTGTTCCTGCAAACCGAGCAACCCTCTGGAGCACGCTACCATCAACGTTGATAGTGGCAAAGCCTACCCGAATGGCTTGCCCCTGGCTGGCAAAGGCGCGGCCCACCCCGGCCCGGGCTGCCAAAATCCGCGAGCGGTAATAGGTATACCAGTTAGCAAAATTCTGGATCTCTTCCTCATAGCTACAAACTGGCGCACTCTTGCAATCGCTGCGGTTGGGCCGCCCAAGGTAACTTGAGGTGCTTTTTTTTATCTCTACCCTGTTATAACTGCTCGCCTTTTTCACATCACCGCGACCTTTGTAGTCGAAATAGACGGCAGGCCAGAACTTTTCCGTTTTATTTACTACATCATTATTAAATTCTTTATAAAAAGTAGCGTTATCGGCATTTGCGTACTCCGTACCGTCATTGGTCAAATCACGGCACAGCTTGTCTGGACTCTTCAATGGATTATGCGGGGCGCAAGTAATTTTGGCCTTATCCATCAAGGTGCCATCCGCCTTGACCCAGGGGCGATAGGTCAACTGCGGATTGTAATAGAGCTTGTTGTTATGACTGGAGCGAGTATAGGCATTGCGATCATTATTACTATCAAAGGTTACCGTGTAGTTATTATAATCTTCACTCCCATATATTTTATTAGCCCTTGGATAAACATAACGCGCTTCATTCTCTATGAGTGATTCTGGCATGATCTCGAAATGCATCGAGCCAGAATCATCCAGGGTAAACATGATATTGGGTTCGGCCCGGGTCCCCAGATAGAGGGGGACTTGGGCAATATCCAGTGCAGCCTGTGCCGACAGGCTGAACAACAGCATCGAAACGCCATAGCCAAGTGGTCGCATCATCCCTTCTCCTAGCGGCTATACGTTGATTGCAACAGGACCCGGCTCTCATCGGAGAGGCCAAATCCGCGCGCAGTAATGCGATAGAGGCGGCGCTCGCTGATGGGTTCATCGACTGCCATATCCTCGCTCCCCCCCAGGGTATAGGGCAGCCGTTCGATAAAGTATTCGGGTGCGCGCCCCGCCAGACCGCTGTTGGCATAGGTGCGCCAGGATGTGGAGGGTGATGCGGGATCCACCGCAGTATCGACAAATTCATACAGGCCCGAGCTGTTGTCATAAGGACCCGAGTTGCCAGCCTCGATATAGCGTTCGGCAGCGCGCAGGCCCGCTTCTGCCGCCTGCAATGCCTGCAGCGCCTCTTTCTGGTTACCCGCCATCTTCTCTTGCAACTGCGCCCCACGCATACTGGCCATACCCAGCAGGCTCACCATGACCAGAAAAATCAGGCTGATCACCAGCGCCATCCCCTGCTGTCGATCCATCATGACTGGGCTCCTCAAGGTAGCCGGTTGCGCAGCGCAACTGTGGTTTCGGCGACCCAGTACCAGTTGCGATCGGTCGCCCGGAAGGTGGCTCCGGCAAAGCTAAGGGCCTGCGGAGACGACGCCACATTGCCTTGGTTACTGCGCATAAGAAGCTGTACTCCAATCCCCAGTACATTGTTCCAATTTGGATTGCTGGCGGCGTTCACATAGCGATCTGCCGCCCGATCCCGGTTCTGATCCTCGCCGAATGTAAGTTGCATATTGGCCACCCCTTCGATAAGGGGCATACCTGCAGCCACCCCGTTCTTGCGATAAAGCGCGTAGGGGCTGCTGGCAGAGGGGCGGGCGATATAGTAGAGACGGGTTTCCACCCTGTTCACGACCGAGCCAAGACCGAATCGCTCCTCGGGTGGGCTGCTGGTCCCCCCCCAGGAACTGCTGGCATTGCCTGGCGTATATTTGTTGTCATTGGAGTGCACGATATTGACCTCACGTCCCCCTGCCACGCCCTGTACTTTGGTGACCTGAAATATTCTGGCCTTCTGACAGTCGGAGACCATGACGATATCTCCCTCGCACAGATCGCTATAACCCTGTGCGCCGGAACCACAATAGTCGGCCTTGCTGGATAGCTGCTGCACAAACAGCTGGGCGGCATTGTTATGATTATCACGACTGAGCGGAACCCCAACCCCAACCGGCCCCTGAACCAACAGGATATCGCTACCCGGCATGGGTCTAGGCTCGGAACCGCTGAACAGAGCAGACAGCTCGACTGGCAAAGTGGACGTCACATTGTCGTAACCACGCAAAAAGGTGGTGAAGTTGTAGGGCAGTGCCGTACTGTTATTGAGGGTATTAGTAATATTGACCCCCTGCTTGCTGAGACACCCCTGATAGCCCACCATACGCAGCTCTTTTTGCAGCAGATTGATGGCAAAGCCGCTGTCTTCCCGCACCCTGGCAATCGCCTCGCCAGTGAGATAGGTTTTGTGATTGCCAAGAAATACCTGAATGATGACCCCCAGCGTCACCAGGGAGAGCACCAGGGCGATCATCACCTCGACCAGGCCGATCCCGCGCTGGCGTAGGGACAAACCGGCCCTGCTCATAGATCCGTCCTAAGGGTCATGCTGCGCGATGCAGGATCGGTGGCCAACCGACTGCTATCCCACTGAATGGTGATGGCCGCCCTTCCGGCGCTGACCGCCACGGCACCATCGCCACCCGGCAGCTCGCTCAATACCCGCTTCCAGTGCAATAAGTCCTGTACCGCCATGGAGCTACCCGAGACCGTCTCGCCCAGATCGATGTTGTATTGTCCGTTCAGGGCCGCACTGCGATTGGCTCGCATCATGTCGTTGATCATGTAGGCGTACTGGGTCGCTTCGGTGCGCGTCAGGGCAGACTGATTGCTCTTGAGTGCCTGCAACTGCAGGGTCGCCATGCCCAGAATGCCGATGGAGAGCACCAGCACCGAGATCATGATTTCAAGCAGTGACAAGCCCTGTTGTCGTGTCATGGGCAACGTACCTCGGCGATGGAAGGGCGACCTGCCGCAGTGATGGTGATATCGCGGGCCGCCTCGTTGCGACATCCTTCCGGGCGCAGGGCAAACACCTGCGATGCCTGTGAGCGGCCATCGAGAAAACCGTCGCCGCTGAAGCGCAACAGAGAGGTATTGCTGCTCAGGGTAGCTGTCTCCATATCGGGGAAACCCCGCAGCAACTCGCCGTTATCGAGCCTGCCGTTGCCATTGCCATCGACCCAGATCTGCCAACCGGCCTCCCAGTGATGCCGGGTCAGGTTATCGGCAGAGGCGGAGAGGATCACTACCGTGTTGCGACGAATAGCTTCTGAGCGGGCAAGGTTGATGGTCGCAACAAAGTTGTTAGCCTGAGTATTTAGAGAAATAGTGCGCAGCAAAGCGTTGAAGGAAGGAACCCCCAACGTGAGCAACAATGAGACGAGCGCTATGGTCACCATAAGCTCGATAAGGCTAAAACCTGAACGCAAAAACATCCTGTTTCGCTCTGATTTGTTCTTGGAAGACAGACACACTCCATGTGTGCTAGCCAGAATAAGGGCTTGCTGGCAGTCTATGCTGGGCACTTGGGGTTTCAATCCTGTCTATTCAAAAGTTCGAGCTACATCATCAATTTTCGCGGCGATCAGGTCGTGAACGCGCACAAAGGATTCGTTGGAGTCAAAAACAAAAAGCCACCTCGAAAAGGTGGCTTTGGCAATACATGGTCATCCGGCGAGGATGAGACGCGTCAGATGATGCGCAGCTCGGGCGGTACCTCGAACACCACATTCTCTTCGCGACCCGGGTGCTCGGCCACCATCTTGCCACCCAGCTCCCGCAGGCGGGCAATCACGTTTTGCACCAGCACCTCGGGGGCGGATGCGCCGGCAGTGACGCCGATCGCCTTCACGCCTTCCAGCCAGCTCGCCTCAATCATCGACGCATCATCGATAAGATAGGCTCTGGCGCCCACCTTCTCGGCCAGCTCGCGCAGACGGTTGGAGTTGGAGGAGTTGCGAGACCCCACCACCAGCATGGCGTCCACCAGCCCCGCCATCTCCCGCACCGCATCTTGACGGTTCTGGGTGGCGTAGCAGATGTCATCCTTGCGCGGCCCCTGAATGTTGGGGAAGTGCTTGCGCAGCGCATCGATAACATCAGAGGTCTCGTCCACGCTCAGGGTGGTCTGGGTGACAAAACAGAGGTCATCCGGATTCTTCACCTTGAGCTTGGCCACATCTTCCGGTGTCTCCACCAGATACATGCCACCTTCGCGATTCTCGTATTGCCCCATGGTCCCGATCACCTCGGGGTGGCCAGCATGACCGATAAGCACGGCTTCGGAGCCCTTGCGACTGGCGCGATGGACTTCCATGTGAACCTTGGTCACCAGCGGACAGGTGGCATCAAATACCTTGAGGGCGCGGGACTTGGCCATCTCGCGCACTGTTTTGGCCACGCCGTGAGCAGAGAAGATGACGATGCTGTCATCCGGCACCTCGTCCAGCTCCTCGACGAAGACAGCGCCCGCCTCTTTCAACTTGTTCACCACATAGCGGTTATGCACCACTTCGTGGCGGACATAGATGGGGGCACCGAACTTCTCCAGCGCGCTCTCGACAATGCTGATGGCGCGATCGACACCGGCGCAAAAACCGCGAGGGTTAGCGAGCAGAATATCCATTAATGCACCTTCTCCTCATCATCAACACCCAGGATCTCCACCTCGAAGGTGACGGTATGACCGGCCAGTGGGTGGTTGAAATCGACCGTCACCGACATCCCGGCTACTGCCCGGATGATGCCCGGCAGCTCGCTGCCATTGGGCTGATCGAACAGGATGATAGTGCCGACTTTTGGCTCCACATCGGCGCCAAACTTGGCGCGATCCAGATGGTAGATATTGTCGGGATTGGAGAGACCAAAGGCCTCTTCCGGCGCCAGAGTAAAACTCTTGCTCTCCCCTTCGCACAGGCCCAGCAGACACTGCTCGAAGGTGGGGGTCAGGCTGCCATCGCCCATCCGCAGGCGGGCAGGTTTGCCGTGCAGCGCCGTGCTGTCGGCAACCGAGCCATCTTCCAGCTTGATGGAGAAGTGGAACAGCACGCTGCTGTTAGCGGTGATCTGCTGGCTCATGCCTGCTCCTTTTTCTCACCACGGAAACCGTCCAGCACGATCATGGCGGCCCCGATAAAGATAAAGCTGTCGGCCAGATTGAATGCCGGCCAGTGCGCACGCTGCCAGTAGAAGTCGAGGAAATCGACCACATGGCCCAACACCAGTCGATCAAAGACGTTGCCGAGGGCGCCGCCGATGATGAGTGAATAGGCGATACCGCTCCAACGCTGGGTCACCGACTGCTTGCGCAGCCAGTGGATCAGCAATCCACAGATGGCAAAAGCCAGCACCGCGAAGAACCAGCGCTGCCAGCCCCCCTGATCAGCCAGGAAGCTGAATGCGGCGCCCTTGTTGTAGACGTGAACCAGATTGAAGAAGGGGGTGATCTCCACCCCCGGGTAACCAAATGGCAGCAACTTGACCACGGCGAGCTTGCTCGCCTGGTCCAGTACAAAGGCCAGCACTGCCAGCCACAGCCAACGCAGGCCGCTTTTATGTTGAGTCATGTTCATCAGGCAAATTGACGAGTTTCGCCGTCACCCTCAACGTTGGTCACACAGCGACCACAGATCTCTTCGTGACCCGCGATGGTGCCCACATCTTCTACATGGTGCCAGCAGCGGTCGCACTTGGCGGCAGCAGACTGGGCCACGCTCAACCACAGGTCATCACGCTCGGTCGCCACAGAGCCTTCCGGCGCAGTGTCAGCCTCCACAACCTTGGCTTTGGAGGTGAGCAGCACGAAGCGCAGCTCATCAGCCAGGGCGTTCAGGCGTGCAGCCAGCTCCGGCTTGGCGAACAGGGTTAGTTCGGCCTGCAGGGAACCGCCGATACGCTTCTCGCCACGGGCCACTTCCAGCGCCTTGTTCACTTCACCACGCACGGTGAGGATCTCGGCCCAGAAGTCGTCGTTGAGGGTTTCGCCCGCTTCCAGCCCGAATAGGCCGTCGTACCACTCTTCGGTGAAGACAAACTCGCCGCGCTCACCCGGCAGCAGCGCCCAGATTTCATCAGCGGTGAAGCTCATGATCGGCGCCATCCAGCGCACCATGGCCTCGGCAATGTGATAGAGGGCGGTCTGGCAGGAGCGACGGGCCAGGCTGTCAGCCTTGGCGGTGTACTGGCGATCCTTGATGACGTCCAGATAGAAGGAGCCCATCTCGATGGAGCAGAACTGCATCAGCTTCTGGGTTACACCGTGGAAGTTGTACTCGTCGAATGCCGCCATGATCTCGGCCTGTACCGCTTTGGCACGACCCACAGCCCAGCGATCCACCACCACCATGTCGGCAGGTGCCACCATGTCGGTCGACGGATTGAAGCCGTTCAGGTTGGCCAGCAGGAAGCGGGCAGTGTTGCGAATACGACGATAAGCATCGGCAGAGCGCTTGAGGATCTCGTCGGAGACGGTCATCTCGCCGGTGTAGTCAGTGCTCGCGACCCACAGACGCAGGATGTCGGCACCCAGCTTGTTCATCACGTCCTGCGGGCTGACCACGTTGCCGATGGACTTGGACATCTTGCGACCCTGACCATCCACAGTGAAGCCGTGAGTCAGCACCTGGTTGTACGGAGCCTTGTCTTTCATGGCCACACCGATCATCAGGGAGGACATGAACCAGCCACGGTGCTGGTCAGAACCTTCCAGATACATGTCGGCCGGCTTGCCGTTGAACTCGGGACGGGCATCAACAACGGAAGCGTGGGTAGAACCGGAGTCAAACCAGACGTCGAGGGTGTCAGGCACCTTGTCGTACATGTCAGCATCGGCACCCAGCAGCTCCGCCTTGTCCAGATCCCACCATGCCTGAATGCCGGACTGCTCGACCCGCTTGGCGACTTCGTGCATCAGGCGCACGGATTCCGGGTGCAGTTCCTGGGTCTCTTTATGGACGAACAGGGAGATGGGCACACCCCAAGTACGCTGACGGGAGATACACCAGTCAGGACGGTTCTCGACCATCGCCTGAATGCGGTTTTTACCCCAGGCCGGTACCCAGCCGCTCTGGCCTTGCTGGGCAATACCGTCCTTCTCGATGCGCTCGATCTCTTCCAGTGCGCGCTTGCGCAGACCCTTCTGCTCCATGCTGATGAACCACTGTGGAGTAGCACGGAAGATGATCGGGGTCTTGTGACGCCAGCAGTGCGGATAGGAGTGGTTGAACACCTTGTGATGCAGCAGGGCGCCGCGCTCGGTCAGCACTTCGATCACGGAGGCATTGGCCTTGAACACATGCTGACCGGCAAACAGTTCGGTATCCGGCAGGTAAACACCGTTGCTGCCAACCGGGTTGGCCACTTCCAGACCGTACTTCTGACCGACCACGAAGTCTTCCTGACCGTGGCCAGGGGCGGTGTGAACGGCACCGGTACCGGCATCCAGGGTGACGTGGTCACCCAGTACCACAGGTACATCGAAGCTGTAGAAGGGGTGGTTGAAGCGCAGCAGCTCTAGCGCGGCACCCTTGACATAGCCCAGATTGTGGAACTTCTCGATACCGGCGCGATCCATCACATCCTTGACCAGCTCGGCGGCCAAGATCAGACGCTCGGGATGCTCACCTTCAACCTGCACCAGTGCGTAATCCAGATCGGCGTGCATGGCGATGGCGCGGTTGGCTGGCAGGGTCCACGGAGTAGTGGTCCAGATCACCGCAGAGACCGGGCCCTTGCCGGTGTGGCCTTCGGCGCAGTCAAACTTGGCGGCAACGGTCGCCTCGTCAACGGCCTTGAAGCGCACATCGATAGAGGGAGAGTTCTTGTCGTAGTACTCAACTTCGGCTTCAGCCAGCGCGGAGCCGCAATCGGTACACCAGTGCACCGGCTTGGAGCCTTTGTGCAGGTGGCCGTTTTCAACGATCTTGGCCATGGAGCGGATGATGTTGGCTTCAGTGCCAAAATCCATGGTCAGGTAGGGGTGTTCCCAGTCGCCCAGCACACCCAGACGGATGAAGTCGGTCTTCTGCGCTTCGATCTGGGTCTTGGCGTATTTGCGGCACTCGGCGCGGAATTCGGCAGCGGAAACCTTCTCGCCCGGCTTGCCGACCATGCCTTCTACTTTCAGTTCGATAGGCAGACCGTGGCAATCCCAACCCGGCACATAGGGTGAATCGAAGCCGGAGAGGCCCTTGGACTTGATGATGATGTCTTTGAGGATCTTGTTGACCGAGTGACCGATGTGAATGTTGCCGTTCGCATAGGGGGGGCCATCGTGCAGAATGAAAGAAGGCTTGCCCGCTTTGGCGCGGCGAATAGCGCCGTAGAGATCCTGATCGTACCAACGTTTCAGCATGTTGGGTTCGCGCTTGGCCAGATCGCCACGCATCGGAAACTCGGTTTCCGGAAGATTCAGGGTGTGTTTATAGTCGCTCATCAGTCCTGGGTTCCCTTCTTTTCTAAAAGAGTGCTGGGTAAATTGAATTGTGGCAGCCCGAACCAGGCTCGGGCCGCCAGGGCATCTCGTTCGATCTGCTCTTTCAAGGCAGTGAAAGAGGCAAACTTCTGCTCTTCGCGCAGCTTGTGGCGAAGCAGCACCTTGACCTGCTGACCATATAGATCACCAGAAAAATCAAATAGATGTACTTCCAATCTGGCTTGTGTACCGCTCAAGGTCGGCCGTACACCCACATTGGCTACACCGGGGAAGGTCTTGCCGGAACATATCACTTCCACCGCAAACACGCCACCGACCGGGATCACCTGACGCTTGAGGGCCAGATTGGCGGTGGGAAAACCTATGGTGCGCCCCAGCTTGTCGCCGTGGGCCACCCGGCCGCTGATGGTATAGGGGCGGCCAAGCATCAGCTCCACCTCCGCCATCCTGCCCGCTTTCAAGGCCTCGCGTACGAGTGTGCTGCTGACCCGCTGCCGTTCGAGCTGGAAGCTCTGGGTACTGATCACCTCGAAGCCGAAGCGATGACCCGCCTCCTCCAACAGGTGGAAGTCCCCTTCCCGCCCCTTGCCGAAGCGAAAATCATCGCCGACCACCAGATAGCGCACCCCGAGCTTCTCCACCAGCAACTGCTCGATGAAGGTCGAGGCACCCTGCTCGGCAAAGCGGTGGCTGAAGCGTACGCAGAGCATACGGTCGATATGCAGCCCCTGCAGCGCTTCGTACTTTTCCCGCAACCGGCTCAGCCGGGCGGGCGCAGCTGTGCCGGCAAACAGCTCCAGCGGCTGCGGCTCAAACAGCATGACGCAAGCGGGCAATCCCAGCTGGGCCGCTTTCTCCTTGAGACGTGCCAATACCGCATGGTGACCCTGATGAACCCCATCAAAGTTGCCAATGGTTAATACACATCCCCGGTGACGGGGCTTGAGATTGTGAATGCCGCGAATAAGCTCCATCAGTGCCTTGTGCGTTGCTGCCATGGAAATCGGCGGATTATATATCAGGCAGCAGGCAGGGTCAGCCCTCATAGCCTGATTTCAACTATCCGGGCCCAATCACGCCCCCTGCTGCGCCATGAGGCACTATCCCATGGCGCCGCAGGATCACGGCTACTGCTGCCCAGATTTAAGGTGACGCGGCCGAATGCCCAGCAGCAGCAGTACCACTGCATAGACCGCAGCCCCCAGCGACAGCAGCATGGTCAGCTGCAAACTGGCCTTACCCATGCTCCACGCCCCCCACTGGGCCAGATCCGGCGACAGATAGGCGAGCACGCCCCCCATCAGCACGCTGGCGACCAGCAGCTTGAGGCAGAACACGCCGGTATGGCGGGAGGGACGATAGACGCTCTGCTGGTACAACCCCTTGAACAGCAAGGCCGCATTCAGAGTGCCCGAGCAGGCGGTCGAGAGCGCCAGCCCCACGTAACCGAGCGGGTAGATGAAGATGAGGTTGCAAGCCATGTTGGCAATCATCGACATCACCCCGATCCGCACCGGCGTTTTGGTGTCCTGACGGGCGTAGTAACCGGGCGCCAGCACCTTGATCAGCATCAGGGAGAGCAGACCGGTAGTGGAAGCCAGCAGGCTCGCGCTCGACATGCTCACTTCATGCAGGCCGAACTCGCCGCGCATGAACAGCACTCGCAAAATGGGCTCGCGCATCACCGCAATGCCTATCATGGCGGGCAGGCCGAGCAGCATCACCATCCGCACCCCCCAATCCATGGTGCGGGAAAAGTCGGCAGGGTCTGCATCCACATGCTTTTTCGCCAGCGCAGGCAGGATCACGGTACTGATGGCCACCGCAAACAGCCCGAGGGGGAACTCCAGCAGGCGATCCGAGTAGTAGAGATAACTGATGGCACCGGTCGCCAGGAAAGAAGCCAGCATGGTATTGACCAGCAGGTTGATCTGGCTGACCGAGACCCCGAACAGGGCCGGGATCATCAGTGTGCGGATCTTCACCACCCCAGGGTGATTCCATCCCCATTTGGGCCATACCAGCATGTTGATTTGGCGCAAAAAGGGATACTGGAACAAAAACTGCACCAAACCGCCCAAAAAGACACCAATCGCCAGCGAGATCTCAGGTTTGTCCATCAGCGGTGCAATCCACCAAGCCGCAGCAATCATGGTGATGTTGAGAAACACCGGCGTAAACGACGAGACTGCAAAGCGGCCGAAGGTGTTGAGGATGGCCCCCGCCATGGCGGTAAAGGTGATGAACCAGAGGTAAGGGAAGGTGATCTTGAGCATCAGACTGGCGAGCTCGAACTTCTCGGCCGCAGGGCCGCCATGCAGCCAGTCCCAGAACCAGCCCCAGCCAAACAGCGCGGTAAGTACTCCCGACCCCAGCACACCAAGCAGGGTGACCACAGTCACTATCCCCCCCAGCGTGCCCGCCACCGCCGCCAGCAATTCACGCACTTCCCCCTCGTCGCCATTTTTCTTGTACTCCGTCATCACGGGAACAAAGGCCTGGTTGAAGGCACCTTCGGCGAACAGACGACGCAGAAAGTTGGGAATGCGATTGGCAAAAAAGAAGACGTCGGCGGCCACCCCGGCACCGAGCAGATTTGCGATGACTACATCGCGAACCAAGCCCATTACGCGGGATGCCAGCGTCATTCCGGACACTATCATGCCGGATTTGATCAATTTCTTACTCAAGACGAGGCCTCTGGAACTGTCAGAATGAAAAGAATGCTGCTAGAATCGGCCGACAGTTTAACCGTCTCCCTACTGACACACCACCGGGAGGCGGTGTTTATTTGCACAAATCATTTGACAATATGTGGTTGGAAGGGCATATTTCCGGGCCTTTTCAATACACTCGCTAAGACAGTTTTAGGAGTTTTACCTTGGCTAACATCAAATCTGCTAAGAAGCGCGCTCTTCAGTCAGAAAAACGCCGTCAGCACAACGCCAGCCGTCGTTCCATGACCCGTACCTACCTGAAGAAAGTCATTGCTGCTATCGCCTCTGGCGACAAAGCTGCTGCGACTGCCGCTTTCGCTGTTGCTCAGCCGATCATGGATCGTATGGCGACCAAAGGCCTGATCCACAAGAACAAAGCTGCTCGTCACAAGAGCCGCCTGTCTGCCCAGATCAAAGCTATGGCTTAATCAGCTTCTGCTGATCAAAGCTGAAAAAACCGGCCTTAGTGCCGGTTTTTTATTTATCTGCGCTGCAATAAAGTCGATGCAGCAAGCTGATCATTTCACGCACCTCATGGCTGCGCAGCGAATAGTAGACCGTCTGGGCCTCTTTGCGCGTCGTCACCAGCTCATCCCGCCGCAACAGCGCCAGATGCTGTGACAAGGCCGACTGACTCAATCCCAATCGCTCGTTGAGCTCCCCCACCGACAGTTCGCGCTCCAGCAACTGGCACAGAATAAACAGCCGCCGTTCGTTGGCCAGCGCCTTGAGCAAGGCCACCGCTTTACTCGCATTGGCTTCCATCTCTTCAAGTTGCATCATATCTCTCCTCTACCACTGATCGCCGATGATACGTGGTGACGGGTCGTTTTAAAACGACAGGGTGGCCGGCTGGATGGCGGAGAAGTTCTCCTGGCCGGAAAAGAGAAAGGTAAAATCGCTCTCGCAGACCCGCTTCACCGCCGGATGCTGGATCATTCGCTCGGCGAAGATGACGTAATACTCCTCCATCAGATCCTGAGTTTCCCCGATCAGCATCACCCCCTCCCCCTCAAGGATCTCCTCCCGATAGATGGTGGGAGCCATGAAGATGCCCTGATTGAAGAAGCCAAACGCCTTCATCAAGGCGGCATCATCAAACTCGCCAAGAATGCTGGGAGAAACCCCCTGCTGCTCGAACCACTGGGTCAGCTGACGCCCCATGGCAGTACGGCGACCGGGGATCAGTAGCTTGCGCTCTTCCAGACAGGCGGGAAAGGGCTTTTCGGGCAATGGCGCCTTGCAGAAGAAGCTGACGCCACAGCCGCCCAACCGCTTGGAGAGCAGCCCCGCATGCTGGCTGGAGTCCACTGGACAGTCGGAGAGGATCATATCGAGCTTGTGTTCGCTCAGCTGCTCCAGCAGCAGTTCGTGGGTCGATTCGAAACAGCGCAGATGGATGGAACCATCATTGGGGATGACAGAGAGCAGCACGCGGCTGGCAAGGCGCTTGGAGAGGGCATCGGCGATGCCGACGTCAAACAGGATCTGGCTCTCCTTGCGGTAGTTGACGATATCGAGCATCTCGTAGGAGAGGCTGAACATCTTGTCGGCATAACGAAACACCAGTTGACCCAGCTCGGTCGCCTCAAGGGAGCGCCCCTTGCGTTTGAGCAGCTTGCCACCGAGGCGCTGCTCCAGCAGCTTGATCTGGCCGGTGACGGTTTGCGGGGTCAAAAAAAGGGCTTCCGCAGCTTGGGTAACGGAGCCCTTCTTCTGAGTCATCCAGAAATAGTAGAGATGGTTGTAGTTAAGGTGTGACATCCGATGGGGTTCCCGCTTGACGCGGACTCCGGTAGCAGCTGAGTTCAACCGCCAGAATGTCATACATGTCGCTGACCGAGTCAACCTTGTTCGCGCCAAACTGCTCCATCAGACTGGCCTTGAGGCGTGCCTTGTCAGGCATCCGGTCAGCGCAATAACGCTTGTTGGAACGCTTTACCATCTCGCCAGCCCGGCTGCTCAGTGCCCGCTCGGAGAAGGTTTCGCCAAAGCGCGCCTTGGCCTGCTTGTCCCCCAGCAGCAGGGCGCTGTCTACCACCCCGTTGAGATAGGCAGAGCAGTTCGCCGAGGCGGCGTCCTGCTTGCAATCCTCCAGCCCGCCAGCCCAGGCCGCGGGGCTCAACAACAGCATCAACAACCCTGTATGCAGCTTCATAGTCCCTCCGTACTCTGTTCCCCTTCACCCTTGGGAAGGGCCATGCGCAAGGCCAGATAGCCGACTACCGCCGCCATGGTGGAGCCCACCAGGATCCCGAGGCGAGAGTAGCTGCCGTAATCCAGCCCACCGTGCTCGAAGGCGAGCGACGCGATAAACATCGACATGGTGAACCCGATGCCACAGAGGATGCTGACCGCAAAAATCTGCTTGAAGTTGACCCCGGGCGGCAACTGGGCGATGCCCAGCTTGACCGACAGCCAGCTGATGGTGAACACCCCAAGCGGCTTGCCGATAAACAGCCCCAGCATGATCCCCATAGGTACCGGACTCAGCAGGGAGGAGAGACCAATCCCTTCCAGCGATACCCCGGCGTTGGCAAAGGCAAACAGCGGCAGGATCAGATAGGCACTCCAGGGGTGCAACTTGTGCTCCAAATACTTGAGCGGCGAGGCGTAACGCTTGCCGTTAAGCGGGACCATAAAACCGACTACCACACCGGCCAGGGTCGCATGAACGCCAGACTTGAGCACCGCAACCCAGAGCACCAGGCCAACCAGCATGTAGAGGCCGATCCTGTCCTCACCACGGCGATTCATCCACAGCAGGGTGAGGGTTGCCAAAATACCGATGGCCAGCGCCTCCAGCGACAGCTGCTGGGTATAGAAAAGCGCGATGATGATGATAACACCCAAGTCATCCATGATGGCCAGCGCCAACAGGAATACCTTGAGGCTCACCGGCACCCGCTTGCCGAGCAGCGCCATCACCCCGAGGGCAAAGGCGATGTCGGTCGCAGCCGGGATCGCCCAGCCAGCGCGCGCCACTTCATCCGAATAGTTGAAAAAGGCGTAGATCAAGGCCGGAGCCAGCATGCCGCCCACCGCCGCGATGGCCGGAAAAGTCGCTTGCACCCGAGAGGAGAGCGCCCCTTCCAGCATTTCACGCTTCACTTCCAGACCAACCAGCAGGAAGAAGATCGCCATAAAGCCATCGTTGATCCAGAGCAGCAGCGGCTTGTTGATGTCGAGGGCCGCAATGCGCACTTGCACCGGCGTGTCGAGAAACGCCTGATACCCGCCAGCCAGCGCGGTATTGGCTAAAATCATTGCCAGCATGGCAGCCAGGATCAGAATAATTCCGGAGGCGGCCTCCAGCTTCAGGAACTTTTTGATTACGTCACTCATGGTTAAATTTTCCACCGTATTGCTTTGGTTTGAGTCTATCCCTTGCAACAACTAATGGAAAATCGTTTCTTGCTGCTCAATACAACGAAAAAACCGAAAGCAAAATATAACATACCTGCTATAAGCAGGTTTTTCCTCGTCTCTGGCTACCGTCTTATTAATCAATAAAATGAATTTTCAATTATTTAACTGCATAAAAAAGGCGCCCTGAGGCGCCTTGTTATCAGATGGCGACGGGCGCCTTGATGCCGGGATGGGGGTCATAACCCTCGATCTCGAAATCCTCGAACTTGTAGTCAAAGATGGAGTCAGGTTTGCGCTTGATCACCAGGGTCGGCAGCGGGCGCGGCTCGCGGGAGAGCTGCAGAGCTGTCTGCTCCATGTGGTTGGAGTAGAGATGCACATCACCGCCAGTCCAGACAAAGTCACCCACTTCCAGATTGCACTGCTGGGCCATCATGTGGGTCAGCAGGGCGTAGCTGGCGATGTTGAACGGCAGGCCGAGGAACACATCACAACTGCGCTGGTAGAGCTGGCAGGAGAGCTTGCCGTCCGCCACATAAAACTGGAAGAAGGCGTGGCAGGGAGCCAGCGCCATCTTGTCCAGTTCACCCACGTTCCAGGCGGATACGATGATGCGGCGCGAATCCGGGTTGTGCTTGATGTCATCCACCGCCTTCTGGATCTGGTCGATGACAGACCCGTCGGCCGCAGGCCAGGAGCGCCACTGAGCACCGTAAACCGGCCCCAGATCGCCATTCTCGTCGGCCCACTCATCCCAGATGCTGACGCCATTTTCCTTCAGATAGGCGGTATTGGTATCGCCATTGAGGAACCAGAGCAGCTCGTGAATGATGGAGCGCAGGTGGCACTTCTTGGTGGTGACCAGCGGGAAACCTTCCGCCAGATTGAAGCGCATCTGATGGCCGAACAGGGAGACAGTACCGGTGCCGGTACGGTCTGACTTGATGGTGCCCTCATCGAGGATTTTCTGCATCAGGTCGAGATAAGCTCGCATTATTTCGCCTCCTTCACGGCATTACCAAACAACTGCGGACGCTTGTAGGCAACCCAAATCATCAGGGCACCGGCGATAATCATCGGGGTGGAGAGGATCTGGCCCATGCTGATCTCCTGGAAGTAGAGACCGAGCTGGCTGTCCGGCTGGCGCACAAACTCCACCAGGAAGCGGAACAGGCCGTAGAACAGCAGGAACATGCCGGAGATGGCACCACGGGGCGGATTCTTGCGCCAGAACAGGTTGAGGATGATGAACAGCACCACCCCTTCCAGTGCGAACTGGTAGAGCTGGGAGGGATGACGCGGCTCGGGGCCCGCCTCCGGGAAGATGATGGCCCAGGGCACATCGGTGACCCGGCCCCACAGCTCGCCGTTGAGGAAGTTGCCGATCCGGCCAACGCCGAGACCAAACGGAATGAGCGGTGCCACAAAGTCGGCCACGGTGAGGAAGTGGCGCTTGGTCTTGTGGGCAAACCAGATCATCGCGGTGATCACCCCGATCAGCCCACCGTGGAACGACATACCACCGGTCCAGATCTTGAACAGATAGGTGGGATCAGCGAGGAAGAGATCGAAGTTGTAGAACAGCACGTAACCGACACGGCCACCGAGGATCACCCCGAGGAAACCGTAGAACAGCAGATCCGACACCTCGTTGCGGGTCCAGCCGCTGTTCGGTGCATCGGCACGACGGCCGGCAAGCCACATGGCAAAAGCGAAACCGAACAGGTACATGAGACCATACCAGCGTACCGATAGTGGTCCCAAACTGAATGCTACGGGATCAATCTGCGAGAAAACCCAATATCCATCGTGCTGCATATGCGGCCCCAGTCAAAATAAAAGCCGCATTTTCCGATCATTCGTCAGCAGGGACAAGGCATGATTATCAATCACTCTGTTTCGATTTATGACCGGCTCGCAGTAAACCGCCCAAACCATGCTCCTCCAAATAGCGGGCAAACAGGCCGCGCAGTACGTGGGGGTTGTCATGTTTTAGGCCATCGGCCAACAGTTCGGTCAGCTCGCTCAGGGTCGATTGGCGCAGCACGTACTTGATCCGGGCGATGTTGTGGGTATTCATACTGAAGCGGCGATAACCCATGGCCAGCAGCAGCAATACACCGACCGGATCACCGGCCAGCTCGCCACACACCGACACCGGCTTCTGGTAGCGGTGGGAAGCATCAACCAGCTGTTGCAGGGCGCGGATCACCGCAGGATGGAAGGCATCGTAGATGTTGGCAACCCGAGAGTTGTTGCGATCCACCGCCAGCAGGTACTGGGTAAGGTCATTGCTGCCCACAGACCAGAAGTCGATGAGCGGCGCCATCTCCGGCAAAATAAAGAGGGCTGAGGGCACCTCGATCATCACCCCGAGGCTGGGGTAGCGGATCACCGCATCGCGGCTCGCCGCCTCTTCCGACACTTCCCGCCATGCCTGATCCAGCAGACGACGGGAGGCTTTGATTTCGCTGACGCTGCTGATCATCGGCAGCATGATGGCCAGATTGTCGAGCCCTTCACTGGCCCGCAGCATCGCCTTGAGCTGCACCAGAAACAGTTCGGGGTGATCCAGGGTGATCCGGATCCCTCGCCAGCCAAGGAAGGGGTTTTCCTCGACGATGGGGAAATAGGGCAACGGCTTGTCGCCGCCCACATCCAGCGTCCGCATGCAGACCGGCCGGTTGCGGTAGGTCTCCAGAATGCCGCGATAACGGGCAGTCTGTTCCCACTCTGAGGGGAAGCTCTCCTGCAGCATAAAGGGGATCTCGGTGCGATAGAGGCCCACCCCGTCCGCCAGCTGGTTGAGGGAGATCTCGGTATCGGCGCTGAGACCGGCGTTGAGCAGCAGGGAGACCTTGGTGCCGTCGGCCGTCTCGGATGGCAGATTGTCGACACTGCGCACCAGGGTATCGAGGGCCCGCTCTTCGCTCAGCAGCTGACGATACTCGGTCAGGATCACCTGATTGGGTTCGATGAAGAGATCGCCGCTGTAACCATCGACGACCAGCATGCGACCACCGATGTCACCAAGGGGCAGATCCACCCCCATGATGGCGGCCACCCCCATGGCGCGGGCCAGAATGGCCGCGTGGGAGTTGGTCCCCCCCTTGAGCGAGACCACCCCGGTCAGATACTCGCGGGGCACTTCCGCCAGAATGGTAGCAGTCACCTCGTCGGCAACCAGCACCACCGGCTCGCCGATGGAGATATGTTCCGGTTCATTCTGCACCAGTCGGCTGATCAGCCGCTGGGCAATATCCTTCACGTCGGTGGAGCGCTCCTGCAGGTAGGGATCCTTCATCCCCTTGAACTGCTCGATCAAGCGATCACTGATGAGCTTGACCGCCGAGACCGCAGTCCAGTGCTCCTTGCTCACCTTGTTGCGAATAGGCTTGATGTAGCCGGGATCATTCAGCAGATGGAGGTAGATATCGAAGATCGCCACCGAATCCTGGCTGTAGCTCTCGCGAAAACGCAGCGCCAGACTCTCCAAGTCGTGACGCACTTCCTCAACCGCCAGCTCCAGCCGCGCCAGCTGGCTGGCATGGTCTTCATCCTTGCGCGGGGTAATGGACGCGAGCGCCTTGCGGGGCCGCCACACCCAGGCCTTGGCCATGGCAATGCCGCTGGCACCGGCAATACCGCGCAGCGGCTTGCTCCAGTCGGTCTTCTGCAACCACCCCTTGGCCTGCGCTTGGGCAATCCGCGCCGCCAGCTGGGCCGCTAAGGTGACCATGAAGGACTCTTCCCCCTCATCGAAGCGGCGGCTCTCCTTCTGCTGCACCACCAGAATGCCGACCACCTGACGCTGATGCATGATGGGAGCGCCGAGGAAGGAGCGGAACGCCTCTTCGGCCACATCGGGCAGGAATTTGAAACTGGGGTGCGCGGGTGCATCGGCCAGGTTGATCAGCTCTTCCCGCTGACCCACCAGACCAACGATGCCCTGCTCGTAGGGCAGGGTCACCTTGCCAACCGCGGACGGGGCCAAGCCGTCGGTAGCCGCCAGGCGATAGCGGCGCACCTCGGGTTCCGAGACATAGACGGAGCAGCAGTCCACTGCCATGGCGTGCCGGGTCTGGCTCACCAATGCTTGCAAGGCCTGCTCGAGGGTATTGGCCTCGGCCATGCTCTCGACGATACGTCTCAGTTCCGTTAACAACTAATCTGTGCTCCTTAACGGGCGCGGTTGCGCCGCCCATCCTTCTTGTTGACCTGCACTGCCGGCACCGGCATCGCCAGCGGGGCAAACTCTTTCATGACCCGGCGGTAAACCTCCCGCTTGAACGAAACGACCTGACGCACGGGGTACCAGAAGCTGACCCAACGCCAGTCGTCAAATTCGGGATGGCCATGACAGCCGAACTGGATCCGCGACTCCTTGCCCGAATTCAGCTGTAACAGGAACCATTTTTGTTTTTGGCCAATACAGACCGGTGAACTGTCCCAGCGGACAAGACGTTTGGGTAAACGGTACTTTAGCCAGTTACGACTGGTGGCCATGATGGTCACATCTTCGGGCTTGAGGCCAATCTCCTCATACAGCTCTCGATACATGGCCTGCTCTGGCGTTTCACCATCATCAACCCCCCCCTGCGGAAACTGCCAGGAGTGCTGCCCATAGCGTTTAGCCCACAACACTTGTCCTTCACGGTTACAGATCACGATACCGACATTGGGACGAAATCCGTCGCCATCAATCACGTGATCACCTTATAAAGGCTGAATCTATAAGGAGATTGTTCCACATTCACCCCGTGGCAGCAAACAAGGAGTGAATCCCCTGTTTCATGAATAACTTTCGATTTCAAACATACTTATAAACAAATCCAAGGATCCGCGCCCTCAAGTTGCCCACCCAGGCTGTGCATAAAGCTGTTAGCAAACGGGTATATACAGTACTTTTAAACTGTGCGCGAAAAGTGCCTCTCCGCATCACCACGCGACACAAAATATAAAAAATCATTATTTTTCATTATGTTGAGATAAAACAACTGGATCTAGATCCATGTTACCCCAAGAGCCTGATCCATGATCCGGATTGTGAACAAGTTCAACTGCTCAAAGATTCACCGCGGCGAAATTATCCACAGGAGTGGCACAATATCTACCCCGTTTACCCTGTAAAAATGGGGTGGCATTCACAATTTTTTGTAACATATCAGCGACTCCACCCACTTTCATCCACTTATCCAAGATTTCTGTGGATAACTGTGTGTAACATCATGCACAAACCCTTGGACAACTATTTAGAGGTCAAACCAGACCTGGCTTACTGCTCGATAAAACAGACAAAATCCTTTAAAATCATAATGATGAACTGATAACCCCCAAATTCTCTGCATTTGATCTTATCCACTCAGGATCGGTTATAAAAACAGCGATCCTTCTCGGGATCCTCCCCTGTTAGAATATGGCGAGCAAGATGGAGCCAACTATGCCAAGCAATCCCCAATCCGAGCAGGAGTTATTGAGCCGCGCCTATGCCATGGCCGGCTTCACCCTGGCGCAGCTGGCCGCCGAGGCTGGCGTTGCGGTGCCCAAAGACCTGCGCCGTGACAAGGGGTGGGTCGGTCAGTTGATCGAGCTGCAACTGGGGGCCAGCGCAGGGAGCAAGCCTGAGCAGGACTTCCCGGAGCTGGGGATCGAACTCAAGACGATCCCCGTGGATCCTCAAGGCAAACCGCTGGAGACCACCTTCGTCTGCGTCGCCCCGCTGATCGGCGTCAGCGGCCAGCGCTGGGAGGAGTCCAACGTGCGCAACAAGCTCTCCCGAGTGCTCTGGATCCCGGTGGAAGGCAGTCGGGAGATCCCGGTTGGCGAGCGGCGGGTCGGCATGCCGCTGATGTGGAGCCCGAATGAAGAGGAAGATCGGCTACTGCGTCAGGACTGGGAGGAGCTGATGGACATGATAGTGCTGGGAGAAGTGGAGCAGATCAGCGCACGCCACGGCCAGGTGATGCAACTGCGGCCCAAAGCGGCCAACAACAAGGCGCTGACTCGTGCCATCGGCCGCGATGGTCAACCCATCATGACCCTGCCCCGCGGCTTCTATCTCAAGATCGACTTTACCCACAGTTTGCTGCAACGCTATTTTGCCTTGCCGACTTGATCTGCCTTATCAACATCTTTGTCATATGGTGGTATAAAAATAGACAGGAGCCATTTTTAACTCACAGACAAGGAGGCGTCATGCCACTGATCAAACAGTTTTTGAAGTCCAAGCCCGAGGTCAAGGTGACCTTTGCCGTAGAGAAAGAGGCGGCTGCAGGAGCGGAACAGGTGATGCTGATCGGCGAGTTCACCCAGTGGCAACCGGTCGAGCTGAAACGCATGAAGAGCGGCGAGTTCAAAGCCACCCTCAATCTGCCGACCGACGGCCCGGGTTACTTCGAATATTGCTACCAGCTCATCACACCGGCAGGGGAAACCCTCTACGAGAATGACTGGGCAGCGGACGACTATGTGCCAGGCCCCTTCGGGCGAGACAACTCGGTAGTTCGGGTCATCCAGTAACGGCTCCCAGATAGCCAATAGACGGATACAAAAAAGGCTCGCCATTGGCGAGCCTTTTCACTACCTGTCGAGCTATTTGCCGACATACCGACACCAATTCGAATCGAATTAGTTGAGCTTCTCTTTGATACGAGCAGCTTTGCCGGACAGGTTGCGCAGGTAGTACAGTTTGGCGCGGCGAACATCACCACGACGCTTCAGTTCTACACTGTGGATCAGCGGAGAGTGAGTCTGGAATACACGCTCAACACCTTCGCCGTTGGAGATCTTGCGAACGGTGAAAGCAGAGTGCAGACCGCGGTTACGCTTGGCAATAACGATGCCTTCGAAAGCCTGCAGACGCTCTTTACCACCTTCTTTAACACGAACTTGAACACGTACAGTGTCGCCCTGGGCAAAAGCCGGGATGTCGGTACGCAGTTGCTCTTGTTCAAGCTGCTGAATAATCTTGCTCATTGTCTTTCCTTACCTAGGATAAACTGAAAACTCTACTTAACGCTGTCACGCACTTCGCGGACATACTCGGCAAGAAGTGATTCTTGCTCGTCAGTCAGAGCTAGGTTGTTAATAAGTTCCGGCCTTCTTTGCCAGGTTCGTCCGAGCGACTGCTTGAGACGCCAGCGTCGAATCACTTCGTGATTGCCGCTTGTCAGCGCCTCGGGCACCGCCAATCCATCCAACACCTCCGGCCGAGTGTAGTGGGGATGATCCAGCAAGCCATCCGTAAAGGAGTCCTGCTCGGCACTGGCCTGATCGCCCAAAACCCCGGGGACCAGACGCGAAACCGCATCGATCAGGGTCATGGCAGGCAACTCGCCACCACTTAACACGTAATCCCCGATAGACCACTCTTCGTCGACTTCGGTTTGTATCACGCGTTCATCGATACCTTCGTATCGACCGGCTACCAGAATCAGTTTCTGATTCGTCGCCAACTCGGTTACGCCCGCTTGAGTCAGCTTGCGTCCCTGAGGAGAGAGATAGATGACTTTCGCCCCGTCTCCTGCCGCTTGCTTGGCTGCATGAATCGCGTCACGCAGCGGCTGAACCATCATTAACATGCCGGGCCCACCACCATAAGGACGATCATCGACCGTACGGTGTTTATCGTGGGTAAACTCCCGGGGGTTCCAGCACTCAATCTGCAGCAGGCCACTCTTGACGGCCCGACCCGTTACCCCGTGCTCGGTAATGGCTCGGAACATTTCAGGGAAGAGGCTAATCACCCCAATCCACATAAGAAACCTCCGGCACCCGTGTTAGCGCGGGAAACTAGAAACCAGGATCCCAATCAACTTCGATTGTTCGAGCAGTCAGATCAATATTCTTGATCACCTGCTCTTCCAGGAACGGAATCAACCGCTCCTTTGCACCAAAGGCATCTTTTACATTGGCCTCAACCACCAACACATCGTTGGAGCCGGTTTCCATCAATTCGGTCACCTTGCCCAGGTCGTATCCCTTGGTGGTCACCACGGAGCAACCAATCAGGTCACGCCAGTAGAACTCACCTTCAGGCAACGCAGGCAACAGATCGGCGGGTACGCCAATCTCGACATTGGTCAATGCCAGGGCATCTTCGCGCACATCGATACCATCGAGTTTGCAGATCAGACCCTTGTTGTGACGTTTCCAGGATGAAACCCGAATTTCACGCCACACCCCGTTCTGATTAATCAGCCAGGGGTTGTAATCGAAAATCGCTTCGGCAACATCGGTGAAGGAGTTCACTTTAAGCCAGCCCTTGATGCCATAAACGGTACCCAGGGTGCCCAGAACTACAGGTTTTTCCACCTTAACTCCTTACCGTTGGGCTGATTAAGCAGCTTTTTTAGCGTCTTTGATCAGCTTGGCAACGCGGTCAGAAACAGCGGCACCAGTAGCAACCCAATGCTCGATACGAGCCAGGTCCAGGTTCAGCTTTTCAGCTTGACCAGCAGCAACCGGGTTGAAGAAACCAACGCGCTCGATGAAGCGACCGTCACGGGCGCAACGGCTGTCAGAAACTACTACCTGGTAGAACGGACGCTTTTTCGCGCCACCACGTTGTAAACGAATGGTTACCATATCGTCCTCATTAACATCTAATGAACAAGGCCCGCAAACACGCGGACCCTAGCTTAAAATAAGCCGCGTAATTCTACTTGGATTCGTAATAATTGCAACCAAGCCAGCCATTTTTTGCGCAGAGCGGCAATGAAAAGGGGCCTGCCGCTGCAGACCCCCATCAACACGCGGGCCGGATCAGAACGGGCCGCGACCGCCACCGAAACCGGGGGGCATCATGTTCTTCATCTGGCTCATCATCTTGCGCATGCCGCCTTTACCGGACATTTTCTTCATCATGCGCTGCATCTCGGTGAACTGCTTGAGCAGCTTGTTCACATCCTGCACCTGCATGCCGGAACCTGCGGCGATACGGCGTTTGCGTGAGCCCTTGATGAGATCTGGGTGAGCACGCTCCTTGGGCGTCATGGAGCTGATGATGGCCTCCATTCGCACGGTGAGCTTGTCATCCATCTGATCTTTCACGTTATCCGGCAGACCGGACATGCCGGGCAGCTTGTCAAGCATCCCCATCATACCGCCCATATTGCGCATCTGGGCCAGCTGCTCGCGGAAATCTTCCAGATCGAAGCCTTTGCCACTCTTGACCTTGCTGGCCAGCTTGGCTGCTTTCTCTTTATCGACGTTGCGCTCCACCTCTTCGATAAGAGAGAGCACATCGCCCATACCGAGGATGCGGGAGGCGAGGCGATCCGGGTGGAACGGTTCCAGCGCATCGGTCTTTTCACCCATACCGATGAACTTGACCGGCTTGCCGGTGATGTGACGCACCGACAGGGCGGCACCACCTCGGGCGTCGCCGTCCGCCTTGGTAAGGATGACACCGGTGAGCGGCAGCGCTTCATTGAACGCCTTGGCGGTGTTGGCGGCATCCTGACCGGTCATGGCATCCACCACGAACAGGGTCTCAACCGGCTTGATGGTGGCATGCAGATCCTGGATCTCGGCCATCATCTCGCTATCAACGTGCAGACGACCGGCAGTATCGACGATCACCACGTCATAGAATTTCTTGCGCGCCTGATCGATGGCGGCGGTGGCGATATCGACCGGCTTCTGGCTGGCATCGCTCGGGAAGAAGTCGACACCGATGTCATTGGCCAGGGTTTCCAGCTGTTTGATCGCCGCCGGACGATAGACGTCGGCACTGACTACCAGCACCTTCTTCTTGCTGCGCTCTTTGAGCAGCTTGGCCAGTTTGCCAACTGTGGTGGTCTTACCGGCCCCCTGCAGACCGGCCATCAGGATGATCGCAGGCGGCTGGGCAGCCAGGTTGAGCTGTTCGTTGGCCTCCCCCATTACGGTGACCAGTTCACCGTGCACAATCTTGATGAATGCCTGGCCCGGGCTCAGGGATTTGGCCACTTCCTGCCCGACTGCGCGCTCTTTGACACGCGCGACGAAATCACGCACGACCGGCAGGGCGACATCCGCCTCGAGCAGCGCCATGCGGACTTCGCGCAGGGTTTCCTTGATATTGTCTTCGGTCAGGCGACCACGGCCACTGACATTGCGCAAGGTGCGCGAGAGTCGTTCAGTCAAATTCTCAAACATGACGGATTCCGGTTCTTGGCGTAATAAATTGGGGGCATTATAACCCAGAGCGGGCGCGAGGACGATTATTCACCGCACCGCAGCAGCAGGGAGCTTCTCCCTATATATGGGCAGATCGGCCGTTGCACAACTGGCGAGCACTTCTCGTGCAAGGTATACTGCCCCTCTTACCCTCAAAAGCTTGTGCAACAACGACCTGGTTATGATCGTAATCTCTGTTCTGGCCCTGGCGTTTTATCTGCTGGCCATCATCGCCTCCCTGCATCTGTTACTGAGCGCCAAGCCGGTGGGACAGCGCTCCCTGTTTGCCTGTATCGGATTGGCCCTGATCGCCCACGCCAGCGCCCTCGGTTCAGAGGTATTGCAGAGTTACGGCCAGAACCTGAGCATGCTCAACGTTGCCTCGCTGGTCAGCCTCATCATCAGTTGCTTCATGACCTGCGTGACCCGCCGCTTCAACGGCTGGATCCTGCTGCCGGTGGTCTACAGCTTCTCGGCCCTGTTGCTGGCTGCCAGCGCCTTGATCCCGGGTCGCTACATAACCCATCTGGAGGCCCATCCCCAGCTGTTGCTGCACATCGGCCTCGCCCTGATGGCCTACTCGGTATTGATGATCGCCTGTCTGTTTGCGCTGCAGCTCGCCTGTCTGGACAAGCAGCTTAAATCTCGAAAAATCAGCAACTTGCCAGCCATGCCGCCACTGATGACAGTGGAGAAACGGCTGTTTCAGTTGATCTCTGCAGGGGTGCTGCTACTGACACTCTCCATCGCTTCCGGCCTCTTCTTCCTCGAAGATATGTTCGCCCAGGGCAAGTCTCACAAGGCAGTGCTCTCCATCCTGGCATGGTGTGTCTACGTGTTGCTGCTGTGGGGTCATCACACCTATGGCTGGCGCGGCCGCAAAGTCATCACGCTCAGTCTGATCGGCAGCTTCATCCTGACTCTTGCCTACTTTGGCAGTCGCTTCGTCAAAGAAGTGCTGTTGAGCTGACACCTATACTCTTTTAGCCATACCATCCAACAGGAGCCCTTTTTGGACAGCATCTCAACGAGTACATTACTGATTGTTCTCGTTATCTTGATCCTTCTTTCCGCCTTTTTCTCCAGTGCCGAAACCGGCCTGATGTCCATCAACCGCTACAAACTTCGGCATCTGGCACAGACCAAACACAAAGCCGCACGTCGCGTCGAGCAACTGCTCGCCCGCCCCGATCGCCTGCTGGGGCTGATCCTGATCGGCAACAATCTGGTCAATATCCTCGCCTCCGCCATCGCCACCATCGTCTGTATCCGGCTGTTTGGTGATCTCGGGGTCGCCATCGCCACCTTCGGGCTGACCCTGGTGGTACTGGTATTCGGTGAAGTGACCCCCAAGACCCTGGCCGCCATGTTTCCGGAGAAGATCGCCTATCCCGCCTCCTGGATCCTCAAAGGGCTGATGGTGCCGCTCTCACCGCTGGTCTGGCTGATCAACGGCATCACCAGCGGCCTGCTCAAGATGCTGAAGATCAATCCCAACAAGGATGACTCCCTCAACACCGAGGAGCTGCGCACCATCGTCAATGAGGCGGGTAACCTGATCCCCCAGCGTCATCAGGAGATGCTGTTAAGCATTCTGGATCTCGACAAGATGCTGGTCGAGGACATCATGGTGCCACGCAGCGATATCTACGCCATCGACATCAACGATGACTGGAAGAGCATCCAGCGCCAGCTGTCCCACTGCGCTCACACCAAGATCCTGCTCTATCGCGACAATATCGACGACGTTGTCGGCTTTTTGCACGCGCGCGATGCCCTGCGACTGGTAGCCAGGGATCAGTTCAACAAATCGAGTCTGTTGCGGGAAGTGGACGAGATCTACTTCATTCCGGAAGGAACGCCGCTCAACGTGCAACTGGCCAAATTCCAGCGCAACAAGGAGCGAATTGGCCTGATCGTCGACGAATACGGCGATATTCAGGGGCTAATCACTCTGGACGACATTCTGGAAGAGATCGTGGGCGACTTCACCACCTCCATGACGCCAGCGCCGAGCGACGAGATCCATCCACAGTCAGATGGTTCTTATCTGGTCGAAGGCTCAGCCAATATTCGTGAGCTGAACAAGGAGATGAACTGGCACCTGCCCATCGACGGCCCGCGTACCCTCAACGGTCTGATCCTCGAATATCTGGAAGAGATCCCCCAGCCCAACATCGGGATCCGGCTGGCCGGTTATCCTATCGAGATCCTCGATGTGGAGAACAATATGGTGAAGATGGCGCGGATCATGCCGGCATCGTACCGGGCGGAGTCGGATTCACAAGATTGAAAAAGGGCTGCCAGTGGCAGCCCTTTTCTATTGCTTATCGTCATTGCTCATCTTCATCATCCGGCTCCAGCACCAGCGTCGGGATCAACTCGCCGAACACCCGTTGCAGCTCGTCACGGTTGGCCAGCAGGTCTTGCAGCGTATAGCTGTCCATCACCACCAGAAACGCATCCATCGCCTCTTTCAGCGCACTCTTGAGCAAACAGACAGAGACGATGTGGCAAGCGGGCGAGCCGCAGTCAATGCCGTCCAGATTGCCTTCCAGCGCCCTGATCACCTGCCCGATATTGATGGTGGCGGGATCGCAAGCCATGCGAATACCGCCATTCTTGCCCCGCTGGGATTGCAGATAGCCCAGCTTCACCAACTGATTGACCACCTTCACCATGTGGTTGCGGGAAACGCCATACAGGGCCGATACCTTGGCAACGCTCGACAACTCCCCTTCCGGCAGGGTGGCAAGATAGAGCAGGGCTCTCAATCCAAAATCTGTATAACTGGTTAGTCTCATAAAACCTGATTAGCGCGATGCGAAAAGTGGAGTATTGATTCAAATCAAATAAACATCTAGGATGCCACTTATTAAATGACATTTTATATGTTCAATTAGAACGAGGCCCCTATGCTAGATCAAACCACCGTTGCCGTCATCAAAAGCACCATTCCGCTGCTCGAATCGGCAGGCCCTGCCCTCACCCAGCACTTCTACCAGCGGATGTTCAGCCATAACCCGGAGCTGAAAGATATCTTCAACCTGGCCCACCAACGCAGTGGCGGCCAGCCGCTGGCCCTGTTCAATGCAGTCGCCGCGTATGCAAAGAATATCGACAATCTGGGAGCGCTCGCCGGTGCGGTCGAGCGGATTGCGCACAAACATACCGGATTCCTGATCCAGCCGGAACAATATCACATTGTAGGTAGTCATCTCTTGGCCACGCTCAAAGAATTGGGCGGAAGTGCGGTCACCGACGAGGTGCTGGAGGCATGGGGCAAGGCGTATGGCGTGCTGGCCGACATCTTCATCGGCCGCGAGCGGGAGATCTATCAGGAGAAGGCCAATCAGGATGGCGGCTGGCAAGGTACCCGCACCTTCATCATCAAGGAGAAGCGAGCCGAGAGCGACCTCATCACCTCCTTCCTGCTGGCACCGGAAGATGGCAAGCCGGTGCTGACCTTCAAACCGGGCCAATACCTCAGCATCAAGCTGGTTCACCCCGAGCTGGAATATCAGGAAATCCGCCAATACTCCCTCTCCGATGCCCCCAACGGGCAGGATTACCGCATCAGCGTCAAGCGTGAGCCGCAGGGCCAGGTCTCCAACCTGCTGCACGATCACCTGCAGGCGGGTGACAAGATCGAAGTGATGCCCCCTACCGGCGATTTCTACCTGAAAGCCGACAGCCAGACCCCGGTGGTACTGCTCTCAGCCGGTGTCGGCGTGACGCCGATGATGAGCATGCTCAACCAGCTGCTGGCGAACGGCCATCAGGCTGATGTCACCTGGCTGCACGCCTGCGAACAGGGCGCTGTACACGCCTTCCGGGAGGATACTCAGCAAAAATCCCGCCAGCATCCCAACTTGCTGAGCCGGATCTGGTATCGGGAGCCGGAGGCCAGTGATGTGCAGGGTCAAGATTACGATCTGGCCGGCACCATGGATCTGACTGCCGTGAAGGAGCGCATCACGCCTGAGGCCCACTACTACTTCTGTGGCCCTGTCGGCTTCATGCAAGAGATCAAGCGGCAGCTGCTGGCGGCTGGGGTGCCAGCGGGGCAGCTCCATTACGAAGTTTTTGGCCCCCATCAAGATCTCTAAGGCGCAGGCAGCCATATAACAGAGGGAGGTTCCGGCCTGTCATGGCACGGCGGCTGGAACCGGACCCACAGGTGCAGATCTGTGGGTCATTTTTTTGGATCAGTGCATCGCCTTGGCGCGGGCCACCACGTTGGCCGGCATCCTGTTGCCAAGACGGTTGAGCAGACTCGCCGCCTTCTGGTGCAGCGCCTTGTCACCAATGACGGAGCCATGGAGCCAGCGATAGGCGTCCTCATAATCGAGCGGACTGCCCATCCCCTGCAACAGCATCTCGACCCACTCGATGCGAGCCCGCAGAAAACCAAGGCTGGCCGCCTCGCGCATCAGAGTTTCGGCTCGCACCAAATCCTTCTGCACCAAAGTTCCTTTCCAGTAGTAGCGACCCAGCTGCTCCAGCGCCGGCGCCAACCCCTGATTGGCCGCCTCCCACATATATTGCACCCCGAGCTCGGCGTTGGACTTGGTACAGACCCCCCACGCCAGCATATCCCCCCAGAGGAATTGATAGGCCGGGATCTTCATCACCGAGGCGCGCGCTTCGATATCCTGAGTCAGCTGACAGCGATCCTGTTTAACCTGAGTGAGGTGGCGCCCCTGCTCAATCCAGTTGAGCAGCTCGTCCTGACGATAGAGCGGCACCGCCTGCAACTCGCCAGCGGCCAGAGGAGCGGGAGGCGCCACCACAGCAGCAGGCTCCGCCGGTTTTGGCAGCGGCGCGGCCCCCTCGCCACTGCTGGCAACGGGTGTGACCGGCTCGGCCGGAAGCAAGACGGGGACTGCCTCAGAGGGAGCTGGCGTAGCAGCAGAGACAGGGGCCGTTGCCACCGCAGCACTGCTTGCTGTCGGTGCCGATGCACTTGCTGCAGGCGCATCGCTCGATACGGCAGCCGATACCGCCTCGGCACCATAGAGGGGCGCGGTGAATGCACCGACAAGAACGAGAAGGGTAAGGGGTTTCATCATAAGGATCTCCTGCTGCACTCTGTTATCGGCACCAAGCCCCATCCCCTTAGCCTGCCGGGCGGATCTCATCAATACAAAAGGGAGCCGAAGCTCCCTTGTTGGCACGGTTGACCCGCTTACTTGACGAAATCGACACCCAGCTGGATATCGGCTTTCAGGGTAGCCAGCATGCCTTCCATCGCTTCCTGCTCGAAGGCGCTCAGCTTGCCGTAATCCAGTACGGTTTCGACGCCGTTCTTGCCCAGCAGTACCGGCTGCGCGAAGAAGGTGGCGTGCTCGCCGTTGCCTTCCACGTAGGCGCACTCGACAACGTTGGCTTCGCCCTGCAGACCCTTGATAAGGGAGAGACCAAAACGGCAAGCCGCCTGACCCATGGAGAGGGTTGCGGAACCGCCACCAGCCTTGGCTTCAACCACTTCGGTGCCAGCATTCTGGATACGCTTGGTCATTGCAGCCACTTCTTCAGCAGTGAAGGAGGCGCCTTCAATCTGGGAGAGCAGCGGCAGGATGGTGACGCCACTGTGACCACCGATCACATTGACGCGTACCTTGTCGATGTTCAACCCTTTGGCAGCGGCCACGAAGGTCTCGGCGCGGATCACGTCCAGGGTGGTGACACCGAACAGGCGACGCTTGTCATAGACACCGGCTTTCTTCAGCACTTCGGCGGCGATAGCCACAGTGGTGTTGACCGGGTTGGTGATGATGCCGATCAGTGCTTTCGGGCAAGTGGCCGCGCACTTCTCGACCAGATTCTTGACGATACCGGCGTTGATATTGAACAGGTCGGAGCGATCCATCCCCGGCTTGCGTGCCACACCGGCGGAGATCAGCACCACATCGGCCCCAACCAGCGCAGGAGTCGGATCTTCACCGCAGAAGCCCTTGATGGCGACGTCGGTAGGAATATGACTGAGGTCAACGGCCACACCCGGAGTAACCGGGGCGATGTCATACAGGCTCAGCTCGGAGCCGGCAGGCAGACGGTTTTTCAACAGCAGAGCGAGGGCTTGACCGATGCCACCAGCGGCACCCAGAACGGCAACTTTCATGATCAACTCCATGTTTAAGCGTAGGTTTAAGGTTGTTTGTTGTTGTGCGCCCAACCTTAATGGATCCCCCCATAAAAAACAATCTGATAACAGTTGCAGTCACGGGTTCTGTGAGCCACGAAACATGCGGGAGCAAAAATTGGAGGGAAATACAAAAAGTTGGAGGAGAAGCACAGTTTTTCTGCACTTCCCCTTACCATAAAGAGGTAGATTCAAGGGTCTCAGGATTGGAATGCCAGCGCCCGTTTTTCACACCAGCGAAAACCAATTGTTAACAATCCGTTCATCGCCAGATAAAGCCCGCCAGCCACCCCGAACACCGCCAGGGTATCGTAGGTCTGGGCGTTCAACCCCTGCGCCAGCCCCATGATGTCCATGATGGTGATGGTACTGGCGAGGGAGCTCCCCTTGAGCACCAGGATCACCTCGTTGGAGTAGGCAGGCACCAGATGACGGGCAGCATGACGCACCTTCATCCACAAGGTCTGGCGGCCGTTAAAGCCAAGCGCACGACACGCCTCTACTTCACCGGCCGGGATGGCATCAAGCGCCCCCTTGAACAACCGGGTGGAATAAGCCGCTGTGTTGAGACCCAGCGCCAGCACGGCGCAGAACCAGGGCTGCTTGAGCAGCGGCCAGAGCGGGCTAGCTTTCAGCCACTCAAACTGGCCCGGCCCGTAGTAAATCAGGAAGATCTGAATGAGCAGCGGCGTACCGGTAAAGAGCAGCACCCACAGCTGCACCAGCTGGGTCGCCACCGGCAGGCGCAACTCCAGCACCCAGGTCATCAGGGCCGCCAGCACAATCCCCAGCAGCAGGCTGAACAGGGTCAGTTCCAGCGTGGTGACCAGACCGCCCAGCAACGTAACGAGATACTCTTGCATCAGTTAGCCTCCGTAGCGGCGGGTGTAGCGGGCAGCCAGCCCGAGGCCATATTCACTCACCAGACTGATGGCCAGATAGATGAGGGCGGCAGCGGCATACCAGGTGAAAGGCTCATAGGTACTGGCCGAGGCCATCTGGGCCTGACGCATCATCTCGTTGACCCCGATAAGCGACACCAGCGCGGTATCTTTCAGCAATACCAGCCACTGGTTGCCGAGGCCCGGCAAGGCATGGCGCCACGCCTGCGGCAACACGATGCGAAAAAAGATGTGCCTCTTGCTCAAACCCAACGCCAGCGCCGCCAGCCGTTGACCTGAAGGCACCGCATTGAGCGCCGCCCGCAGGGTCTGGGTCGCATAGCTGGCGAACAGCAGGGAGAGCGCCAGCACGCCACAGGCGAACGGACTGAACTCCACATACTCGCCAGTGATGAGGAACAGCACCTGGGTCGAGCCGAAGTAGATGAACAGCACCACCAGCAACTCGGGCAGGCCACGGATCAGCGTGGTCAGGGTGGCCACCGGCCACACCAGCGCACGCTGCTTGCTGAGCTCGGCGGCACTGAACGCCAGTGCCAATACCATGCCCCCGACCAGTGATGCCAAGGCCAGCCCGAGGGTCATCCAGGCTGCATCCAACAACAGGCTCAACATGGCTTACTGCGCGAAGTATTTGTCGAAGATTTTCTGATAGGTGCCATTGGCCTTGATCTCGGCCAGCCCCTTGTTCAGCTGGGTCAGCAGCTCCTGATTGCCCTTGGCGACCGCGATGCCAAAGCCGGTACCGAAGTACTTGGCATCCGTCACCGGTGCACCCACCACCGCATACTCCTTGTGCTGCTTCAGCCAGTCGGCTGCGACAGCGGTATCAGCAAACACACCGTCGGTACGGCCATTCATCATGTCGAGGAAGGCACTCTGGTAGCTGGCGTACGGCACGGTCAGCAGACCCTTGCTCACCCAGTTATCCACCAGATAGGACTGGTGAGAGGTACCGTTCTGCACACCGACAGTCTTGTCGACCATCTCTTCCGGCCCCTTGAAGGCCCCTTTCTTGGCGACGAATACGGCCGAGTTCTCGTAGTAGATGTCGGAGAAGTCGACCTGAGCGGAGCGCTCCGGGGTCACGTCCATGGCGGCGATGGCTGCATCGTAGCGACGGAATTTGAGGCTGGGGATCAGGCTGTCAAAGGCCTGGTTATGGAAGCTGCACTCCAGCTTGGCCTGCTCGCAGATGGCGCGCGCCAGATCGATGTCAAAACCCTGAAACTCGTTCTTGTCATCCAGGTATTCGAACGGCGCGTAGGTGGCCTCGGTGGCGAACTTGATCTCTTTGGCCATGACGGAGGTACTCAACAGGCCCATGGCAGCAACCAACAACAGACTCTTTTTCATGACAGCTTCCTTATCGATTCAATATCAATGCATCAAGAATTCGGCAAACCGGCTGGTTTGCGGGGATTGGAAAATGGCAGCGGTGCCGGATTCGATGATCCGCCCCTTCTCCAGATAAATCACCTGGCTGGCCACCTTGCGGGCAAAGTCGACCTCGTGGGTCACCACCACCTGGGTAATGCCGGTCTGGCTCAGGTTGCGGATGATCTCGGCCACCTCCTTGGTGATCTCGGGATCGAGGGCAGCTGTCGGCTCGTCAAACAGCAGCACTTCCGGGTCCATCATCAGGGTACGGGCAATGGCCACCCGCTGCTGCTGACCGCCGGAGAGACGGGCAGGCCAGGCATCACGCTTGTCGGCCAGTTGCAGCTGGGCCAGCAGATAGGCCCCCTTCTCGATGGCAGCCTCCTTGCTCATGCCGAGCACCTTGACCGGCGCTTCAATCAGATTCTCCATCACAGTGAGATGTGGCCAGAGATTGTACTGCTGGAACACCATCCCCACCTTGCGACGCAGCAGTTGGGACTGGCGGTTGAATTCGGCAGCAGAGAGGGAGTTCGGGAAAGAAAATTCACTTTCACCAATCCGCAGAACACCCGCATCCGGGGTATCCAGCAGGTTCATCATCCGTAGCAGGGAACTCTTGCCAGCACCGCTCGGGCCCAGCAACACCAAGGTTTCACCGGGGGATGTCCGAAAGCTGACCTGTTGCAGAACCGGCACCTTGTGCCAGGACTTCTCGATACCTATTAATTCAATACCCATACAGCCCAATTGAATAAGTTTTCAAAATTTCATCCCGATTCTATCCCTAATAAAGGTTGATGCAAGCCATTTTTGAATCAATATGCAGAACAAGCGCCGCTTCCTTGCAAAAAACGGCATATGAATGCAAAATGGCCCCGCTGTTCGTATCTGCCGCCTGTATTGCACAGGCCGCCACACCTCCTCATTCGTGAGACCAAGATGAAACACAACGACAAGCAAGAAAAACTGGCCAAGGCCTTTAAAGCCTTGCTGAAAGAAGAGCGCTTTGGCTCCCAGGCAGAAATCGTCACCGCCCTGCAAGAGCTGGGCTTCGAGAACATCAACCAGTCCAAGGTATCGCGCATGCTGAGCCGCTTCGGCGCCGTTCGCACTCGCAACGCCAAGATGGAGATGGTCTACTGCCTGCCGGTGGAACTGGGCGTGCCCACCACCTCCAGCCCGCTCAAGAATCTGGTACTGGACGTCGATCACAACGGCGCACTGGTGGTGATCCACACCAGCCCGGGCGCAGCCCAGCTGATCGCCCGCCTGCTCGACTCCCTCGGCAAGGCAGAGGGGATCCTCGGTACCATCGCCGGTGATGACACCATCTTCATCACCCCGACCAGCGACACCGATATCGAAGAGCTCTACCTCTCCGCCCTCGAGCTGTTCGAACAGACGCCGTAATGGCCGCTACCGCGTCATAGCGGTCACGCCAGAACGAAAAATCCCGGCCAAGGCCGGGATTTTTGTTTTCTGAGTCTTAGTCAGGCGGGCTTATTTGCCCTGCGCCATCAGAAAACCTTCAGATGGAGCGAAGAAAGCCGCGCCGGTCACGGCCTTGGTGAAGCGCAGCAGGTGGTCAAAGTGGCTGCCCTCCCCCTTGTACATGCTGGCCAGCATGGCGTTGAAGTGCTGCGGAGTGCGGCAGCAGGAGATGAAGTAGAGTCCCTGCTCGGTCATGGTGCCCCAGGGCATGCTCTGGCGCAGGATCTCCATGGACTCCCCTTTCGGCGTCTTGAGGTTGACCCGCTTGATGTGGGCGGTCAGCGGCTTGGCAGCAGATTCATACTCGATATTGTCGGGCTTGGTACGACCGATAATGTCTTCCTGCTCTTTTTGCGCCAGCTTCTCCCAGTCGCTCATGGCGTGGACCCAGCGCTGGACGTGAATGTAGGAGCCACCGGCAAACTCGCCATCAGCCAGCAGCGCCACTTCGGCACGGTGTTCATCCTGCGGGTTCTCGGTGCCATCGACGAAACCGGTCAGGTCACGGCAATCCAGATTGCGGAAACCGCGCACCTCTTCGGCCAGTTCGACCAGTCCGGCCAGCAGTGCCATCACTCGGTGACCGGCGTGGTGCAGCACATCCACCCGATCGGCGCGCAGCTGAATAAAGAGATCAAACGGGGTGTTGGGGGCCTCCTGACCGTTGGCGGATTGCGCCATAAAGCTGCGGAACTGGGGCGGACGGGCGGCAGGGTAGAGACCATCCCAGGCATCGGCGCCAACGGCAACCAGACCGCTGAAACCGGCATCGGGGAAATCGGCGGCGACCGCCTGCCACAAGGCGGGCAGTTTGGCCAGACGGCCGACCAGTTCGGCGGCATCGCCGGTACGATTGAACATCAGATAGAGGGCGTGCAGATTCGGCTCTGCGCAGATCCCGGCTTGGGCTTTCATATATCTCTCCCCTGAGTAGGCGTTAGCGTTACGGGCTATTTGCGTTGCGCGATTATAAACCAGAGTGGATCCAGTTCTTTGATTTCACGACGATATCACGCGTTCAGGGCAAAGGGTCAAACAACACCAATCCATGGGGAGCGACCTTGATCCGTGCCCGCATCCCATCAAGGGGCTCGCCAATGCTCGCCTCCAGCTGCAGATCGCCACACTCGAACAGCACCCGGCAGTGGTGGCCGAGGAACTGCTGCTCCACCACCTTGAGCTCCCCATCTGCGGCGCTCTCCAGCAGCAGTTGCTGGGGTCTGAGCATCAGCTGCAACTGCTCACCCACCGCACGGCCATGAGGCTCACTGCCACAAATGACCCCGAGCGCCGTCTGCACGCAGTGGCTGTCCACCACCTCGGCAGCCAGATAGTTGACCCCACCGAGAAACTCCGCCACGAAGCGGTTTTGCGGACGGCGATAGAGCTGCTCCGGCTGGCCCACCTGTTCGATGTGACCAGCGCGAAACAGCGCCAGCCGATCGGCGAAGGCGAACGCCTCTTCCTTGCTATGGCTGACGAAGATGGCGCCAATCCCCTGCTGCTTGAGCAGGGTTCGGATCTCGAGGATCAGCTTCATCCGCACCTGGGTATCGATGTTGGAGAAGGGCTCATCCAGCAGCATCAGCCGCGGCTTGCACACCAGCGCCCGGGCGATAGCCACCCGCTGCTGCTGACCACCGGAGAGCTGGTGCGGATAGCGATCCCCCAGCCCCTGCAGATTGACCAGCGCCAGCGCCTCGTCCACCTGCTGCTGGCGGGCGCGGCGATCGAGTTTGGTCAGGCCAAAGCCGACATTGTCGGCCACCGTCAGGTGGGGAAAGAGGGCGTAATCCTGAAAGATCATGCCGATGTTGCGCGCCTCGGGCGGCACGCTGGCACCCGGCCCGTCGAGCAGGGTATCGCCGAGGCGAATAGAGCCCTCTGCCAACGGCAGCAGCCCGGCGATGGCCTTGAGCAACGTGGTTTTGCCGCAGCCACTGGCTCCCAGCAGGCAGACGATCTCGTTGTCTGCCACCGTCAGGGAGAGCTGCTCCAGCACATTGCGGCCGTTGTAACGACAGCTGACATTTTCAACCTGCAAACAGGACAAGGCTGACTTCCTCTCGTTTCTGGCGGCGCGCTGCCTTTCGGTTCAGCACACCGCATGCAATTTCATTGACCGACGCGGCGACTCAGTGGCCCGGACTGTCCAGACTGCGGTTGACCCAGATCAGCGGCAACAGCCCCACCAGCACAATGACGATAGCCCCCAGCGCGCCACGCTCCAGCATCTCGTCCGAGACAAACTGATAGACGTGGGTCGCCAGAGTATCGAAGTTGAACGGCCGCAGCAGCAGGGCGGCGGGCAGCTCCTTCATGGATTCGATAAACACCAGCATGGCACCGGCAAACAGACCGCGGCGCACCAGCGGCAGATGGACCCGGCGCAGCATGCCGCCATCCCCCTGCCCCAGGGAGCGGGCAGCCATGTCGAGACTGGGGGAGATCTTGCCCATGCTGCTCTCCACCGAGCCGATGGCGATGGCCACGAAGCGCACCAGATAACCGAACACGATGGCGGTGATGGTGCCGGTCAGCAGCAAGCCCGGGCCTTGACGCCCGAGCCACTCGGCCAGATCGTTGATGGCAAAGTCGAGGGCGGTGAGCGGTACCAGCACACCGATGGCGAGCACGGTACCCGGCATGGCGTAACCCATGGCGGCGATGCGCAGGGGCAACAAACTCTTTATCCCGCCATCGAGGCGACGGAAGAAACCGAGCAGCAGGGCAATCCCCATGGCCAGCAGGGCGGTCAGCGCCGAGATGAGCAGACTGTTGCCGGCGAAGCGAACAAACTCCGGCGTCCACGACAACTCGAAGTAGCGCACACCGTAGTCAAGCAGGATGACGAACGGCAGGCCGAAACCGGCCAGCACCAACCCCCAGCACCAGAGACCGGCGAGAGCGCGGCGAATCCCCTTGAGCGGATAGCGCAGCGGCTGCTCATGGCCCATGGACTTCTGGAACACCTGCTGCCGACTGCGCGAGCGGCGCTCCAGCGCGATCAACAGCACCACAGCCAGCAACATCAGGCAGGAGAGTTTCGCCGCGGTGGCCAGACTGCCATAGCCGAGCCAGGTGTCATAGACCGCCGTGGTCAGGGTGTTGATGGCAAAGAAGTGGACGGTGGCGAAATCGGCCAGCGTCTCCATGGCCACCAGCGATACCGCCACCATGATGGCGGGGCGCGCCAGCGGCAGACTGAGACGATGAAAGCCCTGCCACGGCGTACAACCGAGCAGGCGGCTGGAGTGGATCAGGCTGACTGACAGCTCGAGAAAAGAGGCGCGGGTCAGCAGATAGACATAGGGGAACAGCACCAGCGCCAGCACCCAGGCGGCGCCGCCAAGGGAGCGAATGGCCGGAAACCAGTAATCGGCTGGACTGTTCCAGCCAAAGAGTGCTCGCAACCCGGCCTGTAGGGGGCCCGAATAGTCGAGCAGGTCGGTATAGACGTAGGCGACGATATAGGAGGGCATGGCCATTGGCAGCATCAAGGCCCACTGCAGGGCGCGCCGCCCCGGCACCTGACACATGGCCACCAGCCAGGCGGTGGGTACGCCAAACAGCAGGCTGAGCAGCACCACGCCGACCACCAGCCCCAGGGTATTGCCCAAATAATCGAGCAGCACGGTATCGGCGAGGTGGCGAAAGAGATCTCCCTCAGCCGAGAAGGCAGAGAAAAGCAGGGCTATAACCGGTAAACCCAGCAGCAGGGCGATGGCCCAGCTGCCGGTCATCCATCCAAAATTTTTCATGAGACCACAGATGTTGATGGGGCCGTTGGCCCCATCTGATTACAAATCGAACTTCACTTCATCCAGCAACTGCAAGGCGTCCTTGCGGTGCTTGGCGTAATCGCTGACCGGTAGTGCGTCAGACTTGAAACTGCCCCAGGACTTGACCATGGCGGAAGGCTCGACTCCGGCCTTGACCGGATATTCGGCGTTCACGTCCGCATACATGTGCTGGGCGGTGTCGCCAGCCAGAAACTCCATCAGCTTCTGGGCCTCGGCCTTGTTCTTGGCATATTTGGTCATGGCCACGCCGCTCACGTTGACATGGGCACCGCGGTCAGCCTGGTTCGGGAAGTTGATATAGACCGCATCCGCCCAGGACTTCTGCGCCGGATCTTTCAACATGGCGCCCAGATAGTAGCTGTTGCCGAGCGACAGGTCACAGATGCCATCCTTGATCGCCTTGACCTGATCCCGGTCGTTGCCCTGCGGCTTACGCGCCAGGTTGGCCTTGACCCCTTCCAGCCAGGTTTTGGTCTCGGCCATGCCGTGATGGGCAATCATGGAGGAGACCAGCGCCACATTGTACTCATGCTTGCCGCTGCGGGTGCAGATTTTTCCTTTGAATTCAGGCTTGGCCAAGTCTTCGTAGCTGATGGTGTCGAGCTTGCCTAGGCGATCCTTGCTGGAGTAGATGGCGCGAACCCGGGTGGTCAGGGCGAACCAGCGATTCTCCGGATCACGATAGATGGCGGGGATGTTCTCCTGCAGGATCTTGCTATCCACCGGCTGTACCAACCCCTTGTCCACCAGATCGGTCAGACGGCTGATATCGACGGTCAGCATCAGGTCGGCCGGAGAGAGCTTGCCTTCCCGCTCCAGACGCTCGTTCAATCCCTCTTTGGCGAACACCACGTTCACCTTGATGCCAGATTCCTTCTCGAACTGCTGGATGATGGGCTTGATCAGCTCATCCTGCCGGTTGGAGTAGACATTCACTTCCCCGGCCGCCAATGCCGACTGAGCTGCCAACGCAGAGAAAGCCAGTGCCAACATCTTCATTTTCATCATCCATTCCTTGATTAGCTATACAGAGTGATAACGATTTCCGTTTGCATTCTGCATACATCTTATAAGCGGATCAAGAAAGCTCGCCGTCGCCACATCACATATTTCATCGCCCATAAATGAAAAGGGCCGGATGGAATCCCATTCGGCCTCTTCTGAGCAAAACGTTATGTTGATCAGGCTTCAATAAGCGCTCACTCCATCGGGATTCCCCGAGATCGGGAGGTCAACAGATCTGTACGTCACGGATGCGGTTCATCACAGTGCCTCGTCGTCACTTTCGCCGGTGCGGATACGCACCGCTTGCAGCAAGTCGTAGACAAAAATCTTGCCGTCGCCGATCTTGCCGGTATAGGCCGCCTTGCAGATCGCCTCGATCACCCCTTCCACGTTATCATCGGCGGTGGCAATCTCCAGCTTCACCTTGGGCAGGAAGTCGACCTGATACTCGGCTCCCCGGTATAATTCGGTGTGTCCCTTCTGGCGGCCAAATCCCTTGACCTCGGACACGGTCAGCCCTTCCACCCCCAGGTTGGCAATAGCCTCGCGGACATCGTCCAACTTGAACGGTTTGATAATCGCACTAATCAGCTTCATCTGGTTGCTCCCAATCCATGGTGTGTCATGAATCGGGTTTCAATTCTTATGCCAAGTATTTTTATTGTTTTATTTCATATAGATAGAGTTTAATGTCGGCGCCATTCGCCAGGTACATCCCCATAACTGGCCAGCACGCCCCATAATGAGGCACCATGCTGCAGCGGTCAGCGGGTATGCACCAAACAAGAGCAAAACAGCATGTTAGTTATCTCCAACAGCGTCACAATTCCCTGGCATGAGCTGCAATTTCAGACCATGCGGGCACAGGGCAACGGTGGACAGCACGTCAACAAGACCGACTCCGCCGTCTGGTTGCGCTTCGATTACCGCAACTCTCCCAGCCTGACGCCCCTCTACAAGGAGGGTCTCGACAAGCTGAGCGACAGCCGGGTACACGATGGCTTTGTACTGATCCGGGTCGAGAGCCATCGCAGCCAGGACATGAACCGCAAGGAGGCGATGAGCCGTCTGGTGGAGTTGCTGAAAAAAGCAGCCTGGCGCCCCAAGGCTCGTCATGCCACCAAGCCGACCCGCAGCTCCCAGCGCAAACGGGTCGATGCCAAAAAGCGCAAGGGGGATATCAAGTCCGCCCGCGGCAAACCAGTTCTGGACTGAGCCCCCCCCGACCCCCAAAGGATGTCAGCCGATGAGATACAGTTTTTGCGACAGCGCCCGCGGCCCCCTGCTGGTCGCCATCGATCAGGATGGCCTGCGCCACGTGGAGTTCATGCACGGGGAGCGCCCCGTCATGCCGCAAACTGACTGGCAACGGGATGACAAGGCGCTGGCCCCCTATCTTGCCCAGTTCACCGCCTATTTTGCCGGAAAATTGCAGCAGTTCGATCTGCCCATGGCAGCGAAGGGCACCCCGTTCCAGCAAACGGTGTGGAACGCTTTGTGTGATATCCCCTATGGCGAGACCGTGAGCTATCTCGAGATTGCCCAGGCTATCGGCAATCCCAAGGCAGTGCGAGCGGTAGGTGCTGCCAATGGCCGCAATCCGCTGAGCATCATAGTACCCTGCCATCGGGTGATCGGACGCAGCGGCAATCTGACCGGCTATGCTGGCGGCATTCCCATCAAGCGCTGGTTGCTGGCACTGGAACAGGAAGGCACAACATTCGAGCTGGCCCCATGAGACGGTGAGCGCCTTGGAGAGGGCGGGACAATATCGCGACCAGAATGAAAAGGCTTTCAGTCAGTGACCACGCTTTGCTGACAAGATGAACAGAAAATGAAGAATCGCCTCAGAACTACTTCAGATTGAGCTTGGCATGATGGCTCCATACTTGAATGGCACGGCTCATTCGCTGATTCAAGTAGCACCCATGTGACGCTTCCAATCTGTCTTTTTCCCCGCGCCTCCTCTGAGGCGCTTTTTTTGTGCCGACACAACAGGCCACCACCCAAGCTGAATGGCCTGAACGCCACAAAATCTGCACCAGCCCAAAAACCAAGAGGCGAAGGATCATCCTTCGCCTCTGACGTAACAGCTGGCTACTCGCTCTGGGGCAGGAATTGCAGCTCCGGCGCCGAGGAGGTCAGCACATCGGCACAATAATCCCAGGTCGAGATGCGATAGTGCTGCAGATCTTCATCCAGATGCAGGCCGTCCGACTCCTGATGGAACCAGCTGGCAAAACGGGATGGAGTGATGAGCTGGATCTGCTCTTCGATGGCGTGGCTATCCTTCCCCTCGGCCAGATCGCAATCCTCGATGACCCGCAGGGCATAGATATGGCGAAAATAGACCCGGCAGAGGATTTGCGGGGGCAGATCGATGCTGCGTGCCCGCCCCAGCATGATGGTCAGAGAGTCGCTCCAGAGATCCTGATGCAGCTCGGCCACAACCAGACCGGGCGGTAGCTGGCGGGACGGAGCCCAAGGGACGGCAACCTGCCGAATGGCATTTTTCTGTTCCATATTCACCTCACGACGACTCGCTCCCTGTCTTGAGTCTATCTGAACCACATAGTCCCGGCGAAGGCAATCGATGGACAATAAAAACGGCAATAAAAAAGCCGACGTATCAAACGTCGGCGAATAAAAAGTGCTTACAACAGAGGATTCACATATTCAGACCCGCGGGTCGAAAGATTGGTTCCCTCTTTTTGTAATTAATTTTCGGCGCGTTTAAACATCAGGGTATTGGCGTCCGACTCTTCCGGCACGAAGTAGTAACCCTCGGCGTTGAAACCGGTCAGCTGCTCCACCTCGGTCAGACGGTGCTTGATGATGTGGCGAGCCATCATGCCGCGCGCCTTCTTGGCGTAGAAGCTGATGATCTTGAACTGGCCGTTTTTCTCATCCTTGAACACCGGTGTGACAATCCGCCCTTTCAGGCTCTTGGGTCGTACCGACTTGAAATACTCGTCGGAGGCCAGATTGATCAGCACTTCATCCCCCTGCGCTGCCAGCGCGTCGTTGAGGTGGTGAGTGATCACCTCGCCCCAGAACTGGTAGAGATCCTTGCCTCGGCTATTGTCGAGCCTGGTCCCCATCTCCAGTCGATAGGGCATCATCAGGTCGAGGGGACGCAACACGCCATAGAGGCCGGAGAGCATCCGCAGGTGTGCCTGAGCAAAGTCAAAATCGGCCTCGCTAAAATCCTCTACCGCCAAACCGGTGTAGACATCCCCCTTGAAAGCCAGCAGTGCCTGACGGGCATTGGCGGGGGTGAAATCTGGCTGCCACTCGGCAAAACGGGCGGCATTGAGACCGGCCAGCTTGTCGCTGATCTTCATCAGAGTGGCGATCTGGTCCGGGCTCAGTTGGCGGGCCCGGCTAATCAGTTCGGCGGAGTGATCCAGCAGCTCGGGTTGGGTGAAACGGGGTGTCACCAGCGGTGACTCGTAATCCAGCGTCTTGGCCGGGGAAACCACAATCAGCATAACGTTCCTTTATGGCGAGGGGCCGAACGGCAGAGCGGCCCCATGATTCATTCATCCAGCGTCACATTGTCCAGCGTGCCGGTGCCGAGCCGCTCGCGACCGGAGAGCTTGATCAGCAGTCGCAGGTCGTTGGCCGAGTCAGCGTGGGCGAGTGCCTCACTGTAGCCAATCTGGCCGGCGCAGAACAGGCTGAAGAGCGCCTGATCGAAGGTCTGCATACCCAGCTCGGTCGATTTGGTCATCACCTCCTTGAGGCGATGCATCTCTCCCTTGCGGATAATGTCGGTGATGAGCGGGGTATTGAGCAGGATCTCGAACGCGGCGCAGCGCCGCTTGCCATCCATACTCGGCACCAGCTGCTGGGCGACAATGGCCTTGAGGTTGAAAGAGAGATCGAACAGGAATTGGCGGTGTTTGTCTTGCGGCACCAGATGGAGGATGCGATCCAGCGCCTGGTTGGCATTGTTGGCATGCAAAGTGGCGAGACAAAGGTGTCCCGTCTCGGCGAACTGCAGGGCAAACTCCATGGTCTCCTGACTTCGGATCTCGCCGATCAGGATCACGTCCGGCGCCTGACGCAGCGAGCTTTTCAGCGCCACATCGAACGACTCGGTGTCGATCCCCACCTCTCGCTGGGTCACCAGACTGCGACCATGCTGATGGACGAACTCCACCGGATCTTCCACTGTCAGAATGTGACCATCGGCATGCTGGTTGCGATAGCCGATCATCGCCGCCTGGGTGGTCGATTTGCCCGCCCCGGTGGCGCCGACAAACAGCACCAGCCCCCGCTTGGCCATCGCCACCTCTTGCAGGATCTTGGGTAGCTGCAGATCTTCAAAGGTGGGAATGCGGGTCTCGATGCGCCGCACCACCATGCCGGGCAGCTCCTGCTGCCAGAAGGCGCTGACCCGAAAACGGCCAAGTGCCTCGCGATAAATGGCGTAGTTGGCCTCCTTGGTGCGGATATAGCGTTCGAAGTGATCGCTGCTAAGGGTTTCCCTGACCAGCGTCAGCGCCCCCTTCTTGTCGAGCGCTTCGCCCCCCAGCGACACCAGATGGCCATTCACCTTGAGGGTGGGCGGCGAGCCCACCGTCACAAACAGATCCGATCCCTTTCGCTCGACCAGCTCGCTCAGCAGATCATCCAGATTCATCATCTATCCCTCCCTGGGTGCGAGTCTCTTAAATGCTGTTGGGATCAACAGCCTTGGCCTTGGCATCGAGGGATGCCACCACGCCACGACTCACCAGCTGCTTGAGGCTCTGATCCATGGTCTGCATGCCGTGGGTCATCCCGGTCTGGATCACCGAGTAGAGCTGGGCAATCTTGTCCTCCCGGATCAGGTTACGGACCGCAGGAATGCCCATCATGATCTCGTGGGCCGCCACCCGGCCACCGCCAATACGCTTGAGCAGGGTCTGGGAGATGACCGCCCGCAGGGATTCGGAGAGCATGGAGCGCACCATGTCCTTCTCCGCGCCGGGGAAGACGTCGATGATACGGTCGATGGTCTTGGCCGCCGACGAGGTGTGCAGGGTGCCAAACACCAGATGGCCAGTTTCAGCTGCGGTCATGGCCAGACGAATGGTCTCAAGGTCGCGCATCTCGCCCACCAGAATGATGTCCGGGTCTTCCCGCAGGGCCGAGCGCAAGGCGTTGCTGAAGCTCTTGGTATCGCGGTGCACTTCCCGCTGGTTCACCAGACAGCGCTTGTTCTCGTGGACGAATTCAATGGGGTCTTCGATGGTGAGGATATGGTGATGGAAGTTCTCGTTGATGTAGTTGACCATGGCCGCCAGGGTGGTCGACTTACCGGAACCGGTCGGGCCGGTCACCAACACCAGACCCCGCGGGAACTCGGCAATCTTGCGGAAGATCTCCGGCGCATCGAGATCCTCGAGGCTCAGCACCGTGCTGGGGATGGTACGAAATACCGCGCCCGAACCGCGCGCCTGCTGGAAGGCGTTGACCCGGAAACGGGCCAGATTGGGCACCTCGAACGAGAAGTCGACCTCGAAGTTCTCCTCCAGCTCCTTGCGCTGATGGTCGTTCATGATGTCGTAAATGAGGGCATGCACTTCCCGGTGTTCCAGGGCGGGCAAATTGATCTTGCGAACCTCACCATCAACCCTGATCATCGGGGGAACCCCGGCCGAGAGGTGTAGATCCGAGGCTTTATGCTTTACACTGAAAGCCAATAACTCTGTGATATCCATAGACTTGTCATTCTCCCATCACAAGATCACTAACGAAATATGAACCAGATTGCCCAGCACCTGTTTCAGGTAAAGGAACGTATTGCCCAGGCCACCGAACGGGCGAGCCGCAACCTGCAGCAGATCCGCCTGCTGGCCGTGAGCAAGACCAAACCGGCCGAGGCCATCATGGCTGCCCATGCCGCAGGTCAGCGCTGCTTTGGCGAATCCTACGCCCAGGAAGCAGCGGCCAAGATCGATACCTTGCGCCAGCAGCCGGAATATAGCGACATAGAGTGGCACTTTATCGGCCCTTTGCAATCGAACAAATCCAAACTGGTCGCCGAACGGTTTGACTGGGTGCAGAGCGTGGATCGGGACAAGCTGATCGACCGCCTCAACAACCAGCGTCCCGCCAGCATGGCACCGCTAAATGTTTGTCTGCAAATCAATATTAGCGGAGAGAGCAGCAAATCCGGAACGTCGGAACAAGAGATTTTCCGCCTTGCCGAGCAGGTCTCCCACAGTGAGCGACTGGTACTGCGGGGACTGATGGCCATTCCCGAGCACACCAGTGACGAGAGCGTACTGGCCGCCCAAATGACCCGTATGCAGACTCTGTTCACCGAGCTTGCGCGACAATACCCCACGGTGGATACCCTCTCGATGGGGATGACCGAGGATCTTGAACTGGCGATAGCCCACGGCAGCACCATGGTGCGGGTCGGCACCGCCATCTTCGGCGCCCGTGACTACTCATAGGCAAGGCCAGCGGATAACCCATACGTCCGCCTCTTGCCGCGACTTCATCAACAGGAGCGTTTGATGGAACACCGAATTCTGGCGTCAGGTGGTGCAGGTAGCGCCAACCCCGCCGCGACCCCATGTGCAACAGGAGCATCTGATGCAGCATAGAACGCTGGCCTTTATCGGCGCGGGCAACATGAGCCGCAGCATCATCGCCGGTCTGGTCAAGGCGGGTTATCCCGCTGGGCAGATCACTGCTGCCAACCCCAGTCTGCCCAAGCTGGAGGCGCTGGCGAGCGAACATGGCATTCGCATCACCCAGAGTAATGCCGAGGCGGCCCGCGATGCCGAAGTGATCGTGCTGGCGGTCAAGCCGCAGCTGATGGCCGGCATGCTGTCAGCACTGGTTGCCGAGTTGGACTCCCTTGAGGGCAAGCTGCTCATCTCCATCGCGGCTGGCATCAAGGTGGCGCGCCTTGGCGAGATGGCCGGTGGCCATGACCGCATCATCCGCACCATGCCCAATACCCCGGCCCTGCTGGGTCTGGGCATGACCGGTCTCTACGCGCCCGTGCATATTGGAGCCAGTGATCGCAACTTTGCCGAGCAGATGATGCAGGCGGTCGGCAAGACCCTCTGGGTGGAGCAGGAGTCCGGCATCAACGGCGTCATCGCCGCGGCGGGCAGTGCTCCGGCCTACTTCTTCCTCTTTATGCAGGCCATTGCCGAAGAGGCCGAAGCGATGGGCTTCTCGCCCGATCAGGCACGCCTGCTGGTGCAGCAGACTGCGCTGGGCGCAGCCGCCATGGTGGAGCAAAATCCCGAGCTGGCGCTGCAGACCCTGCGTGAGCAGGTCACCAGCAAGGGCGGCACCACAGCCGAAGCCATCAAGACATTCCAGCAGCAGGGGCTGATGCCGCTGACTGCGCAAGCCATGCAGGCGGCCGTTGCTCGCGCCACCGAAATGGAAACCCTCTTCTAACAGGAGCCCAGATGAACACTGCTTACTTTCTGATTAACACCGTTTTCGATCTCTACCTGATGGTGATCCTGCTGCGCGTCTGGCTGCAGTGGGCCCGTGCCGACTTCTACAACCCGATGAGCCAGATGGTGGTCAAGCTGACCAATCCGCTGGTGATCCCGCTGCGCCGTGTGATCCCGGGCTTTGGCGGCATCGATCTCGCATCCGTGGTGCTGGCGCTGGCTGTCGCCTTCCTCAAGCTGGCCCTGCTCAAGAGCATGAACGTACTGCTGGCGGACTGGCTCAGCATCAGCCTGTTTGCCGCGCTGACCGTGCTGAAGAAAGCGGGCTCGATGATCTTCTGGGTACTGCTGATCCGCGCCATCCTGAGCTGGGTCAGCCAGGGCCGCAACCCCATCGAATACGTGATGCATCAGCTAACCGAGCCGTTCCTCGCCCCTATCCGCCGCGTACTGCCGGCACTGGGCGGACTGGATCTCTCGGTGCTGGTCGCCTTTATCGGCCTGCAAGCCATCAACTACCTGCTGGGTGACCTGTTCGGCCAGCTGTGGTGGATGATTTGATGCCAGCCGTCCTGCAACAAGGGGATGAACTGGTACTGCATCTGGTGATCCAGCCCAAGGCGAGTCGGGATCAGATCATCGGATTGCATGGCGAAGAGCTGAAAGTGGCCATCACGGCGCCGCCGGTTGATGGCCAGGCCAACAGCCATCTGATCAAGTTTCTGGCCAAGCAGTTCAAGGTGGCCAAGGGACAGATCACCATAGTGCGGGGCGAGCTGGGGCGACACAAAACCGTCGCCATCGACAGCCCCAAACAGTTGCCGCAAGAAGTGAGTGCGCTGCTGAATGACACGCAAGGCTGAATGAATCGGCCTGCGCCAACCGTAGATATGAGAGGGATGACAGATGAAAACAGCCTGGATGAGTGGCCTGCTGGCACTGCTGATGACCCTGCCGCTCAAGGCAGAACAGATGAAGGAGCTGGGGCCCTGGTTGGTGCACTACAACGCCTTCAACTCCAGCTTCCTCACACCGGAGGTCGCCAAGGCGTATGGACTGGAGCGCAGCCGCTACAACGCCATCATCAATATCGCGGTACAGGACAAGCAGAAAGTGGCGCAAGCCGTGGGGATCACCGGTGAGGCCAAGAACCTGACCGGCACCATCCGCACCCTGAACTTTCAGGAGGTAAAAGAGGGGGATGCCATCTACTATCTGGCGACCCTCCCCTACCGCAACGAAGATACCTATCAGTTCACCCTGAAGATCATGGGCGGTGGGCAGCAACAGAACCTCAGCTTCCAGCAAACCTTCTACGTCGACTGAGCAGCAACAAGAAGCCCCGACCAAGGCCGGGGCTTCATTTTATCCATATGACAAGGGCGCCATGAGGGCGCCCTTGTTACATCTATTCCGTACCGCGACTGTTACATGGCGAGGAACAGGCCGGCCAGACAGGCGCTCATCAGGTTCGCCAGCACGCCGGAGAGAATGGCGCGCATGCCGTAACGGGCGATGAAGGATTTGCGCTCCGGCACCATGGAGCCCAGACCACCGATCAGGATCGCCATGGAGGAGATGTTGGCAAAGCCGCACAGGGCGAAGGTCACGATGGCCTTGCTCGACTCGCTCAGGGTCTGATCCTGCACCAGACCGATAAAGGCGACGAACTCGTTGACCACGATCTTGGTACCGATCAGGGCGCCAGCGGCTTGCGCCTGATCCCAGGGCACACCGATCAGCCAGGAGACGGGGGCAAACAGCCAACCCAGAATGATCTGGAAGCTCAGATCCAGCCCTACCAGACCACCAGCCCAGCCGAGAAGTCCATTGAGCATGGCGATCACGCCAACGAAGGCCAGCAGGGTGGCACCAACCGCCACCGCAATATTGAGGCCTGACATGGCGCCATCGGCCGCCGCTTCAATCACGTTGGTAGCGCGGGGGATCTCTACATCCTGATGGTGATCGACCTCTTCAGCTCCCGGCGGCACCAGGATTTTGGCCATCGCCAGACCGGCAGGGGCCGACATGAAGGCGGCAGCGATCAGGTATTTCAGCTCAACCCCGAGGCTGGCATAGCCCACCAGGGTGCCACCGGCGACGGAAGCGAGACCACAGCTCATCACCGCGAAGAACTGGGAATCGGACATCTTGGAGAGGTAGGGTTTGACCACCAGCGGCGCTTCCACCATGCCAACGAAGATGTTGGCGGTCGCGGAGAGGCTCTCGGCGCGTCCGGTGCCCAGCAGCTTCTGCAAGCCGCCGCCCAGCAGGGCGATCACCCGCGGCATGATGCCGATATGGTAGAGGATGGCGATCACCGCGGAGAAGAAGATGATGACCGGCAACACGTTGAAGGCAAAGATGAAGCCCAGCTTGAACTTGGCCAGATCACCGAACAGGAAGGCGATCCCCTCCTGACCGTAACCAATCACGCTGCTTACGCTCTCGCTGACCCCGTTCAGCACCTGCTGACCGGCAGGCAGCCAGAGCACCAGACCGGCAAACATGATTTGCAGGCAGAGGGCAAGGCCAACTGTTCGCAACGGGATACGACGACGATTATCAGAGCAGATGACGGCAAGCGCCAGGATACTCAGGATGCCGAGCAGGGCAATCATAGGGACTCCATCAGGTGGGGCAAAAGATGGGCGCGGATTCTGCGCCTCTCCCCCCGTCACTGCAAGTCCGCTTGGTTACAACCCTGTTAGAAAAAACGTTTGCACGATATCGGTTGCGCCAACTGGCTGATTTGGTTCGATTTTAGTATCAGGAGAAATCGAGAGTTTTTATATGGAAACAATCATTCCTCACTGCCGGACAATTTACCCCCGAGCCAGGGGGCCAGTCGCTGCTCCCAATAGGGTTCGGGGCCAAAGCGGGCCTTGAGGAAATCGATGAAGAGACGGATCTTGGGATCCAGATGTTCGCGTCGGGCATAAACGGCGTGTACCGCCATCTGCTGGTTCGGTCGCCACCCTGGCAACACCGGGATTAGCTTGCCGCTCTGTAACTCCTTGTCCAGCAAGTAGTTGGCAATATAGGCGATACCGAGCCCGGCCAGTGCCGCATCCCGCACCGCCTCCGCCATATCCACCCGATAGTTGCCCGCCACCTGCACCGTCTGGCGCTCCTTGCCCTGGCGAAACGACCACTGGTGATAGCGCCGCTCCCGACTCTGGTAAGTGATGCAGTTGTGCTGGGCCAGATCCTTGGGATGAAGCGGCGTGCCGTGGCTCAGCAGGTAATCCGGCGAAGCTGCCACCACGAAGCCAATGTCGGCCAGCCGCTGTCCCACCAGCCCTTCCGGCTTGTCCTCATAGGTGGTGAGCCAGAGATCCAGCCCCTCATCCACCAGATTGGTTCTATGGTCGAACAGCGAGACTTCCAGCTCCAGCTCGGGATAGCGATCCTGAAACGCCTTGAGATGGGGAATGACGTGCAGACGGCCGAAGGATTGGCCCACCCCGAGATGGAGCACACCGCTCACCTTGCCGCGCCGCTCGGCGATCATGGAGTCCGCCTCCTGCGCCACCGCCACCAGCGCATGGCAGTGGCGGGCATACTCCTGACCCAGCTCGGTCAGGACGAAGCGGCGGGTGGTGCGCTGTACCAGCTGGGCGCCAAGAGTGGTCTCCAGCAGCGCCAACTGCTTGCTGATATGGGATTTGGAGACCCCGAGACAACGGGCGGCAGCAGAGATCCCCTGCTCGCGCACCAGCGCATCGAAGATCACCATTTGAGGAAGACGTTGCAGCACAAGATAACCGGATTGAGTGGCGGGAGCCCATTATTCCAGAGCCGCCCGCCAAGGAATAGGGTCAGAGCCCCAGCGCCCGGGTGATCTGCAGTTTGAGGGGGTCGTCAGCCGGATTCTGGTTGGCGCCGTAGCTGGCGATCAGCTTGCCATCGCGCCCCACCAGATACTTGTGGAAGTTCCAGTTCGGCTCATCCCCATCAGCGGCCGCCGCCAGCCCCTTGAACAGTGGCACAGCATCGGAGCCCCGCACCGCTACCCGATTGAACATCGGGAAGGTGACGCCATAGTCGCGGCGACACACCTCGGCGGTCTTGGTCTCGTTGCCCGCCTCCTGCCAGAAATCGTTGGAGGGGAAACCCAGAATAATCAGCCCTTTATCCTTGTAGCTCTGGTAGAGCTTCTCCAGATCGCGAAACTGACCGCTGTAGCCGCAGTAGGAGGCGGTATTGACCACCAGTACCACCTTGCCCTCGGTCAGCTGACAGAGGTTGTGGCGCTGAGAGTTGTTTAGCTCCCGCATCTCCACATTGAAATAATCGGGGCACGCCGCAGAGGCCGCGCCAGCCCCCAATAACAGCAACAGAGTGAACCATTTCATCGCCAAGACTCCTTTTGTTTTGTCCATCATACGCGGTTACCAGAGCCGCAGTTCACTCTCAATGCAATGGAATGCCGGTCAGCCAGCCGTGGCCCCAGAACACCAGCAGCGCGGTGGCAGCCAGGCCCGCCCCGACGCTGATGCCAGTGCCTGTCCAGTTAGCCGCCGGGCGGGGATATCGCTGCCAGTCCCGCACCGAAATCCAGACCATGCTCACCAGCGCCCACAGCCCGATGCCGCCAAACAGCACCAGAGATCGCGCCTCGCTGTTGACCAGCAGATGGGCCACCGCCCAGAGCAGGGTACCGAGCAGTTGGGGATGCACCAGCCAGCGGCGCAGATGGTTGGGCCCCTGGCCGGAGAAGAAGAGGATCAGCGCAAAGGGCATCATCACCGTCATGGTCATCGGCCCCCACTTGGGCAGGAAGTAGAGCGGCAGCGAGCTGGCCGAGCGCCAACCGGCGATGATGCAGGCGATGGCGACAAACACCAGCAGGGAGAAGAGCCCCTTGTAGCGATTCTCACCCAGCCGCTCGCGCAGCCGCGCCCGATGGGCCACCGCAAAACAGGGGTAGAGATGGATCAGGGTAAACAGCGCAACCCCCAGGGTCAGCAGGAACATGAGTCTCTCCTTGTACTTGGTACGACCACTATGCCGTAAAGGGAGAGATGCGCCTATCAAAACCGCGCTGACCCATAGAGTCAAAAGTGTGGCAAGACAAAGGAGCAGAAAGAAAAGAGCCGATCACGATGGATCGGCAAATAAGTGCCAGGGCAGTCAGACATCTCTCGGGATGGGAGATGCCCCAAACGGGGATATTGAGTGGCCGATGGGGCGCATCGGCCGAACCGGATCAGCCCTTGAGCTGATAGAGCGCTGCTACGTTGCGCGCGGTGAGTTGAATATTGGTGCTGGCGCTCTCCAGCGCCTCCGGCAGAGACATGGCGCGGTTGACCACGGCGAATACCGCGTCCAGCCCGTGATCATGTACCACACCGCAATCGTCGGTCAGGCAACCGGAGATACCGATCACCGGCTTGCCGAACTGCTTGGCGCAACGTGCGACACCGATTGGCGTCTTGCCATGGATGGTCTGGCTGTCGATACGACCTTCGCCGGTGATGACCAGATCCGCATCGGCCACTTCCTCGGCCAGTTTCAGCGCTTCGATGACGATCTGAATGCCTGGCTTGAGTTCGGCACCTAGCAGACCGACCAGCGCGGCCCCCATGCCACCGGCAGCACCCGCCCCCGGAATATCCTTCACCTGCTTGCCAAGGGCCTGCTCAATGCAGTCGGCATAACGGGAGAGGTTGGCATCGAGCTGCGCCACCATCTCGGGGGTCGCCCCCTTTTGCGGGCCAAACACCGCAGAGGCGCCTTTCGGGCCGCAGAGCGGGTTGTTCACATCGCACGCTACCTCGATAACCAGATCGCTCAGACGCGGATCCAGACTGCTCAGATCGATGGTCGCGAGCTCACTGAGACCTGCGCCACCCAGAGCAATAGGCGCACCATCCGCTTTGAGCAGCTTGCCGCCGAGCGCCTGGATCATGCCGGCACCGCCGTCATTGGTGGCGCTGCCGCCGATACCGAGGATCAGATGTTTCACCCCCATCTCCAGCGCAGCCAGGATCAGCTCACCGGTACCGAAGCTGGAGGTGAGCAGCGGATTGCGCTGCTCGGGCGCCACCAGATGGATGCCGGAGGCGGCGGCCATCTCGATGACGGCGCGCTCGCCATCACCCAGCAGGCCGACGAAGCCCTGCACCTTGTTGCCAAGGGGGGCGGTCACTTCGACCGGCAGGATGCGGCCACCGGTGGCATCGACCAGCGATTGCACCGTGCCCTCACCGCCATCGGCCATAGGCAATTTGACGTAGGTGGCGTTTGGCAACACCTGTTTGAAACCAGCCTCGATGGCATCAGCCACCGCCATGGCGCTCAGACTCTCCTTGAATGAATCGGGGGCAATAACAATTTTCATATCAATTCCTTAGGCGAGGCCAAACACGCCAAACATCAGGGTGGAGACAGTGGCAATGGTCAGACCGACTGCAGTTTCGTAAGGGATAAGTTTCAGGCGCTCCCCCACCCCCATGTGGACGCTGCCACCGGTGGCATGGAAGAAAGAGCCGTGGGGCATGTGGTCAAACACGGTGGCACCGGCATGGATCATCGCCGCTCCGGCCAGACTGCTGATCCCCAGTTCAAGCAGGGTGGAGCTGAATACGTTGGAAGCCACTACGGTACCGGCGGTAGTCGAAGCGGTTGCCAGCGACATCAGAGCACCGGAGATGGGGGCCAGCAGGTAGGAGGGCAGACCGGAGGCGGTCAGGCCGCTGATCAGCACATCTTTCAGGCCGGAGTTGGCGATGATGCCCGCCAGAGTACCGGTACCCAGCAGCATGATGGCCACCGGTGCCATGCGAGCGAGGCCGGAGACCGCAAACTGGTTCACCTTGCTGAATTTACCCATCATCAGGGCACCAACCAGACCACCGAGCGGCAGTGCAATCAGCGGATCCACCACGATACCGGCGACCGGACGCAGAGCCAGCAGCAGGATGGCCACCAGCGGCGCGCTGATGGCGGCGGCAAAGCTCGGCAACTTGGCACCGGCAAAGCTCACCACCTCGTCGGCGGCCACCTTGCTGCCCTTGTTGTTCAGCCGCTTGGCCAGCCAGTAGACCATCACCAGACCGAACAGACCCGGAATTATGCCCGCCGCCATCACAGAGGTGAGGGGCAGATGGAAGGCATCAGCCGCAGCAATGGCGTTGGGGTTGGGGGACATGACGTTACCCGCCTTGCCGCCGCCGATCATCGCCAGCAGGATGGCCGCCTTGGAGAGATCGGCACGGCGGGCGATAGCCAGCGCGATGGGGGCAACCGTGATAACGGCCACATCCACGAAGACACCAACCGCAGTCAGGATCAAGGTTGCCAGCGCCAGCGCCAGCAGGGCGCGGGTTTCACCGAGCTTTTTGACGATGGTCTCGGCGATAGTGGTGGCTGCACCCGATTCGATCAGCACGCCCGCCAGTACACCGGCCGCCAGGATCCGCATCACAGCTGTGGTGATCCCCTGGGCGCCGCCGATCATCAGGGCGACGGTCTGGGTCAGATCGGCACCGCCAATCAGGCCACCGGCCAGGGCACCCACGATCATGCCGTAAGCGGGCGGCACCTTCTTCAAAATGAGGATGATGGCGATGGAGAGCGCCGCGATGGCGCCAAGGGCTGTAACCGGGATCATGACGGACACCTTCAATGGGAGTGAATGGCCGCCATTATGGAGATCTGCAATCAGAATGCTTTGGCTGAATAGCCAAAAATTGCGTCATTTAAAAGTGGTTTTTTGTCTAACTTTACAATCACAAGTCGAGATTAAGGCCGAGATAGAGCAAAAATTTGTCGTCTAACTTGTTGAAATTCAACCCGGTTATCTGCTCTATCCGCCCCAGCCGATAGCGCAGGGTATTGGGGTGAATGAACAGGGCTTCGGCACAGCGATGCAGATCACAATCCTGCAAGAAATAGTGGCGCAAGGTCTTCTGCAGCGCCCCTTTGCCATCTTCCCGGGCCAGTTTCTGCAGCGGTGTGCGCAGCTGATCCGCCTGCCATGAGTCCGCCAGACTGCCGAGCAGCACCGGCAAACGGTAATCCTCAAAGAAGTAGACCTGTTTGCGCGGCGCTTGGCGCATGCCACGGCGCAGGGTATCGCGCGCCGTCTGATAAGAGCGAGCCAGCCCGTCGATCCCGGCGAAGTAATCGCCCACCGCGATATGCACCTTGAAGTGGGGAATCCGCGCCAGCAGTTGCTTGATCCGGCTGCGCTCCTGCGCCGATTGCCAGACGCCCTCACTCAATTGCGCCGGTTTGAGAACCACTATCTCGTCGAGCCCGTTGATGGCGACCAGATTGTCCCGCTCCGGATTTTCCAGCTGATGAACCAGCTCTCGCAGACGCGCCGGATCCGCCTCCTCCAGCGCCAGCACGGCCACCACCCGAGGCTGGGCCAACTCCAGCCCGAGAAAGCGGGCCGCCTGCTGCAATTGATCGACTCGCCCCTCGCCCCGAATTAGCTGCAACACCAGCTCCTCCTTGTGGCGCTTGTCCCACTGCAACTGCTCGGTGAGCGCCGCCTGCTCCAGGATCAGCTCTGCCGTCATTCGCACCAGCTCGGCGTAAGCACGCACTTCCTCCGGATCGCCGGAAATGCCGATCACCCCGATCAGCTCCCCCTGATAGGAGATGGGCAAATTGATGCCGGGTCGCACCCCTTTGAGCTGCAGGGCTGTCGCTTCGCTGATCTCCACCACCCGGTTTTCGGTCAATGCCAGCACGGCCCCTTCGTGGCGCTGATGGATCCGCTCCGGATTGCCGGACGCAATGATGAGGCCGTGTTCGTCCATCACGTTGACCGAGAACGACAGGATCTTCATCGCCCGTGCGACGATCTGGCGGGCAAGATTATCGTTTAGCTGCATAACATCTCCGGACAAGGGGCTGATCTGGCAGCGCCACCACGGGCCGATTCAGGGCACATGGGCGCAAAGATGCCACATCATCAAGACAAGCGAGAGGGGGATCGCTAGAATAGGCCACTTTACCCGATGTGTGCCCCGCCATGGAGCAGGAATTGCGTGCTTGCACCCGCCTGCCCGTGATGGCCCATCCCTCCGATCTGGACTGTGCTATGGATTATGAATTTCGCCGCGACCCGTTTGGTGGCTATCGCGCCCGGTTCTCCATGGGCCATGAAGCCATCGGTCAGTGGCTGATCGACGAGGTTGGCAAGGATGAGGAGAAGCTCGACGAGCTCTTCTCCATCATTGATCAGCTCTCCAACCGTACTCGAGTCGAATATCGGCTCAACGGCGGTGACTACTCCCTGCTGCTGACCCATGAAGAGGCGGAGGTGAAAGCCAACGCCCTCAATATCGAGCTGGGTGAGGATCTTGACGATCTCGCCTACTACGATGATGAACAGCTGGCCATGTGCGGGCTGGAAGATTTTGCCCAGGTGCTCACCTCCTGGCGCGCCTTTATCCGTAACGAGGATATGGGCTGATTGACCCAATGTCGGATTACTATGTCGGGCAAACGTGCCCTTTTGCCTAACTCAACAGGATTGACTATGTCTATTTACGATTTTGATGACGAACTGCCGGAAGAAGAAGAACAGGAATCCACCAAGAAAGCGGCTGCACCTGCCAAGAAGAAAGGCAAGCAGGTGATGAACACTCAGGTCAACCTGAGCCCGCGCGATGCCAGCCGCCTGAACGGCATGCACGTTGAAGCGATCGCCACACTGGACGACGTCAGCCTGCCGAAGAATGTCATCTTCAAGGCTGGCCTGATCGCCCTGGGCGAACTGGAAGCCGGCAAGCGCGCCGATATCATCGCCCGCGTGATTGCCGAATCAGGCCGCTAATCGCCCCTGAAGGTATAAAGAAAGCCGGAGCCACTGCTCCGGCTTTTTGTTTTCCGGCCGTGCACTCTCAACGGCAATCGATCCCCTTTCCGGCTCGGGAGACCAGTTGGTCATAGCGACCATCGGCACGGGCGGCAGCCAGGGCATGATTGAAGCGCTCAAGCAGGCTGGCGGCCTCCGGGTACTGCCGTGAAATGATCAGATAAAAAGTGTCGCTCTGGCGAAAGTGGGGCAATGCCTGCAGATGGCAGGGATCGCCAAACAGCTGACGGCTGGCATCCCGGGTCACCGTCTCGTTCATCGGCAGCAGATCGATCCGTTTGCGATCCAGCAGTTGTAGACATTGTACCAGGGTCTTGGGGCGCTGCAGATCCAGCCCGAAACGCTTGATCACCCCGTCGGCATGGCTGGTGCTCCACCCCAGCGGAATGCAGACTCGCAGCCCTTGCCAGCGGCCAGCCTGAATGGCCTCACTCCCCCGATAGGTGAACCAGGAGAGGCGATCAATATGAATGGGAGCGCTGTAGTGGAAGAGCTTGGCCCGCTCGGCAGTCCAGGCGTAGGGGAAGGTGGCCGCGACCAACCCATTGCGGGTCAACTGATAGCCGCGGGGCCAGGGCAGGTAGTCGACCTGGATCTCCCGATACCCGGCCTCTTGCAGCAGGGTCGTCACCAGCCGGGTGCTCTCGCCGCCGTCAGGCAGGGCTTTGCCGGTATAAGGGGTGAACTCACCGGTCACCAGCAGCAAGGGTGCGGCCTGCAGCCAGACACACCAACAACACAACAACCACAGACAGTGCTTCATCAGCTGCTCTCCCTTTACCCTGTTGATGAGTATAGAGAAGGGATCCGACCACCTCCTGTGCGGTTGTCCTGCTGACGCCCTCTTGTTAAGGTTGCCGCCTGCCTCGATCAAGGAGATCCAATGTTACCCCTCCCCGACTCATTTATCTGGGGCGCGCTGGCGCTGGCCGTGCTGCTTGCCCTCTTCCGCCAACGTCTTCCCTCCTTTGCTCTGCTGGGACTCTCCCTGCTGCTGGCACTGTGGCTTGACCGAATGACGCTACCCGCCCTGCTGGTCTCGGTCGCAGGATTACTGCTTGCGTGGCGTACGCCAACCCTCCCCGCCCGCTGGGCGATGGCGGCCAGAGTGGTGCTGATCCTCTGGGCGATTGCGCTGACCCTGCACCTGATCCCCGGCTTCAACAATCTCAAGGTGCTGGATCAGGCGCTGGCAGGCCCCGCCAGCGTGCCGTTCAACATGTATCTGAACCTCGACAAACCGCTGCTGCTCTTTGGCTTGCTGCTGGCCTGCCCGATGCTGCTGGGCAAGGGGGGCGCAATCCGCTGGCGACCGCTGGCCCTGTTACTGCTGCCGCTGGGAGCTCTGTTGGTCATCGCCTGGCAGTTGGGGGCACTGAAACCGGAAGTGGGTCTGCCCCACTGGTGGTGGCTGTTTGCACTCAACAATCTGCTGTTCACCTGCGTGGCGGAAGAGGCGCTGTTTCGCGGCGCAATCCAGCAGGAGCTGACCGAGCGTTACCGCCCCTGGATTGGCATCGTCGTGGCCGCGCTACTGTTCGGAGCCATCCACCTGCCCGGTGGCCCGCTGCTGGCACTGTTTGCTACCCTGGCAGGCTGCTGCTACGGCTTGGCATTCCAGCTCAGCGGGCGACTCTCCGTGGCCATCCTGATCCACTTCGCCTTCAACTTCGCCCATCTGACGCTCTTCACCTACCCGCTGGCCCAGCACTAGCTCCTGAAGGCGCCTGACACGGGCGCCTTCCCTCGCTCTTCCCTCTCTCTTTAAGCGTGCTGCCTCAATCGCTTTACACCTCCACAAAGCTCCAAACAAAACCAATTCATTTACTTGTAACCAAAATGTAAACAAACTGACCTCTGCATTCGCCATAACAGTCACTTTCCATTGCCCTGCAACCAAAAGGATCCTGTGATGCAGAAAACCCTCAGTTATGCCGCCCTGCTGCTGGTCAGCCAGTTCCCGCAACTGGCACTGGCCGATACCGATGTCTATCTCACCAACAACAGTCCTGAACCGCTTCAGATCGACATCCGCCAAAGCGGCAGCGGCCAGCTGCAACCCGGCAGTCAGTGGCTGCAGCACCGCACCGAGCTGGGCCCATGGGAGAGCGCCATGGTACTCAGCTTCAATCGCTATGAGGGGATCAAGGCGGGCAAGAGCTATCTGTTCGAAACCCGTGTGACCACAGCGGGTGGCGACGTCTATCGGCTCAACCAGCTGATGGAGGGAACCTGGTGGAACACCACCTTGCAGCACGGTGGCGAAACGCCAACCGGCGCATCTGGCTGGCAAAACGATCGGGCGATCCACCGTGTTACGGGGCCACAAGAGCTAGCCTTTGCCGCCAAGTTCACCGGCCGCTACGACGATCTGCACTATATGATCACGCCCCCCCAAAAACGGGAGCAACCGGAACCGGCAGAAAACAGGCTCAAGGTGGCCAGCTACAACGTCTGGGCACTGCCGGTGATCGCCTCCAGCATCGGCGATCGGTTGACCTTGCTGCCTGATTATCTCAAGGGCTATGACGCCCTGCTGCTGCAAGAGGTGTTCGATGGCCGCCGCGAAGGCTTTTTGCAGGCGCTGGCGAAAGAGTACCCCTATCAGACCAAGGTTCTCGACAAGCCTGGGGTCAACATTCATGACGGCGGCGTGGTGATCGTCAGCCGCTATCCCATAGTGCGAGAGGCCCAGCTGGTCTATCCCCAATGCACCGGCACCGACTGCTTCGCCGACAAGGGAGTGATGTACGCCGAGGTGATCAAGGGGGGCAAGGCGTGGCACCTGTTCGCCACCCACACCGCCAGCTTTGACACCGACGAGGCCCGCAAGCTGCGGCAGATCCAGTTCGGTCAGATCCGCTCTCTGGCTGCCAGCCTCAAGATCCCCGCCAGCGACACCGTCATCTACGGCGGTGACTTCAACGTCAACAAACGCAAGTTTGCCGATGACTACGCCAACATGCTGGCCAATCTGAACGCCCATGAACCCGCCTATGGCGGCTATACCGAAGCCACCTTCGATCCCAGGATCAACCCCTATGCCGGTGGCCCGCTCTCCGGTGGCGCCAACGTCGAGTATCTGGACTATCTGGTAGTGAGTCGGGAGTACGGCAGCGCCAGCCACAACCTCAACACGGTCTGGATCCCGCGCAGCAGCGATGGCAGCCTCTGGCCCGCCAGCAACCTCTCAGACCACTTCCCGGTCAAGGGAGAGATCAGCCGATGACTCGCCGTTACGGGATACTGGCGCTGGCTATCCTGACCCTTTTGCTGGTGAATCTGGGCTGGCAGGAAGAGCAGTCCCCGATATCGCCAGGACGGTCGGCGACGCCCTCTCTGGCCAATCCACAGTTGCCAGCAGTACCGGGGAGCCCGCCTCCCCGCATGCCAAACGCTGAGGGGATGGATGGCAAAAGCAAAGAAGTGCCCAGCAGCTGGCAGGCGATGCCGGATGAACTGATCAACCAGCTTGCCAGCGAGATCAGCGACAGCGAGTTGCCGCTGGTGCAGCGTGTGAGCAATCTGGAGGCAGCAGAGGCCGGGTGGCTGAGCGAGGGGGAGAGCCTGATCCGGCTACAGGGGCGCTATGCCCTGGCGCTGGATCAGTTGGCGCAAGAGAGCGAGCAGTTACCGCTGGCCGAGCGGCTGGACGCCCTCAGCCGCTTGCAGGACAGGTGGGCGGCGGATCATCCGGATCTGGCAGGCGAGCTGTTCAACCCGGATGCCCGCCTGCAGCAAGCCCGTCAGCTGTGGGGAGATGAGGAGCTGGCCACCCTGGCCCATCACTTCCTGCCCGCAGAGAAAGTCGAAGCCACGCTGGCGTTTGCCGAGGCGCGCCAGCAGCAGCTCGATCAACGCAGCCGCTACCAGCGAGAGCTAGCCGAGCTCGAGCAGCAACTGGCGGCCAGCCAACAACAGATGGATCCTGCGCTGTGGCAACAACACAAGGAGGAGGTGTTGAGCCAGTGGCGTCGTGACTTCTTCGCGCGGGAGCAAGGCAAACCCTGAGGTCAGCGCTTGCCCTTGAACTGCTTGACGCTGCGTTTGGCCTGAGTACGGCGATTGGCCTGCTTGTCACGAGGGGGGCGCTTGCCCTCCCCGCTGGCAGGCTGGTCGGTAACCGGGAATCCAGCCAGATCGCCCAACGGCAGCTCGCGGCCGGTCAGGGTGCGAATGGCTTGCAGCATGTCACTCTCGCCATGGCAGACCAGCGAAATGGCCAACCCCTCGCGGCCAGCCCGGGCGGTACGACCGATGCGGTGTACGTAAACAGGGGCGCTGGCGGGCAAGTCCAGATTGATCACCACCGGCAGCGCCTCCACATGGATGCCGCGCGCCATCAGGTCGGTGGCCACCAGCACCCGAATTTTGCCCTCTTTGAAATCGCCGAGCGCCTGCTCGCGCACCGCCTGCTCCTTCTCGCCATGAAGGGCGGCCACCGCAATGCCCGCCTTGGCCAGCTTTCTGGCAACCCCGTCGGCATCATCCCGCGCACTGATAAAGACCAGCACCTGCGGCCATGCCTGCTCCTTGAGCAGGCTGATGAGCGCCGGGACCTTGCTGCTCTTGTTGACCAGATAGAGCCGCTCTTCGATCTCGTTCACCACGCTGTTGAGGGGGTTTGCCTCGATACGGGTAGGCTCGCGCAGCAAGCCGTTGGCCAGCGTCTCCAGCTCGGCAGGCAAGGTGGCGGAGAAGAGCAGGGTCTGGCGATCCGCCGGAATAAAGCCGAGCAGCGCCTTGATGTCGGGAGCAAAGCCCATCTCCAGCAGGCGATCCGCTTCATCCAGCACCAAGAGTTGCAAACCATCCAGCCCCAGCACCTGTTGGGTCAGCAGATCCCGCAACCGCCCCGGCGTGGCGACCAGCAGCTGTGGCCCCTGCGCCAGTTCGGCCTGTTGCCGCTCCTGCGCAACGCCCCCACACAGCGTCACGATACGCAGCCCCAGCGCCTCGGCGCCCTCTTCAAGCGCGGCAGTGACCTGAGTCGCCAGCTCGCGGGTTGGCACAAGCACCAGACCCTGCACCTGACTGGAGGAAGGATCCAGCCGTTGCAGCAGCGGCAAGCCAAACGCCAGCGTCTTGCCGCTGCCGGTCTGGGCCAGCGCCAGCAGATCCTGCCCCGCCAGCGTCGCCGGAATGGCCAGCTGCTGGATGCGGGTCGGCGTCTGCAAGGTGGCGGGCAAAGAGGCAAGCAGAGAGGGATGGAGGGCAAGTTCGCTAAAGGTCATGGCGCTACGTCAACAAAGAAGTGGGAGGCGAAGTCTAGTGAGCGGGGGCCGAGAAGTAAAACCCTATCCATGATGGCCTGGCCGAGGGGGCTGGCGACGGGCTGACTACACTTTAGCTGACCCATCACCAAGAGAGACACGCCATGACCAGACATATCCCCCTTCTGCTGCTCGTGGTCACCCTGCTCGGCAGCGCGACTCTCGGCCTGTCGCAGACTCCGGAGAACAACGCTGCCCCCGAGCCGTCTAAACCTGTGCGCATCCTCAATGCCCACCTTGGCGAGCTGCCGGGGCTGATCAATGCCGACAAGACAGGCCCCTTTGTCGATCTGGTACACGCCATCGATGATCTCTACCCCTATGTAACCATCAAGATCACCATCTACCCCATCGCCCGTGCCATGGCTGGGGTGATCTCCGGCAAGGCTGACCTGGGGCTGCCCGCCATCCGCAACCTCAAGGATATCGATATGCTGGCTTATCGCTTCAGTACCCGCAGCTTTGGCAAGGTTGCCCATGTGATTTACAGCAATACCGCCTATCCGGTCACCACGGATATGGCCTACGGCATAGTGCCCACCAAACGGGATCTGCTGATCGAGGCCGTTCCCGACTATATGCCCTTCCCGGTGCAGCGCTCGATGAGTATCGAGCAGTCACTGCGCAAGCTCTCACGAGGCCGTATCGACGCCTTTGTCTGGGCGCAAGAGGAGGCCGACCTGATGCTCAAGCAGCTGGGGCTGACCAATATCAGGCGAGAATTTTTCGGGGATTTCGAGGATGTCTTCATCATCCAGAAAGGGGCTGCAGGTGATGAGATGGACGAATTTCTCCTGCAAGCCATCGATCAGCTGGCCGCCAGCGGCAAACTGGCCGAGATCTACGAGAAGATCCACCGCCCCTATGTGGAGTGGCAACCCTCCCCACCCGCCAAGGCTGAAGCGGCAACCACCCCGCCCGCCCCCCCCTGAACAGACAATTCCCGCATAAAAAAATCCCGCCGAAGCGGGATTTTTTTATGGCTTGCAGCCTTACAGCACGGCCAGCGCAGCAGCGTAGTTCGGCTCGTCGGCCACTTCGGCGACCAGCTCGCTGTGCAGCACCTTGTTGTCACCATCCAGCACCACGATGGCGCGAGCGGTCAGACCGACCAGCGGACCGGAAGAGAAGGCAACGCCGTAATCTTCCATAAAGGCCGCACCGCGCAGGGTGGAGAGGGTCACTACCTTGTCCAGACCTTCGGCGCCGCAGAAGCGGGACTGGGCGAACGGCAGATCGGCGGAGATGCACAGTACAACTGTGTTATCCAGCGCGCTGGCTTGCTCGTTGAACTTGCGCACAGAGGTCGCGCAGGTCGGGGTATCGACGCTCGGGAAGATGTTCAGGATTTTGCGCTGACCGGCAAAGCTTGCCAGGGTCACGTCGGAGAGATCCTTGGCCACCAGAGAGAAGGGCTTGGCTTGCTCACCAGCGACCGGGAAGTGACCAGCGACGGAAACCGGGTTGCCTTGCAGAGTGACTGAGTTGCTCATGTGTTATGTCCTTTATTGGTGTAGTAAAAATCCGGGTGATCAGTATAGGGGCGGCGGGACCAGACAAACACCCGCGAAGACAAGGGATATAAAGGGGTTGACCTTGGACTTAACACCAAGGTTTAGACTCCTTCTCAGTAATCAGGGATCTCGCAGGGGCGGGATCCATCAAGAGGGACTCATCATGAGCAAATCCTGCTGCAATCATCAGCACGCCGCCCCCATCAAGGCCGTCAGCAAGGCGGCCCCCGGCCAGAGTGAACATCACCACGATAGCCACTGCTGCGACAACACCACGCCCGTCAGTTGCTGTTCAACCCAGACGCCTCATGAGCACGCATCCCGTGACGGCAATGAATCCCCCGGGGATGAAGAGCCTCCCCGAGGAAGCTGTCACGATCAAGCGTGCTGCAGCGCCCCCTTATCGCCAGCTCACGATCATAAACATGAGCATGAGCACGATATGCCCCCTGCCGACCAGCTGGTTGCACCGGTACAAGGCAACAGCCGCCACAGCTGGCAGGTGTTGGGGATGGATTGCCCCAGCTGCGCCCGCAAGATCGAGACCGCCGTCAGCCGGGTGAGCGGCGTGCAACAGGCGCGCGTGCTGTTTGCCACCGAGAAGCTGGTAGTGGATCTGGCCCCCGGTCTCTCCCCCGATCCCGTCACCGCCGCCGTGCTGGCCGCCGGTTTCCAGCTCAAGGGGGAAAGCGCTGACAAACAGGCAGCTGGCCGTAAGCAAGCTTCACAACAGCCCCTGCAAGGCAATCTATTCGGTAACTTTTTGGGCAAATATTGGCAGCCCCTGTCACTGGCCGGCCTGATGCTGGTCGCCGCCCTGTTGCCGAGCGAGTTCGGTCAGCCGCTATTTACTCTGGCGACCCTCTGGGGGCTGTGGCCCATCTCCCGCAAGGCGTGGGCACTGACCAAAAGCGGCTCCCCTTTCGCCATCGAAACCCTGATGACGGTCGCCGCCCTGGGCGCTCTCTTCCTCGGCGAGACCGCCGAAGCGGCCATGGTGCTGCTGCTCTTTATGCTGGGTGAGCATCTGGAGGCCTACGCCGCCGGGCGCGCCCGGGCCGGAGTGACCGCGCTGATGGCGCTGGTGCCTGACAAGGCGCTGCGGATCCGTACCACTGCCGAGGGCGAGGTGCGGGAAGAGGTAGCTGCCGATGAGCTGCGTCCCAGCGACATTATCGAAATCGCTCCGGGTGCGCGTCTCCCGGCCGATGCCCGTCTGCTCGACGCCCTCGGCGCCTTTGACGAGAGCGCCCTGACCGGTGAATCCATTCCAGTGGAACGCCGCCAGGGTGACAAGGTGCCGGCCGGTAGTCTGGCTGCCGATCGGGTGCTGCGCCTTGAGGTGGTGTCCGAACCCGGCAACAACGCCATCGACCGCATCCTGCACCTCATCGAGGAAGCTGAGAGCCAGCGCGCCCCCATCGAGCGCTTTATCGACCGCTTCAGCCGCTGGTATACCCCGGCCATGATGCTGATCGCCCTGCTGGTCGTCATCATCCCGCCGCTCGCCTTCGGCCAGAGCTGGGACGAGTGGATCTATCGCGGACTAGCGCTGCTGCTCATCGGCTGCCCCTGCGCACTGGTTATCTCCACCCCGGCAGCAGTCACCTCGGCGCTGGCCGCGGCAACCCGTCAGGGGGCGCTAATCAAGGGCGGGGCCGCGCTGGAGCGATTGGCCCATATCGATACCGTGGCGTTTGACAAGACCGGCACCCTGACGCTGGGCAAGCCGCAACTGACCGAACTGGTCAGCCTCAATGACCAACCGGAGGCCGAGCTGCTGGCGCTGGCGGCTGCCATCGAGCAGGGCTCTCACCACCCGCTGGCCCGCGCCGTGGTCGCCAGCGCGAGCGAGCAGGGGCTGACTCTGGCCGACGCCCGCGACCTTCGCACACTGCCGGGCATGGGGGTTGAAGGACGCATCAACGGTGAACTGTGGCAACTTCTGGCACCGAGCCGGGTGGCGGCCCTGAATGTGGAACAGCAGACCCGGATTGGTACGCTGGAGCGGCAGGGCAAGACCGTTGTGGTGCTCTGCCAGAGCAGCGATGCTCAGGCGTTGCCGGTTGCCCTGCTGGCGCTGCGGGATCAGATCCGGCCCGAGGCGGCGGCTGCGCTGCAAGAACTCCATCAGCTTGGGCTCAACAGCATCATGCTGACCGGGGATAACCCCCGTGCCGCCGAGGCGATCGCCACCGAGCTGGGCATGGGCTGGCGTGCCGGTCTGCTGCCGGAAAACAAGGTAGAAGAGATCGCCAAGCTGGCCAGCACCCAGAAGGTTGCCATGATCGGCGATGGTATCAACGATGCCCCCGCCATGAAGCGGGCCAGTATCGGCATCGCTATGGGGGGCGGCACCGATGTGGCGCTGGAGACGGCCGATGCGGCGCTGACCCACAACCAGCTCGGCGGTATTGCCGCGATGATCCGGCTGTCGCGGGCGGCACTGGCCAATATTCACCAGAATATTGCGCTGGCGCTGGGGCTTAAAGCCATCTTCCTGGTCACCAGCCTGCTCGGCATCACCGGCCTGTGGATTGCGGTGCTGGCCGATACCGGCGCCACCGCGCTGGTGACCGCCAACGCCCTGCGTCTGCTGCGCAAGCGCTAATCCCGCACCATCAGAAACCGTGGAATAACAACCGCCGCCCCAACCGGGGCGGCTTTTCTTTTTCCTCTCATTTCTCTCACGGCACCCCGTAAAAGAAAAAGCGCGCCTGCCGGTCGGCAGTCGCGCTTTGCTTACTCTCTCGGAGTTATCCCACCCTTGGCAAGGTGGAATTCAACCCGGGGGCGCCGAGCCATCCCCCGGACTCAATGGCTTGCTTACTTGACGCTGCACTCCTGAATGACGGCAGTACCTGCCTTGACGCCAGCCGGGTCAACCTTCACCAGCACTCTCCACAGCCCCTGCGGCAAGGTGATGCTGTTATTGGCACTGCCCCCCTTGGAGAAGGCGAACGAATAGCCGGTTTCAGCGTTCAACGCGCCGCCACCGTTGAGCAGGTACTCCTTGCTCCAGTCCTCGTTGGCGACCTTGAACTCGGTGCTGCCGGCATAGTTGAACGCCGCCTGATAGATGGCTAGATCACCGTCCATCCCCTTGTAGCTCAGCTGGTACTGGGGTTGGGCATTCCAGCCTGAAAGCTCACCCTTGACGAACAGGTTGTAGCCGAGCGGATTGCCCGCCACCGTATCCAGCACCTTGCAGCTCTGCACCGGCTCGGTGAAGCTGACGCTCAGGGTCGGTTTGTCCTTGTTCATGGCGGTAAAGACAAACTTGTAGCTGCCTGCCTTGGCCAGATCGACACCGATATTGCCGGTTTCTCCCCCCTTGCAAAGGGTCAGCGGAGTGCCGACCACCAGCTTGTCACCGGCGTTACAGCTGCCGTAGTTGACCGGCCCCCAGCTGGCGTCCGCGATCTTGACGTTAGTGGTACCCAGCTTGTCGGTGCTCACCTCGGTAGTGAACTCGTACATGAAGTTACCGCTGAAGGTCATCTGGTTGGTATTACCCCACTCATTGAGGAACCCCTTCAGATAAACACCGGTGTTGCCAAACGGTGGCAGGGTGCTCAGGTCGGTCTTCTTGCTGACCGGCAGGCCCGCGCCCTGTGCACCAGACTGCGGCTTGACGAACACGGCGGCAGACCAGGCCCCCAGCGTCAGGGTACCGCCACTGACAGCGGCATCGCGGGCGATGCTGTTGTTGGCGTGGTGAGCAGAGCTCAGTTGCAGACCGCTCAGGTCGATGGGCTGATCGTTGCCGTCACGGAAGTCGCCGATGCTCTGGCTCTGGTTGCTGGCGTTGATCATCACCACCAGGCCGTCGATGGCCGGATCCAGATCCGCCCCGGCACTGACGCCATCATCCACCGTCATGACGATAAGGCCGGGCACCTGATCCGGGCCGGTATTGCGGAAGTCGACCCGCTTGATCACCTCGGCGCCGCTGCCCAGACGCAGCAGGCGGGAGGAGTTGCGCAGCTCCGCCAGTTCCTGATAGAAGCTCACCATCTGCGCCATCTCGGCCGAGCCCGGCTTGGCATGCTTGCCGAGCACCTGCTCGATCAGCGGATAGTTGTCGCCATCCTTGTCCTTGCGCGGCAACCCCTTGTCGAAGTTGTTGTCGCCCAGGGTGTAGTCGACCTTGTTGTACCAGTCGCCCGAGTCATAGCTGTCCCGCTCCATGGATTTGGAACGCAGTAGCTCGACACCGGCGTGGGTGAAGGGAATGCCCTGACCCAGCATGGCTGTCGCCAGCGAGACCCCCTGCATCCTCACCAGATCGGCTCCGGCAGGCGCCTTGTAGATCAGGTTGTCGAACAGGGTCTGGTTGTCGTGCTTGTCGACATAGTTCTGCACTTCCACCGGATCCTGGGCATAACCGGCGCTCTGACCGTTGTAGTCGATCTCGGCGCCTTTCTTCGGCATGCCATCTTTGTCGGTCAGCACGAACTCCTTGAGGTTGCCCGCCATGCCGAGCCGCACCAGATCGGACTGGTGCAAGGCCGTAGCCAGATCCACCTTGCTCATTTCGTTAGGATCGACGAAAGCACCGTTGCCAAAGCCCTGGGTCTTGCGAATGGTATCGCCGCCGTCGAACGGACTGCCGCCGCGCACCGCATCGCGCAAGCGGTCCGAGAAGGAGCCGATACCGGTACCGCCCAGATGCTTCTGGGTCGCCTGCACGAAGCGCTTGTCATCCTGCACCTCGCCGAAGTTCCACCCCTCGCCGTAGAAGTACATATCCGGGTTGACCTTCTTCACTGCGGCCAGCGCCTGCACCATCTGATCTTTCGGGTGGTGGCCCATCAGGTCGAAGCGGAAGGCATCGATCTTGTAGTCACGCGCCCAGGTGACCAGCGAGTCATCCATCAGCTTGGCGAACATGGCGTGTTCCGGCGCCGTGTTGGAGCAGCAGGTGGAGTTCTCCACCGAGCCGGTCTCCGGATTGAGGCGCTGATAGTACCAGGGCACTATCTTGTCGAGCACCGACTTGGGGCCGAGCCCGGATTCGTTGGTATGGTTGTAGACCACGTCCATCACCACGTTCATGCCGATGTTCTGCTTGATGGCCTTGACCATCTCGCGGAACTCCAGAATACGTTTGGTGCCCTCGGCATTGGTGGCGTAGGAGCCTTCCGGCGTGGTGTAGTGGTAAGGGTCATAACCCCAGTTAAAGGAGTCGACGCCGCGCAGATAGCCGGAGAGCTCCTGCACCTGCGGATTATCCTTGCTGTCGCCCCCTTGCAGGTCGGCCAGCACATCTCCCACGGTCTGACCGCCACCGCAATAGCCGCCAAATCTGGATGTTTTCACATCCGGATTGACCTGACAGAGCTTGCTGAAGTCATCGCCGAGATTGGCCACCTTGGCCGGATCCTCGTTGACGGTAGCGATATCGAACACCGGCAGCAGATGCAGGTGGCTGACGCCGCTTTTTGCCAGCGCTTTCAGATGGTTGACCGGTACAGAGTCAGGCTGGGTCAGGCCGACAAACTTGCCTCGCTTCTCTTCATCGGTGGAGGCATCGTTGCCGGTCAGGTCGCGAACATGGGCCTCATAGATGGTGATATCGGCGGGGTTCTGCTGGCTGTGTGGCGCCTTGAGGCTGTCCCATCCTTCCGGTTTCAGGGCCGGATCGTCGAGATCCACTACCTGACTGAACTCGGAGTTCATCGCCAGACTCAGGGAGTAGGGATCGGTCACCTCGTAGCGCTCGACCTTGCGGCTCAGCGGGTGGTAGACCTCCATGTCGTAGCGGTAGAACTGGCCGATCAGCTCGCTGCCCCCCTCGTAGCTCCAGCTGCCGCTGGCGCTGTCGAAGGTCATGGCCACTTCACCACTCTTCTGGTGGCTGGCGTTGTAGAGGGCCAACTTGACCGACTTGGCGGTCGGCGCCCAGAGGCGGAAGGTCACCCGGTTACCCTCTACCACGGCGCCATAGCTCAGCTTGGTCGCCTCTGTCGCATAGAGCGCATCGAGGGCGCCAGCGCTCTGCACCAGGGTGGCTCCTTGCAGGATACCGTCGGCATCGGTGCCGATAGCCACCAGTTCCCCCTTGAGCAGGGGCTTGAGATCTTTACCGGCAGGCAGGGCGAAGGCGGCAGCATCCTTGAGATGCGGATATTTGGCCTGCTGCTCGGCAGTCAGGCCGGTCGCGGTCAAGCTGATATAGGGGAAATCGAACACCCCATCGGCATTGGCCTTGATGGTGCCCGAGTCGCTGTAATAGAGGCGAACGTGGGGCTTGTCCTTGCCTCCTTGCCAAATCAGGATATTACCATCGATCAGATGAGCGCTGGCCCCCGCCACGCCAAAGGCGGCGGTAAAGGCTTCGGCACGGCTGCCAAACAGATCTTTCTTGCCCGCGACGATGGCCACGGTGCGATCCGGATGCTCACTGAAGCTCACCTTCATATCGCTGCCGGTCAGGTTGGCCAGATCGCCGTTGCGAGCGATAAAGTTGATGCACCCTTCCACATTTTTGAGCGGAACAACCCAGGCCGGACCAAAGCTGTCGGCAGTGGCAGGAGTCTTGCTCTTGTCATCCCACCCGGTATTCAGGCCACTATCAGCCGTTGCCTGGCAGGCGTCGTTGTTCCAAAGGTGCAGGCTGTGGCTGTCAAATGGTGCCTTGGCCCCTTTGGCTGCCGACTGGGTATCCACCAGCGCAATGACCACCTGATTCTCCCCGGCAACCAGCAACTCTTTCGGGGGATCCATTTTGGGCAGACGAGCGACAGGCCCATCGGTGACTTCAGGTGTAGGCGGTGTAGGGGGGACGGGGTTCACACCGGAGGCATCAGAGCTGTTGTCATTACAGCCAGACAAAAGCGCGAGCAGTGAGGCTGTTACCAGCGCCACTTTGGTCTTTTTCATATCCATATTTTTATAATTCCCGCTGTAGTTAGTCTCGATAGTCGAGCACCCGGTCATTGCCAGGCGGTGCCATATTAATCAGCGGCAATCGATTCAAATGTGAGCGGAAGGGCAAAAAAACCATCCAGTTTCAACAAGATAACGTTTTCAGATTGAAACTTCGATCCGGCTCACAGACCTCGCGGCCATTTGGCCTCATATCTGGAAAACGGCAGTCACGGGGTCAGAAAAGCAATGTCTGATCAAGTGGATAGACAAGGAGTAAACAATGAAACGGATTGAAGAGCAGGCAAGACGACTCGATCAGGAGTATCAGGCGATCGGGCAGCTGTTCGACCAATTCTGCCAGCAGGCTGGCGCCCTGGCCGAACAGTATCACTTCTTCAACTGGCCCGATTATGAAGACTCGCCCCCGCTGAGCCGCGCCTTCACCCTGCTGGGGGAACCCCGCGAGCTGCGGCTGCGCTGTCAGCCCGGCGAGCGCTCCGCCCTCCATGGCCTGATCCAGGTGGTCTCTGAGGATGGCACCATAGATGCCAGCCTCGGGTTTCGCGCAGATGGTCAGTTGCTGCTGGAGTCCGGCAAGCTGCTGGACAACCCGCCCGGGCTACTGCTCAAGCTGCTGCTCGGCGCTGTGTGGCAACACAAGCCCCAGGATGAGATCACCGGGCAGCCGCACTGACATCAGGGAACCAACGGCACTGAAACCAAGGGGGCCAACGGCCCCCGTTATTTATCCTGTTCGCTGGCGATCTCGATGGTCACATGCACCAGCTCTTCATGGATCGCCAGCCGCTCGCGGATCTGCTGCGCCGGTAGCGGATTGACCATCAGCAAAGAGAGCACGCAGGCATACTGCTGCTGCCCTACCCGCCAGACGTGAAGATCGCGGATATCAGTGCCCGGCAGCTCGGCGATGACCTCGCGGATCTCCGCCACCAGCGGGGTATCCATCTCGGCATCCAGCAGCACCCGACCGGAGTCGCGCAACAGGCCCCAAGCCCATACAGCAACCAGCCCTGCACCCACTATGCCCATCAGCGGATCCAGCCAGTCGGCCCCCCACAACATACCCCCAGTCAGCGCCAGAATCGCCAGCACGGAAGTGGCCGCATCCGCCAGCACGTGGATATAGGCGGCGCGCAGGTTGAGATCCTGATGGCCGTGGTGATCGTCATGGTCATGATGATGGTCGTGGCCGTGATGCTCATGATGGTGGTCATGCCCATGGTGATGGTGGCCGTGATCATCCTTGAGCAGCCAGGCACAGGCGAGATTCACCAGCAGCCCCACCAGCGCGATGGCGATCGCCTGTTGATAGTGGATCGGGCTGGGATCGAGCAGCCGGAACACCGACTCGAACAGCATCAACCCGGCCACTCCTACCAGCAACAGGGCGCTGGTGAAGCCACCCAGCACCTCGATCTTCCAGGTGCCGAAGCTGAATCTGTGGTCGCTGGCGAAATGGCGGGCGGCGCGGTAGGCCAGCACAGAGAGACCGAGCGCCAGTGCGTGGGAGCTCATGTGCCAGCCATCCGCCAACAGCGCCATGGAGTTGTAGAACCAGCCGCCGCCAATCTCCGCCATCATCATGATGACGGTCAACAATACGGCCCAGCGGGTCTTCTGTTCGGCCAGCGGATTGCCCTCGTGGATGACGGGTTGATGGCAGTGTGATTGAGCGAGGGATGACATGGATTTCTCCTGAGAGCGATGATGCAATATACTATACCCCAGTATAGTTTTATTGATCGAGAGGATCCGTCATGTCCCACACCATTCACGACAAAAAAAAGCTGCTGGCACGGGTGCGCCGCATCAAGGGACAGGCCGGTGCGCTGGAGAGCGCGCTGGAGCAGGAGAGCGACTGCGCCGCCATTTTGCAGCAGATCGCCGCCATCCGCGGAGCCGTCAACGGCCTGATGCTGGAGGTGCTGGAGGGACATATGCGCGAGCATCTCGGCGCCGCCGATGCCACCCCGGCCGAGCGGCTGGAGGATCTGGATCAGGTGGTCAGCGTCCTGCGATCCTATTTGAAGTAAGCAGGATCGCGGCGACATCCCTTCAGGCTCGACCAGCGTCGGGCTTGAGCCACCGCCAGCTTTGCGCCATGATGTCCAGCCCGGCTGACCGCCGGTTTTACTGGACAGTCAATTTCAAGGATCCCCCATGTTTGAACACGTCGATGCCTATGCTGGCGACCCCATCCTGACGCTAGTCGAAACCTTCCACAAAGACACCCGCGAGCAGAAGGTGAACCTGGGGATTGGCCTCTATTACGACGAGCAGGGCCGCATTCCGCTGTTGCCGTCGGTGCAGCAGGCCGAAGCCCAGCGCGCCGCCGCCCCTGCCCCGCGCCCCTACCAGCCGATGGAAGGCGCCGCCAACTACCGCACCGCAGTGCAACACCTGCTGTTTGGTGCCGACCATGAAGCGGTCAAGGCGGGACGTATCGCCACTATCCAGACCATCGGTGGCTCCGGCGCACTGAAGATTGGCGCCGACCTGCTCAAGCGCTACTTCCCGACCTCCGAGGTGTGGGTCAGCAATCCCACCTGGGACAACCACAAGGCGATGTTCGAGGGAGCCGGCATCAAGGTGCATGACTACCCCTACTACGATGCGGCCACCGGTGGTGTGCAGTTCGATGCCATGATCGACTGCCTGAGCACCCTGCCGGCCAAGAGCATCGTGCTGCTGCACCCCTGCTGCCACAACCCGACCGGGGTGGATCTCTCCCGCGCCCAGTGGGATCGGGTGATCGCGCTGGTGGTCGAGAAGAACCTTATCCCCTTTATGGATATTGCCTATCAGGGCTTCGGTGACGGACTGGAAGAGGATGCCTATGCCATCCGCGCCATGGTGGTCGCCGGGGTCAGCTTCTTCGTCAGCAACTCGTTTTCCAAGAACCTCTCCTTCTACGGTGAGCGCTGTGGCGGCCTGTCAGTCATCTGCCAGGATGCCGAAGAGGCGGGCCGGGTGCTGGGCCAGATGAAGGCCACCGTGCGCCGCAACTACTCCAGCCCTCCCACTCACGGTGGCCAAATCACCGCGGCGGTGATGAGCCAGCCCGAGCTGCACGCCATGTGGGTCGATGAAGTGACCGAGATGCGCACCCGCATCAAGGCGATGCGCCAGAAGCTGTTCGAGGTGTTGAGCGCCAAAGTGCCAGGCCGAGATTTCAGCTACTTCATCAACCAGCGCGGCATGTTCAGCTACACCGGCTTCACCCCGGAGCAGGTAGATCGCCTGCGCGAGGAGTTCGCCGTCTATCTGGTGCGCTCCGGCCGTATGTGCGTGGCGGGCCTCAACAGCCGCAACGTCGACTACGTAGCCGACGCCATGGCGGCGGTGCTCAAGGGCTAATCCGCATCAGCCCCGCTTTGGCGGGGCTTTTTTGTCTGTTGCGTTCGCAGTCACCTCTTGAGGAGTCTGCTCACCCTCCCCCTGCTGTGAGAGAATGTCAGCAGGTCACGCTGAATCTCCCTGATTCCAAGCCTGTTTATCTTCATCAATTTCAGGAGCCACTATGGATCTGATCGCTCTCTCTAGGCTGGGAGGTCGCCATCTGGTCACCCTGCACCTGCTGCTCGACAACCAGAGCGTCACCCGCACCGCCGAGCGGCTCTGCACCACCCCCTCCACCGTCAGCAAAACCCTCAACCAACTGCGGGATCTGCTGGGGGATCAACTGCTCTACCGTCAGGGAAACCAGCTGTTGCTCACCCCCATGGCCGAGCGACTGGCTCCCACCCTGCATCGACTACTGGGGGAGCTGAACGGCCTCACTCGCCAGAACGCCTTCAACCCGCAGCAGTGGCAGGGCACATTGCGGCTGGGATTGCGCGAGAGCGTGATGACCTGGCCGGTGGGCCCCATTCTGGGTCAGCTGATGAAAGAGGTGCCGGGCATGGTGCCGGAGATCTGGAACAAGGATGAACAGGGGCTGGAGGCGCTGGCAGCGGGCAAACTCGACTTCGTGATCCTGCCCCATGACCAGAGCCAGCCGTTGCCGCGCCAGCCCGGGCTGGTGTGGGAGACCCTGCGGGAAGAAAAACTGGTCTGCCTGCTGCGCAAAGACCACCCCGCGCTGGCCAAACCCTGGGATCTCGATGCCTACCTGAGCTGGCGCCACATCGCCATCCGGGATCAGGAGCTGGCCAACCCCTTCTTCGAGCAGAGCCTGGCCCAGCAGCAGGTGCGTCGCCAGATTGGCGCCACCCTGCCCGATTTTGCCAGCGCGGCGGCTCTGCTGCCTCAAACCGACCTGATCCTCACCGCCATCGGTGGCTGGGCGGCCTGCATGGCCAGTCAGCCGGATCTGGTGATGCGTCCGGCACCGTTCGATTACGGCAAGGTGAGTCACAGTCTGGTCTGGTATGGCCCGGCCGGTGATGGCTCGGCCCGTCACTGGTTCCGCCAGCGGATCCTGCAACTGGGTCGCGAATTGATTGAGCCCTGAGCCGGACGACAGCGAGCAGAGATTGATGTTTCACCGCGGTGAAACATCAACGGCAAGCAGGGACTAGGGACGTTTGGTATAGATGGGGCTGGGGAAGGAGGCAACGTTGCTGCCCAGATCCGTGATGCGAGCTGCCCCCTGCTTTTTCACCTGATCGATGCGCAGCACCTGATGCATGGGAATAAGGGTCTGGCGCACATCGGCAAATTCGCTCTTGAGCTTCTCGTGACTGGGATCGACGATAAGCGCCGTATGGTTATCCCAAACAAAATCGGCGATCTCGATAAAACCAAACAGTTGGCCCTGATTGACTTCGCGCACATAAACTTCGTAGCGCTCGCTGTGGCAAATAAACTGAACCCGATATAACGCCTTGCTTTCACTCATGATTATCTGTCATTGAGGGGGTAAGAAGATGGCCATTATTCTAGCCGCCGTTCTCGCCCCCTCCAATAGACAGAAATCACAGTTGCGGCCTTTCCATGCCGCACCTCACGCCATGACGGTCACCGGATGACGCAGCCACTCAGCCCATCAAGGCAGGCAGTGAGACCGGCCCCAATCCCGCTGCACGCAAACGGCTGGCCAGCTGTTCCAGCTCGGTTTGGTGAGCCTCTGGCCATTGCGCCGCCTCCCCCCGCACCCCGTGGTGGCGAAAGCCGTTGAGGCGAATGGGCACAGCGCCGAGCTGGCGCAGAAAATCGGCGAGACCGCGATCGAGCCTCCTCTCTGCGTCCAGAAAATCGCTCTTGCCCGGCACATGGAGCAGCCGCAGTTCGGTCAGCTTGCCGTGGCGTGCCAGCAGTTGCAGCGATGCCAGCACCCGCTCGCGACCATAGCCGGTCAGGGTGTGATGCACCGAGTCACGCCACCCCTTGAGATCGAGCATGGCGCCGTCGAGCACCGGCAGCAGCCGCTGCCAGCCGGTTTCGGCCAGAGAACCGTTGCTGTCGAGCAGGCAAGTGAGATGGGTCAGATCCGGCGCGCCCTTGATGGCGGCAAACAGCGCAACCACAAAGGGGAGCTGGGTAGTCGCCTCACCGCCTGAGACGGTAATCCCGCTCAGCAGTGGGCCGTAGCGGCGCAGCAGGGCCAACACGTCGGCCACCGTCATGGTGGCAGTCTTGGGATTGGCACTGCGCGGGCAGACATCCAGACAGGCGTCGCAATCGGTACAGAGCGCCGCCTGCCATTGTATCTTGCCTTCGCTCAAGGTGAGGGCACCGCTTGGGCAGACCGCAAGGCAGTCACCGCAATCGTCACACAGCCCTATGGTGTGCGGGTTGTGGCAGCCGGGGCAGCGAAAGTTGCACCCTTGCAGAAACAGCACCAGCCGGTTGCCCGGCCCGTCGACACAGGAGAACGGCAGCACCCTGCTCACCAGGGCGCTGCGTGTTGGCAAGGCGTCAGCCATCAGGTTCGAGCTCAATACTTGCAGATGGTCGATTCGTGGGCGACCACCCGCGGTGCCCGCTGCCGGATGGCAGTCACTTCACTCGCCTCGGCACCAAGACAGGTGGTCTGCAAGCGCGACCCCTCGGCTGCGAAGCGGGCCACGTCGCTCTTGCGGATCATGTAGCCGGTCACCCGCACCAGATCGCTGTCGGCCACGTTGGCGGTGAACTCGCGCATACCGATAGCGAGCGCCCCTTTGCAGAGCTGCAACAGCGCCTGCGGGTTCTGGCGGATGGTGGGATCCAGCGTCAGGATCTCGCTGATCCCCGAATGGTAATAAGTGTGGTGCGGTGCCAGTGCCAGCACATGGCTGGCCGGATCCGGCTCATGCCCGTAGGGAATGCGCACCCCGGGGGTAACAGCCACATCGATGCTGAGGCCACCTTGCGAGTGCAATAAAGCGCGGCCACCCCAGGCATGGGTCTGCGGGGTCGTGGTCACATAGGCGGAGAGTTGGGCCGAGATGCGATAGCCAAGCTGGTTCGCCTCCTCGCCATGGCCGTAGCGATCAGGCAGATTCTCTTTATCCATCAAGATATTGACCGCTTCCGCCATGCCGTAGATACCGAACATGGGGACGAAACGATCCTCATCCAGCAGCCCCTCTTTCACTAGGAAGCTGTCGAAGAAACCGGACTCATCATGGAGGAAAGCAGCCCGCGCTTCGATCAGCTGAGAGGCCAAGCGGCAGTAATGGGGCAGCAGGCAACCGAGGAAGTCATCGATCCCCTGACACTGCTCGGCGACCCGCTTGAGGGAGATGCGCACCAGGGTATTGGCGCCACCGGCCTGCGGCAGGGCGTTGTAGCAGCTGACGATGCCAAAACCACGCTGGTCAAAGGTATCGCGATGGATCGGGTAGTTGGCGATGTGCGGCTTGCTGCACTCGGCGATGTTCTTCACCGCCTGCAACAGCAGGCTGTCCGGGGTCTGCTCCGGATCGTGGAAAAAGGTGAGGTTCGGCGCCACCTGCTTGAGCTCGTTGTCGATGCGCAGGATCAGGCGGCAGATGCGGTTGTCATCCGGCCCGATGTTGACGTGCATGAAGGCATCCGGCAGCACCCGATCCAGATAGATCCAGAACCCCTTCAGCTTGCGATAGAGGGTCTCGTCATCCAGTTCGCCGACAAACGGCAACAGCAGATGGTCGAGCCGCCCCAGCCAGACCGGCATGCCGGTGACGGAGGGGACATGGTGATAGAGGATGCGCAGGGCGTTGAGCGCCTCGTCGAAATCCTGCGGCGCCGCCAGCTCCAGCCAGGCAGAGCCCTGAGTCAGGAATTTTTCATAGTCCGGCAGCACATAACGTGGCTTGTAGGGGGCGTGCCCTTCGAACATGTCGCAGATAAATCCCTGCTCCATCGCCTCGGCGACTGCGGCAGGCAGGTCGGGGTAGGGCAACGCATTCTCGGCGGCCAGCGCCAGCGCGTGGCTCTTCTGGGCAGCGGAGAGATGGGGATCGCGCACGATGCGCTGACAGGTTTCGATCAAAGACATGGGACACTCCTTCACGGATAGAGCCCATATCCTCACCATTTGCAGGCTTTTTTTGAAGTGACATTCACAACAATACGAATGTCTCAAAAAGACATCCGTGAGAGAGGATCACACCCCAAACAGAACGGGGGCCTTGTCTGCCGACAAGGCCCCCGTTGTGCGGATCAGGGTTCGATGACGATGGGCGTACCCGGATCAATCGCGTCCCACACCTCATCCAGCTCGTGATTGAGCATGGCGATACAGCCGTTGGTCCAGTTGGAAGGCTGAACCCTGCGGTTGCCAATGCTGTTGCGCTGGCCGTGGATCATGATCATGCCACCCGGACGAACACCCAGCTCATTGGCACGCTTGATGTCATCCAGGTTCGGATAGTTGATATGGATGGCTTTGTAGTAGCCGGAATTGGTCTTCTTGTAGTCGAGGGTGTAGCGTCCTTCCGGCGTACGCTGATCCCCTTCCTGCTGCTTGTGCCCCTTGGGCGCCGGGCCCAGAGCAATCCAGTAGCGCTTCAGTTCTTTGCCATCCTTCATCAGGGTCAGGCTATAGGTCGACTTCTTGACCACCACCAAATCGGCTTTTTCGGTAAAGGCAAAACTCAATGCGGGCCAAAGCCCCAACAAACACAGTAATACGGCTCTCATTCCATCCCTCGACAAGCCTCTGGTGCGGGCTTTTCTTGTTACCAGATCATCTGAACGATGCCCGCCGAGCGGCGAGCGAGCGCCATGATATTGGATCGCCATCAATACTCAATATGCCCGGCAAAACATATCTTGCAGCAGCCAGGCCATCTTCCTTGAACGCTGTCATTTTGCATTGGTAATTAACAGTTAAAACAACAAGATACAAAAAATTATCGCGCTGGCACCCGGGGCAATGATCGGCGAAGATAACACTCCACTCCCCGACAGGATCATGCCATGCGCTCTTCGTGCCGCCTCGCCACCCTGCTGTTCTCGCCACTCCTGCTCTGGCTGCCCGCCAGTGTCGCCGCCGATGCACTCTGGCTGCGCGAGCCCGCCCTCTCCCCCGATGGCAAGCAGCTTGCCTTCACCTGGCAGGGGCGCATTTTTGTCGCCAGTGCCGAGGGTGGCCCCGCTACGGCGCTCACCGGCAGCGACTACCTGAGCCAGCGGCCAATCTGGTCGCCGGATGGCAAACAGCTCGCCTTTGCCGCCAATCTCTACGGCAACGAAGATGTGTTCGTGGTACCCGCCAGCGGCGGCGAGATGGTGCGCCTCACCCGCGATTCGCGCACCGATCTGCCGCAAGCCTTCAGCGCCGATGGCAAACGACTGCTGCTGAGCAGCCAGCGCCTGGGTGCGCCCGATGCCGACCATTTTGTCGCGGAAGGCTACCAATGGGGCGAGCTCTACTGGACCCCGATCACCGGCGGCACCTTGCAGGCCGATCTGCCGCTGCCTGCGACCCTGGCCCGTCCCCACGGAGAGCGGATCGCCTATCAGATGCCCGCGGCGGATCAATCCTTTCGCAAGCATCAGCACTCGTTCGCGGTACCCCGTCTCTGGCTGTTTGATGGCAAGCAGCACAAGCAGCTGACCGAAGATCGGGTGGCGGCCACCGATCCGGTCTGGAGCGACAAGGGGGACAGCCTCTTTTACCTGAGCGAGCGCAGCGGCGATTTCAACGTCTGGCGCCGGGATCTCGCCAGCGGCAAGGAGCAACAGCTGACCCACTATCAGGGCCATCCGGTGCGGGGGCTCAGCGCCTCTCGCAATGGCGATCTGGTCTGGTCATGGCTGGGCGAGCTCTATCGCCTCGATGCCGGTAGCAGCGAGCCACGCAAGCTGTCCCTTAGCCCGCAAGTGGCGAGCGCGCCGGATGAGGCGAGCGAGGCCCTGACCCAGGCAGATGAAGCGCTGGTCAGCGAAGAGGCGGACGAGCTGATCCTGGTGAGCGAGGGCAACCTGTTTGCCGTCGACCCCGAGCGGGAGCGGGTGCGCCAGCTGACCCGCGATCCGAGCGAGCAATCCAGCCCCCTCTTTGCCGAGCAGGGGCGCGCTCTCATCTATCTGTCGGAGCAACAGGGGCACGCCGCCCTCTATCGCTTGCGCAAGGGGGATCCGGATCTGCTGTTCAGCGATCCCGGCACCCTGACCGAGAGTCTGCTGCTGGCCATTCCCGACAAGGGGATCAGCCGTCCGGTGCTCTCCCCCGACGGCAAGCAGCTCGCCTTCGTGGTGGATGGCCAGGCCATCCACCTGCTGGATCTGGCGAGTAACAAGCAGCGGGAGCTGGTGCCTGCCAGCTTCAACCCGTCGCGCCACGAGGTGCATCTCGCCTTTGCCCCCGACTCACGCCATCTGGCGCTCACCTTCCGCCCCGATGCGGCAGAGCAGGAGATCGCGGTGATCGATACGGCCAATCCCAAGGCCAAACCGGTCAATGTCAGCCTCAACGGCTATCAGGATGGGCAACCGGGCTGGAGTCAGGATGGCGCCATTCTCTACTGGCAATCGACCCGGTTTGGCGCACTGGGGCCCGATGGCGAGCCCCTCGTCACCAACCTGCTCGGCATCTACAGCAGCCGCGCCGCCAGAGCCGATGCCATTGCCGAGCTGGAGCCGCCGAAAGGGGGATACGGCTTTGAGAGCGATCGTCTCAACCATCGAGAAGCGCTACTGCTGCAACCCATCGGCACCCTGCTCGCCAGCCGCATCATCGGCGACCAGCTGATCTATCTGGTGGAGGAGATGGGGGTCAACAGCGAGAGCGAGATCAAGGGCTACAGCCAGGATCTGCGCAAGGGCAAAACCAGCGAACTGTTTGGCGAACAGGCCGGCCCCGCGCTGGCAAGCCTCAACCAGCAGGGCACCCTGGCGACCCTGGTGCGGGATGGGGAGATCACCCGGATCCACCTCGACTCCGGCGAGGCCACCAGTGCCCCCTTCGCCTTGCAGCCCACCAGCCGCTGGCAGGCACGCATGACCGCCGCCTTCGATCAGATCGCCCGGCTCACCCGGGACGAGTTCTATCTGGACGACATGAACGGGGTGAACTGGGAGAGCTATGTCGCCGCTTACCGCCGCCTGCTGCCGGGCATCGGCAACCCGCGGGACTTTGGCAACCTGTTGGCGGAGCTGGCTGGAGAGCTCAATGTCTCCCACACCTGGGGCAGCGGCCCCGCCCCCTTCCCGCGCATGGCGGACGAGACCGCCAGCCTTGGCGGCTACTGGCAGGATGGCGAGCAGGGGGTGATGCTCACCGCCCTGCTCTCTGGCGGCCCGCTGGATCAGGAGAGCGATATCGCCCCGGGCGCCCGCCTGCTCGCCATCAACGGCGTCCCGATTGCCAATCTGACCGAGCTGGATCGGGCCCTCAACCATCAGGCTGGCGCCCGGCTTGCCCTCACCTTCCAGCAGGAGGGCAACAAGCAAACTGACGAGGTGGTGCTCACCGCCATCGACAAACAGCAGGAGTACCAGTTGCAACAGGATCGCTGGATTGAGAAACGGCGGGAGCTGGTGGCCAGGCTGAGCGGAGGACGGGTCGGCTACGTCTATCTGCCGGCAATGAATAGCGAGGTCTACGATGCGGTGGTGGCGGATGCCCTAGGCAGACAGCGCAATCGCGATGCGCTGATCGTCGATGTCCGCTTCAACAGCGGTGGCTATCTCGCCAATACCCTGGTGGAGTTTCTGACCGGCAGCGGCAGCGCCAAGGGGATGGCCAGCAGCTGGCCCCGTCAGGGCAAGGGGGAAACCGATGCCGCCACTCGCCAGTGGACCAAGCCTTCGGTGGTGCTGGTCAACGCTGGCAGCTACTCGGAAGGCTCCGCCTTCCCCGAGTACTACCGCACCCTCAAGGTCGGCCCCATCGTCGGCGATCCGGTGCCCGGCACCGGCACCATGGTCTACAGCCACGACTCCCGGCTGATCCCGGGACTCTCCTACGGCATTCCGACCCTGGGGCTGCGCAAACCGGACGGTACCTTCTACGAGAATCAGGAGCTGATCCCGGACCAGCAGGTGCCCCTCACTCCGGCTGACATGGTGGCTGGACGCGACCCGCAGCTGGAGGCGGCGGTACAAGCCGCCCTCAAGCAGTTGCCAGCCAGCGCCAAATAACGGCGCCCATCGAGCTCAACGAAAGCGAAACAGCTCGCGATGCAGATGCCCGTCCGGCAACAGCCGGGTCAGGGCATCTGCCATCCCCTCCGGCCCGCAAAACCACACCTTCTCAGGCGCATCATGCGCGATGCGGATCAGATCCAGCCGCCCGGCTGTCTTGTCCAGATGCAGCTGATAGCGCACGCCGGTGCGATGACAGAGCTCGGCCAACCGTCGGTGGTAGACAGCTCCCGCCAAATCCGGCGCGCACTGGATCAGGGTGATCCCCTCGCCGCGCTCCCCACGGGCAGCCAGCCCCTCCAGCCAGGCGACGAACGGCGTGATACCTATCCCGGCCCCCAGCCAGAGGGCTCTACCTCCCCCTTGCGGGGCGACAAAGGCGCCATAGGGCCCGGTCACCACCACCCCATCCCCGGCGCGCGCCTCTGCCACCAGCTGACGGGTATGATCCCCGAGCGCCCGCACCGCGATCACCAGCTGGCGTCGATCCGCCGACACCCGCACCAGGGTAAAGGGGTGCGGCCCCTCTTTGGCGTCAAATTCGAAAAAGGCAAACTGACCCGGGCGGTAATGGGCGAGCGGCCTCTCCAGCTGCATGGTCAGCTCGCAGGTCTGATCCGCCAGCGTCCGCACCGCAACGACCCGGCCGGGATGGCGCTTCCGCGCCCCCACTTGCCCCAGCAGGGAGTAAAGGGCACCGATAGCGCCGATCCCGCCGATCAACCAGATTGATACCCCCACGGGAGTCATGGCCCCCACCTGAGGCAACAGACAGAGCCCGTGCCCCCACCCCGCCAGATAGATGAGCGGCGCCAGCCGGTGGATCAGCCGAAAGCGACCATAACTCACCAGCGCCAGCAAGCTCACCACCACCAGCGCGATCAGCAGATAGAAACTCCACTCACCCAGGGTATTGCCAAGGGCATGGAGCGAGATGCCATTACCTGCACCAGCGCCAGCTGTACTGGCCCCACGCCGCGCAGGACGACTCAGCCAACCCGCCGAGACTGCCCACTTGGGCACCTCCACCAGCAGCCAGTGAGCGGTCAGTGCCAATGCGCCGCCGATGGCCGTCTGACGGTGCAATCGCAACATCCGATCCAGACCGCCACACCACACCTCCAGCTGCGGCAGGCGCAATGCCAGCAACAACGAAATGGCCATATAGGTCATCCCCAGCAGGCCGGTCAGTAACAACATCTCATGGCGCCAGGGCCACACCCCGTTGGCATCCCCCGCATACCCGAGCCACCAGACCCCGACCGCCAGCAGTGGCAACAGCCACCACACCCGTTTACTCGTCATAACATGCTCCCTGGTTCCATCGCGGCAGGGCCTCATCTCCCTGCTGATGGCACCATTACACACCCGTCCGGTCACAAGACTTTGCCAGAGGGGGAAGCTTGTGTGGCAATGTGTGACAAACGGAAACAAAAGAGGGGCCGACCGGCCCCTCATGATCACCCTTGTTGGCTCGCCCCTTTTCACAGGAGATGGCGCACAATTCGCCTCAGCTGTGATTGACGACCTGCCAGCAGAAGGAATCAAATGGGGATGTTACATATCTGCGGCGGAAAACCTGCCGCCCACTCCCCCGGACAAGGAGCCCCCCTTGCTTTCATCCACCGAACAACGCGTCTGCCCGAGTTGTCAGTGCGAGACCAACCATGTCGTAGTGCTGGTTGACAAATCCTATGGAAAAGAGGTGAAACCAGAGCAAAAGCGCACTGCATTTATCAAAGACTTCATTACCGGCTGGGCCGCCGGCCCCTTTCTGGCCAACATGGATCGCTTTGAACGACATGCCATCTGCGAGCATTGCGGAAATAAAGTCATTGATGAATGAAAAATTAGGGGCAAAACGACTGGTTTTGGGAGTGTCGGCGACATCGCTATGGCAAACCGGCCCGAAAAAAACGCTTCGAGTACCCCGCCCGCTTCGCAGTGCTTGATCGGTGATAAAAAGTGAGGGGCCGACCTGCCCCTCATGATTACGGCGCTTTTGAGGCCGTTCGCTTGCCCACCAACCGGTGCAGCAGCCTGTTGTATTTCGCCCAGGAGTGGATCAACAGGAAGATGCCGAACAGCAGGGCAAGAAACAGTTGCCCCACCTCGATGGCATCCAGCGAACCGATAAAGCTCTCATCCTCCTCCGTCTCCAGATAGTTGAACCAGGGTTGCAGGGCCAGAAAAATCCAGCCGACCCAGGTCACCAGCAGGATCAGCAGATCCCGCAGCCGATACTTCCAGCTGCGCCGGGCACCGTTGCTGATGATCATCTCCTTCGCCAGCTTATGTTTTGTCACGGAACGACTCCCCCCTGTCAGGACTCTCCCACACCGCCAGCTGGCCACGACGACGCAGGATCGCCTTGGGCACCGCCACCACCACGGTCACCAGATTGAGCAGCCAGTAGATGAGCGGATACCAGACGCACCAGATAAAGCTGCGGGCCATGCTCTTGTCGTAGTGGTTGTCGATAAAGATGCTGACCCCGAACTGCACCAGACAAATCGCGGTCATCATCACCCCGGTCCACTGGAACAGATGACCCACCGCCAGTCCGCTCAAGTCAGGCTCAATCAGCCAGATCAGCGCCAGCAGCAACATGCTGTAGCACCAGGCCACGCTGGAGAGATACTCCAGCAGCAGCAACCAGAAGCGGCGGTTGCGCCAGCGCATCGCCTGCAACCCGTAGCGCAGAAACACCTCGGCGCCCCCCTGCGCCCAGCGCAGCCGCTGCTTGTAAAGACCGCGTACCGTCTCCGGCATCAGCACCCAGCAGAGCGCTTGGGGCTGATAGTGGATGAGCCAGCCGGCCAGCTGCAGCTTCCAGCTGATGTCGATATCCTCAGTCACCATGTCATTGCTCCAGCCACCGACCGCCTCGACCGCCTGCTTGCGAAAGGCCACCACCACCCCGGAGACGGTAAAGACAGTGCCGTAGATCCGCTGGGCCCGCTTGATGAGGCCGATGATGGAGCTGAACTCGCCGGTCTGAATCTTGCCGATGATGGTGGAGCGGGTGCGTACCCGCGGATTGCCGGTGACCGCTCCGACCCTCGGGCTCTCGATGAAGTGCTTCACCATCCAGCGCACCGCGTCATAGTCGAGCACCGCATCGCCGTCGATGCCGACCAGGATCTCCCCGCTGGCCACAGCCAGCCCGTTGTTGAGCGCCATCGCCTTGCCCTGATTGTGCTGGTGGAGCACGGTCAGGCGCGGATCCTGCTGTGCCAGCCGATCCAGCCGCGCGCCTGTGTCGTCCTTGCTGCCGTCGTTGATGGCCAGCACCTCGAAATCGGGATAGCGCTGGCGCAGCAGGTGGCCGATGGTCTCCTCGACGTTGGCCCCCTCGTTGTAGCAGGGCACCATCAAGGTCACTCTGGGGTAATAGGGGAGCTCCAGCCCCCGCTTGGCCAGCGCGATATCCCTTCGCTCCCACTGGAAGTAGTAATAGAGACCACCACAAACCCACACCATGGCCATCAGACTGGGATAGGCCAACGTAAAGATGGCTATCCCTTCCAGAAGATCCTTCACCGCATCGCCTCCCCTTGGGTGGCTTTAGCGGCACTGACTGCGACCGGTGTCACCGGCAGCTGGGTTGGCTGAGGCTGGGTCTGCACCGAGAAGACCGGCTTGAGCACGGCCGGATCCGGCTGGTTGTTGTGAAAATCATCCGGGTAGTAGCCAAAGTTGGTCACCCCCTTGCGCTGGATGATCTGCATCCAGCGCACCAGCTCGGCATCGGGGATAGGCTGGTCGGTGCGCCAGTTGCGGCTCTGCAGTTCGAACACCAGCCGATTGGCCGGCACCTGTGCCAGTGAATCCTCCGCCAGCCTGGCCAGCCACTCATCGGGGTTTTCTGCCTGCTCCATATAGGGCATCGCCATCACGGCGGTGTAGTCATAGGCCTTGGCAAACGCCGCCATGCTCTGGGCAAACCACTGCTGGGATTGCGGCTCTGTCACCAACGCCGCATAGATGTTGCGGGCAGTCTTGAGACCGTCGGCGCCCCCTTGGCGGTAGCGGGCGGCGGCATCGCGCAGCGCCATGGTGAAGTCGATCAGCAAATCGGTCTTCTGCTCCCCCTGCGCCTGCAGCGCATTCGGGGTGCGAGCCAGCGACATCGGCCCCTCGTAGTCGCTGAGGAACGCATCGTCATGGAACAGCAGGCCATCGAACTTGGTGTAAAAACCGAGATCCTCATAGATATCCAGCAGCAGCTGACGGCTGGCAGGATCCCAGGGCGAAAGGCGTAGATACTGCCCCTTGGCGGGGGCGCCGGTACGACTGTCGGTGACATAGGCGTGGTTCGGCCCCATGTCGTAGGCCATCACCGGCATCCAGGCGAACACCTTGACCCCGGCACGGGTCTTGAGCTGCCAGGCCACCCGGTTGAAGAGATCCGCCTTGACCGGCATATGACGGTTGGGGAAATAGAGCGCCTCCGCCACCCCGTCGCCGTTGTCATCGGCATAGGCCTGCAGATAGACGGTGGTGATGCCGTAACCCTTGATCCGGTCCAGCAGCATGTCGATGTTCTTGTTCATCTGCTGCGGATCCTTGTCGTAGACATAGTCCAGATCCACGTGCACCAAGCGCTCCACCTGCCGCTCCCAGGTGTTGCCCCCCATGATCTCGTCCAGGGTTTCGAGGCTGGTGTCCTCCTCCAGCAGATAACGGCGCACCGTGCTGCCCGAGTCACTCAGCTTGTTGAGCCCTTCCGCCAGGGTGAAGGTGTAGGGCATCCCCGCCGCACGGGCCAGATCCAGCGCAGTCTGGTTGAAGGCGCCGTAGGGCCAGACTAGGATCCGTGGTGCCCGACCGGTCTGCTCCCTGAGCTGACTGGCCGATGCGTCGAAGTCGGCTTTTATCCGGGCCCGATAGTCGGCCATGCTCTCGTAGCCATTCTGGCTCCAGCCTGCGGTGGTAACCGCCGGTTGCACGTTGCCCTGCGGGTTGGCGAGCAGCCCATAGTGGGAGGTAAAAGTGTGGGAGGCCAGCTCCACCAGTCCGGAGTCCTGCATCTCGCGGATCTGCGGCCAGCCGACGAAGTAGCTGCGCGGCAGTTTGTCATTGCCGTAGGGGACCATCTTGTCATCAGCCACATCCAGCCAGCTGCCCACCAGCGCAAAGACCGCCGGATAGTTGTAGAGCTTGAGCAGCGGATAGACCAGCCGGTAGAAGCTCTCGTAGCCGTCATCGAAGCTGAGCAGGATCGCCTTCTCCGGCAGCTGTGCCTTGCCCGCTTTGGCATCCAGGATCTGCTGGAAGCTGACCGGGTGATAGCCCTGCTGTTTGATCCAGTTGAAGTGGCGGATCAGGGTGTCGCGCCGGATGGTCTGGGGATAGAGCTTGAGGTTGGGGGTCAATTTCAGATCGACGATATCGTGGTAGCAGAGCACCACGTAGTCATCGGGTTGCCGGGCCGCCTGCGTCAGCGAAGGCAGCAGTGCAAGCAGCAAAACGAAAGAAGCAAGCCAGCGTTTCATCACATGAAACTCCATTGCAGATTGGCGAAGATGAAATTTCCGAACTCGGGGTTGCCGTCATAGATGGCCTGACGGCGGCCCAGACCATAGCCCAGGCTGAGAGCGGGAGAGAGGATCCAGTCATGGCGATAGCTGAGCTGCCACCCCTGATCGCTGCCATAGCCCTGCTGCCAGTAGTGATTGCCACTCATGGTCAGGCTCTGCAGCAAAGAGCGACGGCCGTCCAGCGGCAGTCGATAGCGCCCCGCCAGCTCCAGCTCCAGATTGCGATCCTGCAGGGGGTTGAAGTAGTCGACCTCCACCGCCTCGTTGCGTGAAGTGGCGCCGCGCAAGGTGGTATCGAACCACCAGCGATCCCGACGCCAGAGATCCTGACGCAGCCAGCCGGAGGCCGTCAGCCGCCGGTTGCCATCGCTGATATCCATCCGCTCCAGCCGCAGCGCCCCCTCGCGGGTCTCATCCTGACGCCAGCCCAGATCGAGCTGGTATTGATCGGCGTAGTTGCCGCGCGCCAATGCCCGCAGCGGGGTATCGGCACTGTTGAGGTTGATGGCCGTGCCCAGCGTCCAGTGATCATCCAGCCGCCAGTCGAGGCGACTCCACAGATAGCCTTTGTGGTTGAGCTCGCTCCCCGTGCCCCCCTCCAGCGTCAGCTGCAGCGGGTAGAAAGAAAGCTCGGCCCCCAGCCCGGTATAGGCGGCGCGTTCGGGCCGCTGGTCGAACTCGCCAAAGCTGCCCTGACGACGGACAAACAGCCGATCACCGCCATCGCTGCGAGCGCTGTAGAGGCGGCTGTCGTAGCTCCAGTCACGGCTGGCCTGCACCGAGCCCCCTTCGTTGCGGCCATGGGTCAGGTCGGTGACAAATTTCGGGGCCTGCTCCAGAGCCAGCCGCTGCTGCAACTCCTGACGATCCCGGGTCAGGTTGCCGAGGGTGCGCACGGCCTGCGGCGTGCCCTGCCAGTCGCCCTTGTCGAGCCGGGCATTGAGGCGGCCGGGATCGGCCAGCACGGTGCGTCCGGCAGGCAGCCAGCGCACAGCCTGCTGATAGGCCTGCTCGGCTTCATCGGGATGACCCCGCCAGCGGCGGATATCCCCCAGTTGCAGCCAGAGCCAGGGATTGGCAGGCGCGGTTTTCAGCCACGCTTCCAACTGCCGCTCTGCCGCGCCCGCCTCACCACGCCAGGCCTGCAGCAAGGTTTTCAGCTGCAACACCTTCTCGTAGTCGTCGTTGGCCATCCGCATGTTGCCGGTGAAGTCCCAGCGAGTCGGCGGCTCCTGCCAACCGGCCAGCAGCCCCTGCGCCGCGCCATAGCGCTCTCCATCCGAATAGGCATAGAAGCGCTTCTCCAGCAGGCGTTTGTCTTTGGCCCGTGCAGGGGTCGCCAGTTGCTGGTAAATCACGGAGGCCTCATCCACCCGCCCCAGCCCGGCCAGTGCATCGGCGCGCGCCTCCAGCACATAGTCAGGCAATGGCCCCTCGGCCTGCAGCGTAGCGGACTCCCGTTCGGCTCGGGCAAACTCGCCGAGGGCCACCAGGGTCACCACTACATCTCGGCGGGCACTGATGTAGAGCACATGATCGTGAGGTGCACGGGCCAGGATCCTGTCTTGCAATGCCAAGGTGCGAGTCAGGGAGCGGCGGGCCAGCACCGGATCCTCGGTCTGGGCCGAGATCCGCAGCAGATTGACCGCCTGGTAGTAGTCGAGCCAGAGCCGGTCGACCGGTTTGAACAGCTTGGGGTAACGGCCCATCAGGTCTGCAGCCGCAGGGCCTGCCCCCAGGCTCACGGCTACCCGATAGAGTGCCAGCACCTGATCGGGGTTATCCGGCTCCAGCTCCAGCCACTGCTGGCGGGCCAGCAGCTCGCCCATGGGGTCCTCACCCTGACGGGCGGCATAGATGCGGGCTTCGAGGATCGCCTGATCGCGGCCAAAGTTGGCCTCATATTCACCCGCAGCGTGGCGGGCCAGCTCGCGGTTGCCCTGATCACTGGCGGTGAGAAACAGCCCGAGCCAGCCATTGCGGTTGGCAGGATCGCGTCCCTGCAGGATGCGGTAATAGCTGATCGCCTCGGAGTAGCGCTTCTCGTCGCGAGCGGCACGGGCCACCCCTTCCAGCGTACTGTTGCTGATGGGGTTGAGCTCGCACGGCTCACAGGCGGCCAGCGCCCCCTTGCGATCACCCCGCCACAGCTGCACGGCGATCAGATCATCGAGCACCTTGCCATCACCACTTTGTCGATAGAGAGCATCCAGCCCGTGCGCTGCCGCATCCAGCTCTCCCGCTCGGGCCTTGATGACCCAAGCTTCGCGTGCACTGTCCACCTCACTGGCGCACACCAGCAGGGGCAGCAGCGCCAACATCAAAAAGATGCGATTCATTCGCAACATACCACCCATAACAAACGCTGGTCGTATCGTCCCTGCACGACCATACGGATATACACACCCGTCCGCTCCTGCCTGATGAGCAAGAGGGCTTCCTGACTTGTGTGCTGATTTCGAGGGTGAAAGGCGGGCAACGGCCACACCTTTCCTATGTGCGGCCCAGCCATCTCCGGGCGGAGATCTGAGGCTTTCCGAACCCGATTCACATCGGGGGTGGCAAGGAGGGCGATTTTGCAGCTGTGGACAATTTAGTCAATCCAGCAAGATGGGAATGATTCTCAAAAAGATGAATAGATCAATCTTTATGCACAAAGGTGAGTGCAAAAAACACTATTAACAAAATAAACAAAGATATGAGGCGATAAGGTTCCATGAGCTTATGGCCTACTCTTCACAACCCTATTCATATGAATACATATTTAATCTGAAATCTGCATACCAAAACCATCATGCGACAGTCTGTGTCGTCAACATATCTACAGCTGTACCAGCCATCACCGCGAGCATACATCAGAGCCACGCCAAGAGTGCCCCCGGCTCAAGAACCGGGAGCATTCCAGCTTACGCAACTGAGGCTCGAGCGCTGTGGCTCAGGATCCACGCTTCGAAATCGGCCAGCATGCGGGTTTCCGACTCGCTGTTGTCGGCGATAAGCTCGGCGCCGTGTACCACCCGGATATGGGCGTCGAGCGGGCCTCCCTCGCCAGCCGCGGGGCGCTGCTGGGCGGCGGCCATGCAGACCTGAGCCTGTTGCCAAGCCTCGGCGGCGCTTAGGTTGCATGCCTCGGCCAGCGGCACTGCGCTAAACCCCTCGCCGGTCAGGCTGCGCAGGGTCTCATCATGACTCATGCCGTTGCCCGGCCCCCAGTAGTGGGCGGCCAGATCCGGTCCGATACACGGGTTGTCGGTAAGGTAGCCATCGCGCTTGAGGAAGTAAGCTCGGGTCTGCTCCACCGCCATCAGCGCCAGCAGGTAGCCGTGATAGGCGCAGGCCGACTCCTGATTAAGGAGGTGCGGAATAGCCAGCAGCGGACGCGGGCTCTCCACTCCGACAATCTTGCGCTCCCACTGGCGAGCCAGCGCCAGCACGGCATCCGGGGTGCGTTTGGCCTCATCCATGGCGTAGAGATCCCGCTCGAAGTAGGCCACCAGCGCGATCTGGCGTTCGTTAAAAGCGCGAAACGGCTGACGCGCTTCAATCATCTCCTTGATGAGTGCGTCGGGAACAGCCTCTCCCGCCGCATTTCTGGCGTAGCGTTTGAGCCAGTCGGCATCGTCCAGCAGGCTGTCGCAGAACATCGACTGGGTCTCGGCATAAGCCATAGAGGTGGGCGGGAACTCCTGGGAGAAGCAGGGCGCGTTGCCGGTGACATTGGCAAAATGCGCGGCGTGCCCCCCCTCGTGGAACAGGGTGTTGAGGCCGTTCCAGCCGCTGCCCACCTGCGCCGGATCAGCCAAGCTGGTGAAATTGACCACAGCCGGCACCCACTCCCCCTGCTGGAAGAAGCTCGGTACCGGGCCGTGGCAGAAGCCGTTCTCGTATTTCCCTTCCCGGGTCAGCAAGTCCAGGGTCAGGGTCGCCCCGCGATACTGGATGCCGAGCCGGCGGAAGCTCTCAACCCAATCCCGCAGCGCCCGCGAGAAGGGCACGTAAGGATCTAGCTGGCGGGTCACGTCGCCGCTCACGCTGTAACGCAGGTTGTGAGGCAGCAGTGCCGCCTCCCCCTTGGCAACCTTCAGCTCTTCCAGACTCTGCTGCAACCGGGCGTCGGTGCGGGCGATAAAGTCGTCGAGGATGGCGAACAGCTGCTCCGGGCTCATCTGCTCGTTCTTGCGCACCTTGTAGTCGAAGTAGTCGCGATAGCCAATGGCGCGGGCAAAGCGGTTGCGGATTGCCACCACCTCGAGAAAACCGTTGCCGACCACCCACTGCTCCAGGGTGTGGAACATGGCGAGCGCGCTCTGGCGCACCGCCTCGTTCGGGCTGGCGGCGAGCGAGGTACTGGCGGCAGGCAGGCTGCCTGCGACCTGCTGGCCCTGCTCATCCAGCAGGGTCAGTTTCAGCCCCTTGCGGCGGGCGAACAGCGCCGCCTCGGCAGCCACCAGCTCATCCATCAGGGCGGCAGCGGCGGGATCTTCAATCACATTGCACTCGAAGAAGGCGATCCAGCCTTGCAGACCGCGCTTGAGGTCATCCTCGTCGGCCTGCACCAACATCTCCCGCAATTCGGGCAGACGGGCCGGATTGGCACAAAAGGCCTTGTAGGCCTGCTCGGCCGCGGTGAAACCGGCCTGATCATCGCTGGTGCCCATATAGGTGGACCAGAAGAGATCCTCCTTGCGCCTGTGCACCTGCAGGTAGTCGGCGTTGAGCTGGTTGAAGTAATTCCTGGCAATGGAACTCATAAATTCCCTCTTGTTATGGGGTCACCCGCAGCGGGGCCCACTCCTTTTTTTGAAGAAATGCCAAACCATTCACACTCTTTGGCAAAAATTGCGCTGGGATGCGCATCAACACGCTACCAAAAAGTGGGGGTTGCTGTCTGCTGACTATACTGATGTTAAAACGCTCATTTGAGAAAGCTCGGCAAGAGACTGAAAGTAAATGAGTTGTTAACTCTTACGAACTGGCTGCCGCGGTACAGAGCCACATAAAATCAACAGGGAAATGAGGGTTTAGTCATGTTCAAGCTCGGTGATATTACCGTGAGCCGCAAATTGATTTTGCTGCTCACACTGGCGTTTGTCGGTTTTGTCTCGCTGCTGCTTATCTCGGCCAACGCGCTCCAGCGCAATCTGATGAGCGAGCGAGAGGCGCGGCTCAATGCGGTACTGGAGCAGGCCATGAGCCAGATCCAGTTTCTGGCCAGCACCCTGCCAGCAGAGCAGGCCCAGCAGGAGGCGCGCAAGCTGCTGACCAATACCCGCTTTGATGGCAACAACTACCTGTTCGTCATCGACGAGAACCGCACCATGGTGGTTCACCCTATCCGCCCCGAACTGGTCGGCCAGAAGATGGGTGAAGGGGGCGCCGCCACCGCCGGGCAGTTCTGGTATCAGATGGTGGATATCGCCAAAGGAGGCAAACAGGGCACTCTGCAATATGTGTGGGTCGGCCCGTCGGGTGAGACCGCCGACAAGCTCTCCATGGTATCCGGCTATCAGCCCTGGGGCTGGATCCTCGGTTCCGGCATGCTGCTGCAGGATATTCAGCAGACCATCTGGGCCCAGTACATGAAGATGGGTACCGCCACCGCCATCGTGATCCTGCTGATGGGGCTGCTGGGCTGGCGCATCACCCACTCCATCGTCTCCCCCCTCAGCCAGATCAACCACGCCATGCAGCGGGTCGCCAAGGGGGATCTGGTGGTGAGCATCCCGGTACAGGGCAAGGATGAGCTGGGAGTGGTCGCCCGCTGCACCAATCAGAGTCTCGATGCCATCCGTCACGCCCTGCTGGAGGCCAGTCAGGGGGCTCGCAACGTGGCGGATGCCGCCCTGCGCATCGCCGCCTCTGCCGAGCAGACCAATCAGGCGGTGACCAGCCAGCGGGATCAGCTGGCCCAGCTCGCTACCGCCATGAACGAGATGAGCGCCACCATCTCCGATGTGGCCGGGCACGCCGAAAATACCGCGCGGGATACCCAGGAAGCGACCGGTGAAGCAGGTCTCGGCAACCGTGATGTTCATGCCAGCGTGCACGGCATCAAGGCGCTGGCCACCGAGGTGGAGCAGGCCACCCAGCAGGTCAACCAGCTCAAGGAGGGAGTAATGCAGATCAGCGAAGTGACCGCCGTCATCAGCGCCATTTCGGAGCAGACCAACCTGCTGGCCCTCAACGCCGCCATCGAGGCAGCCCGTGCCGGTGAGCAGGGCCGCGGTTTTGCCGTGGTGGCCGACGAGGTGCGCCAGCTGGCCAGCCGCACTCGCCAATCCACCGAAGAGATCCAGAGCACCATTGCCCAGCTGCAGCAACGGGCCGTCACCGCCGCCAACGCCATGGATACCAGCCGCAAACTGGCAGAGAGCAGCGTCAACCAGTCCCAGCAGGCGGGGCAGGATCTCACCCTGATCGTCAACCACATCCAGCATGTAAGCGACATGGCGACCCAGATCGCTACCGCCGCCGAGCAGCAGAGCATGGTGGCCGAGGATATGAACCGCAATGTCAGCGGCATCAACGACTCGGCGCTGGAGATGTCACAGTCCGCCTCGCAACTGGCGCAGGAGAGCGAGCTGCTGGCCGGTCTCTCCCGCAGCCTGGATGAGCGGCTTGCGGTGTTCAAACTGAGTAAGGAGTCCTCCACTGCGCCGATGATGGCGCCCCTGTCTCCCCCCTCCGGAGAACAGCGCCCCCGTCATTGAGGGCGTCAACCCGTGTCGCCTTGTCACCCGACCTGCCAGCCAAGCTGGCAGGTTTTTTTACGCCGCCAACACGCAATCAGCATGCATCTTATCGGCATATTCAACGTTAATCGGCGCCATTCACAGATAAGAGAACAATTTAAAAACAGTCAGTTAGAATAATTTTCGCGCCATGGGATGATGCATTTAAACATTCAACTTCAAATAACGAATCAATGCAGTGCACAATGCTGATGGCCGAACATTTGGCCCATCACTAATCATCTAGTCATTTGGCAAACTGACCGAAAGGTCGGGACGCAAAGCCTCCGGTCTACAGACGTTTTGTCCAGGATAGCGGGGTTGCCACACGCAAGTGTGTATCGGGGAATCCCCAGGCCAACTGACTGCCCACATCTGTCGAACAGAGGAATGTATGGCAGCAAAAATCCAACTCAATCACATCGCAACGGTGCTGGCTCTGCTGGCCAGCGGCAGCGCCCTGGCTCATGGCTACATCAGCCAGCCAGAGAGCCGCAACTATCTGTGCAAAACCGGTGGCAACAGCCAGTGTGGCGGCGTGCAGTGGGAGCCCCAGAGCGTGGAGGGGCCATCAGGTTTCCCGCAAACCGGCCCGCAGGATGGACAAATCGCCTCGGCGGGCAGCCCGCGCTGGAGCGAGCTGAACATCCAGACCAGCGACCGCTGGACCAAGCGTGAAGTACAGCCCGGCCCCTTCGCCATCAGCTGGACCTTCACCGCAAACCACGTCACCCGCAACTGGCGCTACTACCTCACCAAGCAGGACTGGAACCCCAACCAGCCGCTCACCCGCGCCTCGTTCGATCTGACCCCCTTCTGCGTCATTGACGGCAACATGGTGCAGCCGCCCAAGCAGGTGACCCACAACTGCATCCTGCCGGAGCGCACCGGTTATCAAGTGATCCTCGGCGTGTGGGAAGTGGGCGACACCAGCAACAGCTTCTACAACATCATCGATGCCAAGTTCAAAGATGGCAGCCAGCCGCCGCTGGAGTGGAGCCAGGCAGGCACCATCTACCCCTCCATCGACCTCACGGCAGGCGACAAGGCGATGACCCGGGTATTCGATGCCAACGGCGAGCGCCCCGAGCTGCAGACCGTGCTGACCATCACCACCGCCGAGCAGGGCCAGAAGAATAACTGGGCCCATGCCCTCGCCAGCAAGATCAACGCCGAACAGAGCCTGATCCGCGCCGGTCAGCAAGGAGCCGATGGCCAGTTCAATCCGGTCTATGGCATGAACCCCGTCTATCTGAAGCGAGACAGCAAGCTGAAGCGGGTCGAGATTGACCTGCAACAGCAGCAACCGCCGGTGGTGGACAGTATCAGCGTCAGCGGTCTGGCCAACGACTATATGCTGGACAACGGCAAGGCAACCCTCGATTTCACCGTCACCGCACAGGGCGATCTGGCCGTCTCCAACACCCTCTATGACCACGGCGGCGTGGCCAAAGGTGAAAGCAGTGCCGACATCAAGGACAGCAGCCACACCTTCACCATGGCGCTGGAAGGGCTCAAGGCAGGTCACCACCAGCTGGTGATCAAGGCCACTCCGAAAGCGGGCGGCGAGACCATCCAGCAGACCATGGATCTGATGTTCAAGGAGCAGAGCAGCGGCGAATATGACTTCGTCTTCCCGAACAACATCAAGTCCTACACCGCCGGTACCAAGGTGCAGCAGCCGAAAAATGGCAAGGTCTATCAGTGCAAGCCCTTCCCCTACAGCGGCTACTGCCAGCAGTGGACCACCACAGCCACCCAGTACGAGCCGGGCATCGGCTCCCACTGGCAGATGGCGTGGGATGAAGTGAAGTAACTCCCCACTGGATAGCAAAAGGGGAGCCAATGGATCCCCTTCTGTCATCTCTTCCGATTCAAATCTGGAAGTCGAGGGCGGGCTCGCAGCCCATGGCGCGGGCCTGAATATCCGCCAGCGCCAGCTCGGGGTTGCAGAGCTGGATAAACTGCCAGGCAAAGTTGTGCTGGAACTGCCCCTGCTTGAGGCCAATCCAGGCGGTGTGGGGGGCAAACAGATGGCTGCCATCAAGCTGCACCAGCCCCTGATCACGCTGGCCGTCGAACGCCATGTCGGCCAGTATGCCGACCCCCATCTCCAGCTCGACATAGGTCTTGATGACATCGGAGTCCTGCGCCGTCAGCAGGATCTGCGGTTCGATGCCAGCCGCAGCAAAGGCTTCATCCACCCGCACCCGCCCGGTCAACCCGGCTTGATAGGTGACGATGGGCCAGTTGGCCAGCGCCGCCAGCGTCAGATCCCGCTCGCCTGCCAGCGGATGTTGCTCGGGTACCACGATATTGTGGTGCCAGCGGTAGTAGGGAAATGCCACCACCCCTTCGCTCTTGTCGAGTTGCTCGCTGCTGATGCCGATATCCACCTCGCCGGTCTGCACCAGCCGCACTATCTCCTCCGGGCTGCCCTGACGCAGCTCCAGCTGTACCAGCGGAAACTGCTCGCGAAACGCCTTCACCACCCGCGGCAGGGCATAGCGGGCCTGGGTATGGGTGGTCGCCACCAGCAAGCGGCCCGAGTCGCGGTTGGCAAAGGTACTGGCCAGTTTGCGGATGTTGTTGGCGTCATTGAGAATGCGCTCGGCAATCACCAGCAGCTCCTTGCCAGGCTCGGTCATACCGAGCAGCCGCTTGCCGTAGCGGATAAAGAGCTCGATACCGAGCTCCTCTTCCAGCTCGCGGATATGGCGACTCACCCCGGATTGCGAGGTAAAAAGGGCGTTGGCCACCTCGGTCAGGTTGTAATCCCGCCGCGCTGCCTCCCGGATAATTCGTAACTGCTGAAAATTCACCTTGTCGCCTCCTGCGAAGAGTGGGTGACACAAGCTGGTCACCCCCTCATTTTTGTTATTTGGCCGGATCATGCCCCGGCAGAGCGCCTGAACCCGGGTGGCCATGCCGCCCGCAACAAAAAATCAAATCTGGTAATCGGGATAGAACTGCGCCTGTCTGGCGACCAGCCGCACCCCCTGTCCCGGAGCAAACTGCTTGGCCGCCTCCTTGCTCAGCTCCGCCTCATAGTGGGCCCCTTTGGTTTCGCCATCGCCACGCAGCTCCACCCGAATGCGTGGCCCCATGGGCAGCAGACGGGTGATGGTGGCACGGATCCCGCCCGGCGCATCGGCTGGCAGAATCTCCAGTTCATGGGGACGGACATAGGCGATGGCGGCACTGCCGTGGGCCAGATGAGAAGCCGACGGCCCGCCGAGCAGCTGCTCGCCGACACCGAATCCCTGCTCCGCCACCCGACCGCGGAACTGGTTCACGCTGCCAAGGAAGCTGTGGACGAAGGAGCTGGCGGGCTGGTCATAGACCTCGGCCGGGGTGCCAATCTGCTCGACCCGTCCGGCGTTCATCAGCACCACCCGATCTGCTACCTCCAGCGCCTCCTCCTGATCGTGGGTGACGAACAGGCTGGTGACGTGCAGCTCGTCGTGCAGCTCGCGCAGCCAGCGGCGCAGCTCCTTGCGCACCTGCGCATCGAGGGCGCCGAAGGGCTCGTCCAAGAGCAGTACCTTGGGCTGTACCGCCAGCGCGCGGGCCAACGCAACCCGCTGACGCTGACCACCGGAGAGCTGGGTCGGATAGCGCTCGGCCACGTGGCTGAGTTGCACCAGATCCAGCAGCTCCTTGACCCGGGCACGAATGGCCGCCTCGGCCGGGCGCTCGCTGCGCGGTTTGACCCTAAGGCCAAACGCCACGTTCTCGAATACCGTCATGTGGCGAAACAGGGCGTAGTGCTGGAACACGAAGCCGACGTTGCGCTCGCGCACATGTAGGTCGGAAGCGTCCTCACCGCGGATGATGACGCTGCCACTGTCGGCCTGCTCCAGCCCGGCGATGATACGCAGCAGGGTGGTCTTGCCACAGCCGGAGGGGCCAAGCAGCGCCACCAGCTCACCGTCGTGAAAGTCGAGGTTGATGTCTGCCAGCGCCGCGTACTGATTGAAATGCTTGTTGAGTTGTTGAACCTGAATGCTCATGGCTGCCTCTTTAAAACGGTGATCAGTGAGATTTGGTGGGCTGGGCACGCAGCCGGGCCAACAGGGTTTCCCCCAGCAGGGTGAAGATCCCGAACAGAGCCAAGAGGCTTGCCACTGCAAAGGCGGCACCGGTCTGGTACTCGTTGTAGAGGATCTCGATATGCAGCGGCAGGGTATTGGTCTGGCCGCGAATATGACCGGAAACCACCGACACCGCGCCAAACTCCCCCACCGCGCGGGCGGTACAGAGCAGCAGGCCGTACATCAGGCTCCAGCGAATGCCGGGCAGGGTGACGCGCCAGAACATCTGCAGGCCGCTCGCCCCCAGCATGATGGCCGCCTCTTCCTCTTCCGGGCCGCGCGCCTCCATCTGGGGCAGCAGCTCGCGCACCACGAAGGGCACGGTAATGAAGGTGGTGGCCAAGATGATCCCCGGGGTGGCGAAGATGATCTTGATATCGTGTTCGCTCAGCCAGTCACCGAACCAGCCGCGGCTGCCGAACATCAACACCAGCATCAGACCGGCGATCACCGGCGACACCGAGAAGGGCAGATCGATAATGGTGATGAGCAGCTGCCGACCGGGGAAGCGGAAACGGGCGATAGCCCAGGCCGCCGCGATCCCGAACAGCAGATTGAGTGGAACGGCGCAGAGCGTCACCAACGCGGTGAGACCGAGGGCGCTCAAGGCATCCGGCTCGCTGATGGCGTGCCAGAAGAAGACGAGCCCCGGCGTCAGCGCCTGAATAAAGACGGTGGCCAACGGCAGCAGCAGCAGAGTGGAAAACCAGCCCAAACCGACCGTGATAAGCAGCCACTTGACCCACTGGGGTTCACGGATCACGACCGGTGCCTTGCGAGCGGGGGCAGTCTCCACAGGGGCCACCTCAATGGCGATAGCAGATGAACTCATATCCGGCTCCCTCCGATGCGAGACCAGCTCCAGGCCTGCAACTTGTTGATTAGCAGTAACAAAATGAACGAAATCAGCAGCATCACCACGGCGATGGCGGAGGCACCGGCGTAGTCATACTCCTCCAGGTGGCTCATGATCATCAGCGGCGCGATTTCGGAGACCATCGGCAGGTTGCCGGCGATAAAGATGACCGAACCGTACTCCCCTACCCCGCGGGCAAACGCCAGCGCAAAGCCGGTGAGCAGGGCCGGGATCAGGGTCGGCCAGAGCACCCGCAGAAAGGTCTGCCAGCGATCGGCGCCGAGGCTGGCGGCGGCCTCCTCCTGTTCGGTTTCAACCTCCCGCAACACCGGCTGCAGGGTGCGCACCACAAACGGCAATCCGATAAAGGTGAGTGCGATAACGACGCCGATGGGGTTGTAGGCGAGCTGGATGCCGAGCGGTGCCAGCAATTGGCCGATCCAGCCATTGGGGGCGAAGATGGCGCACAGGGCGATGCCGGACACGGCGGTCGGCATGGCAAACGGCAGGTCGATCAGCGCATCCACCAGACGACGACCGGGGAAGGTGTAGCGCACCAGGATCCAGGCCAGGATCAGGCCAAACAGGCTGTTGAGCAGCGCCGCGACAAAGGCCGCACCAAAGCTCAGGCGAAAGGAGGCGAGCACCCGGGGTGAACCGATCACCTGCCAGAACTCGGCGGCGGTCAGGTTGTTGACCGCAAACAGCACCAGGGCCGAGAGCGGCAACAGCACCAGCAGGCCCAGATAGAGCAGGCTGAACCCCAGGGTGGGGCCAAAACCGGGCAGGACAGAATAAGAACCAAATCGCATAACACATCCATCTGTTATGAAGAATTTTCGATATGGTGATTCTGCGCACTCCCCTCATCGGCAACAAACATCAATTGCGACTTTGCTAATCACTTTTTTGTCTAACCGCAGAGTCACAAGGCTCTTGGCGCACTCCAAATAAAAAAGGTCTTTTATATAAATAAAAGACCTAAGAAATGGAGCAATACGGAGCGGAGCATTCAAAGAACGGGGGCATGGAGTAGCCAGCGAACAGCGCGCTCGCCAACCCTCCAACCACTTCACAGATACCTAGCGAAAGCCCAATACGACCGGCCGGGGCGATGCGGCCTTGACCGGTGCCACTACCAGCTCACCACGGCGGTAGAGAGCCCCCAGCAAATGCAGCCCCTGATGCCAATCCCCATGACCGGACTGGGCATTGATATGGCCCGCCTCACCGGCATCGAACAGCGGCACCTGCCACTGACGGCTCCAGTATTCGGCCCGTTCAAAGCTCATCCAGGGATCATTGCGGCTGGCCACCAGCTGGGCCGACACCTGCAGCGGCCCGGCCAAGGCCTCATCCGCAATGCCAAAACGGGCGGGATCGGCGGGCGCCACCAGAAAGATCGAGGCCACCTTCTCCGGCTGCAAGCGGGCCGCTGCGATGGCGGTCAGGGCGCCGAAAGAGTGGGCCACCAGATGGACCCGGCTGCGGCGACGTTTCAACTTGCTCGCCAGCTTGGCACTCCAGACCCTGAGGTCCGGCTTGTCCCACGGCAGCCCGGTCATCCGCTGCCATTGGGGAAAATGATCGTGCCAGCGGCTCTGCCAGTGATCCGGCCCACTGTTGTGCAGACCGGGAACCAGGAGGATCTTGTTCATCTTGGTGCTCCTATCGGCTGGCACAGGGGCCAGTTCAAAGGGGTTATACGGAGTTACCTGCCTCAGCCACCGGGTTGGTAGATCTGGTCAAACAGACCGCCCTGGGCGAAGTGTTTCTTCTGGGCTTTCTCCCAATCCCCTTCCAGATCCTTGACGGTAAATAAGGCAAGCTGCGGGAACTGGGCTGCCGTCTCCTTCAGGATCGCCGGGTTGCTGGGGCGATAGTGATGTTTGGCGACGATATGCTGCCCCTCGTCAGAGTAGAGATAATCGAGATAGGCCTTGGCCACCGCTTCGGTACCGTGCTTCTTGGCCACCTTGTCCACCACCGCGACCGGCGGCTCCGCCAGAATGGAGACCGAAGGCACCACCAGCTCGAACTTGTCGCTGGCCCCCGCCTGACCAAGCACCAGCAGGGCTTCGTTCTCCCACGCCAGCAGCACGTCACCGAGACCGCGCTCGGTAAAGCTGGTGGTGGCACCGCGGGCGCCTGAGTCCAGCACCTTCACGTTCTTGAATAGATCGCCAACAAACTGCTTGGCCCCCTCTTCACTGCCGCTCTTCTTCAGGGCATAGCCCCAGGCGGCCAGATAGTTCCAGCGTGCCCCGCCGGAGGTCTTGGGGTTGGGAGTAACGATGGCGACATCCTTGCGCACCAGATCATCCCAATCCTTGATCTGCTTGGGATTGCCCTTGCGCACCAGGAAGACAATGGTGGAGGTATAGGGCGAGGCGTTGTTGCCGAGGCGACTCTGCCAGTCGGCAGCGGTCAGCCCCGCCTTGGCGATGGCATTGACATCGTAGGCCAGCGCCAGCGATACCACGTCGGCCTCCAGCCCATCCACCACAGCACGGGCCTGCTTGCCGGAGCCACCGTGAGACTGGCTCACCACCACGTCGTCGCCGGTTTTGGCCTTCCACTCCTTGGCAAAGGCGGCGTTGTACTCCTGAAACAGCTCGCGGGTCGGATCGTAAGAGACGTTGAGCAGGCGGATCTCGGCGGCATTGGCCTGGCCAAATGCCAGCAGAGAGAGCAGGGTCAGGGCGGTCATTCGCAGTTTCATGGTGATACTCCATATCTTGTTGGGTTGAGAACAGCATGCCGTGGAGTTGTTATGCCCAGAAGAAAGAAATAACTCTTTGCTTATCTCTTTTGCTCATATCAACTCAGCCACCCGCACCGGGAGCCGGACGCAGACTCTGTGAGCCATGCCCCTCAGTGACCTCAAGCGCTGTGCCATCATGGGAACAAGGCAGGCAGATGACGAAAAGGAAGTTGTTATGTGGATCAATGCAGAACCGGTCAACGGAGCCCTGGTCTCGCTGGCCATCGGCCTGATTATCGGACTGGAGCGGGGCTGGCAGGTGCGCCAGCTGGGGGATAACCAGCGCATCGCCGGGATGCGTACCTACGGCCTTATCGGCCTGCTTGGCGGGGTCTGCGGTTTGCTGCTGCCGACTCTGGGCCCCTGGCTGCCACTGCTCGGCCTGCTGGCGGTGGTGATCGGCTGCGGCCTCTCGGTCTGGCTGGCCCAACGCTGGCAAGGGGAGTTCGGTCTCACCAGCTCGGTAGCCATGCTGCTCACCTATCTACTGGGGCTGATGTCGGTACTGCTGAGCCCGAGCGAGGCGGTCGCCTGCGCCGTGCTGGCCGCCCTGTTGATGGGCTTGAAGGGACAGATCCAGCAGGGGATGCTGTTTCTGAGCGAAACCGAATTCCACGCCACCCTGCGTTTTCTGCTCATCTCGCTGGTGCTGCTGCCGGTGCTGCCCAACGAGGAGATGGGCCCCCTCGATGCCTTTAACCCCTTCAAGATCTGGCTGATGGTGGTGGTGATCGCCGGCATCTCGTTTTGTGGCCACTTCGCGGTGCGACTGCTCGGCACCCGCGCCGGGCTGGTGCTCACCAGCATACTGGCGGGATTGGCCTCCTCCACCGCCCTTACCCTGCAGTTCGCCCGTCTCAACAAGGAGCAGGGGGGGCTGGAACGGCTGCTGGCCACCGGCATCCTGCTGGCGGGGGCCACCATGTGGTTGCGGCTGCTGGTGCTGCTCATTCACAGCGAACTGGCGATGCGCCTCGTCGCCCCCCTGTTGCTGCTGGCCACCACAGTCTACGGCTTTGCCTTCTGGTTCTGGCGCCAGCGCGAGGAGCTGACCGACGGCCCGGTACAGCCGGAAACCAGCAACCCGCTCGATCTGGCCACCGCCATCAAGTTCGGCCTGCTGCTGGCGCTGATCGGCTTTATGGCCACCCTGCTGCAAGACAAGGTAGGCAACTCGGGGGTTTATCTGCTGTCGCTGGTCTCGGGGATCACCGACGTGGACGCCATCACCTTGTCGCTCTCCCAGCTCTCCCACAAGGAGCTGGCGCTGGAGGTGGCTGCCCGCGGCATCCTGCTCGCCGGTTTGATCAACTCGCTGGTGAAGGGGTTGCTGGCCCTCGGCATCGGTGGTCGCAGTCTGGGGCTGCGGGTGCTGCTCCCCTACTTCGTCTCGGCCCTGCTGATCCTGCCCCTCGTCTGGCCCACATGTTGACGGGGATCACCTGCAACAAGTGACAGACTGACGGCGCCCCTGACAGTCACGTATACTGCCTGCTCTTGCAGCATGGGGAGGTAGCAATGGCGAGCGACTGGGACAAGGTACTGGCAGGTGGGGCACTGGATAGTCAGAGCGAGGAGATAGCCAACGACCGGATCCGCGGTCAGGCGCTGCTGGCCAAGCTCAATGGTTCATCGGCAGGCGATGCCCCTCTGCGCCAGCAGATCTGCCGCGAGCTCTTTGGCCACTGCCCCGACTCCTGCTGGATCAGCACGCCGTTTACCTGCGAATTCGGCCGCAACATCCATATCGGCGAGAAGACCTTCTTCAACTTCAACGTCACCATTCTCGACGTGGGCGAAGTGCACATCGGCAGCCATGTGCTGCTGGCCCCCAACGTGCAGATCTACACCGCCACCCACACCATGAACTATCTGGAGCGACGCAACTGGACCGCCTACAACAAGCCGGTGCGGATCGGTGACGACTGCTGGATTGGCGGCGGTGCCATCATCTGCCCCGGCGTCACCATAGGGCCGCGCTCCATCATTGGCGCGGGCGCAGTGGTCACTCGCGACATCCCGGCCGACTCGGTGGCGGTGGGCAATCCGGCCAAGGTGATCCGCACCCTCAAGCAGGACGAGGAGCGCTGCTGGGAGCTGGCCCAATGATGGCGCTGGCGCTGCTGCCACTGGGCGCCGCCCTCTGGCTCGGCCTCGACGGCCAGCAGTGGTGGCCGCTGGCCGTGTTGCTCTTCATGAGCCTGCTCACGGTAGCTGCCTACGCCTGGGACAAGCGGCAGGCGGTACGGGGTGAGTGGCGCATGCCCGAATCGAGGCTCCATCTGCTGGAGCTGTGCGGCGGCTGGCCGGGGGCGCTGGTTGCCCGCCAGTGGCTGCGCCACAAGACCCAGAAGCGCAGCTACCGGCTGGTCTTCTGGTTTATCGTGCTGCTGCACCTCACCCTGTGGGCCCTCTGGCTTGGCCGCCCTCTCTGGCAGCAATAGCCACCCGGGTAACAAGGTGGTGGCTTGGCCGCCCGCTCTGGCAGCAATAGCCAACTGCATCACAAAGGCGAAACGGGCCCCATTGCGGCCAATTGGCGGCTATGAGAAAACAGAACGGATCCATCAGCGTTTTCGCCGTTTATAGACGACAAGGAGTCGTGACATGACCATGTGGACAGGCATAGTCCTGATCGTATTTATCAGCGTATTGTTCGGATATCTCGGCAAGCGGGCCCGCTATCAGATGGGGGATGCCCGCATCACCGACCGCCTCGGCAAACAGGATATGATCATCAGAGAATTGCAGGAGCGGATCGCCAATCTGGAGGCGATCGTCATTGAGGAAGAGAAACGGCGCCCGTTTCGGGAGTTGTGATTTTTTCACCGCCAGGTTTCAGATACTGAGAGGGCTGCACGATGCAGCCCTCTCTCGTTTCAGCAGACTCAGATTGCCAGCGGCAGCAACTCGGCATAGTCGCGGATCGCCGGAAAAGCGGTGATGCTCTGCTCCGGCTTGCAGCTATCCGGATTCTGGATCGCCAGCTGATAGCCGATACCATAGTCGGCGGCAGCCCGCAGGATCCGCTCGCTGTCATCCACAAACAGGGTGCGGGCCGGATCGAACGCCAGCCGCTCGGCCAGTGCCTGCCAGCAGTGCTGGCTCTCCTTCGACCAACCCAGTTCGTGGGTACTCACCATCAGATCCAGATGGTTGCTTAGTCCCAGCTGCGCATCCTTCACCGACAGACTGGCGGGGTGGGCATTGGTGAAAAGCACCAGCTGCTTGCCCGCGGCGCGCAGCGCGGCCAGAAAGGGGATGGCGTGGGGACGCCACTGGATCTTCGCCAGCAGCTCCTGCTTGAGGGCACGAATATCGAGCCCCAGGGTCTCGCTCCAGTAATCCACGCAGTACCAGTTGAGGGTGCCGTTGACGGCGTGATAATGGACATCGATCTGCGCCTTTGCTTCATCCAGCGGCAGCCCGAGTCGCTCGGCGTAACGCTCCGGCACCAGCTGCTGCCAGAGGTGGTTGTCAAAATGCAGATCGATCAGGGTGCCATCCATATCGAGCAAGACGGTATCAATCTGGTGCCAGGGCAAGGTGGTGGAGCGGGAGTGTGGCATCGGGCCTCTTGATCGCGGATCTCGGAAAACGGGGCGGCAGTATAACGGATTTTTCCTCTCCCTTTCCCCTCCCTGCCCCGTGGTGTTCGGTGTGGGAGTCGTTTACTCTTGAAGCACGATTTTTTAACGAGCAGCCAGCGTCCGATGAGCGACCCCAACAAGAGCAAACCCGAGCACATCTCAGCCGACCAACTGGATCACCCCAAGAGCAAGCCGGAGATCCTCAAGGCCGATATCGTCGCCGAGAGCCGACTGTTCAAGGTGGAATCGCTACACCTCAAATTCTCCAATGGCGAAGAGCGGGTCTACGAGCGGATGCGCGGCGGCAATCGTGGCGCCGTCATGGTGGTGCCGCTGTTCGATGCCCACACCCTGCTGCTGGTGCGCGAATATGCCGCCGGCACCCACTCCTACGAGCTGGGCTTTCCCAAGGGGCTGATCGACCCGGGCGAAGATGCCTTCGAGGCGGGTAACCGGGAATTGATGGAAGAGGCGGGCTTTGGCGCCAACAGCCTGACCTTGCTCAAGCAGGTGTCGCTAGCGCCCGGTTACTTCTCCAGCCGGATGGATATCCTGCTGGCCCGGGATCTCTTCCCCGAACAGCGGATCGGCGATGAACCCGAACCACTGGAGGTGATCCCCTGGCCGCTGAACCGGATCGACGAATTGCTGGCGCGACCCGACTTCACCGAGTCGCGCAGCATCAGTGCCCTGCTCCTGGCCCAGAAGTGGCTGGCGGAGCAGGCAGAATAGCCCGCAGACGGGCAGTTAACAGACAGAGGATAACGAGATGCAGGAGTTGTTGGCCTGGGTGCCGGGGGTCAAGGAGATTGCCCGCGAAGCCGGAAGGATCCTTCACGACATCTATCACGGCGGTCAGTTCGAGCGTCAGCTGAAGGAGGATGCGACCCCGGTCACCAGTGCCGATCTTGCTGCCGATGCCTACCTCAAACAGGCGCTATCGGCGCTCACCCCCCATGTGCCGGTGCTGACCGAAGAGGCAGCCGACATCCCCTTCAGCCAGCGCTCCAACTGGCGGCAGTACTGGCTGGTGGACCCCCTCGACGGCACTGGCGAATTTATCGCGGGCAGCGGCGACTTTGCCACCCTGATCGCCCTGGTGCGGGACAATGTGCCGGTGCTCGGGGTCATCTACGCTCCCGAGTCCAACGTGCTTTACTGGGCGGTGCGCGGCTACGGCGCCTTCAAGGAGGTGAATGGCGAGGTACTGCCCATCAGCGCCATGCATCACGAGCATGACCAGCCCGACTCGCTGGTAGTAGCCATCAGCCGCCGCCAGAAGCTGGAGAACCTCACCCGCCGCCTCAACCCGGCCATCAACTACGAGCTGATCCCGCTTGGTTCCAGCTCCCTCAAATCCTGTCTGGTGGCGGAAGGTGCGGCAGATTGCTACGTGCGGCTCGGCCCCACCGGCGAGTGGGACACCGCCGCCGCCCAGTGCATCGTCGAGGCGGCCGGTGGCCGCATCCTCAGCCTGGCGTTGCAGCCACTCAGTTACAACGAAACCGAGTCGCTGGAAAACCCTGACTTTATCGTGATGGGGGATCCGGATCTCGCCTGGGGCAACATTCTGGCCCACTAGACGGATAGCGATATCATCACACCAGACAAGCAGGCGGCCCGATAGCCGCCTGCTTTTTCAGGGAAGTTGCCCCGGGTGATGACCGGAGTGATCCGCTGGTCAAGGCGCTCTTGAACAGCGTGATACGCTGGCAAAGCGGCAAAATGATAGTGAAACATCACAATCGGTCGGCGAGAAATGGTGCGATTTTTCACGTAATTCTGAAAACACCTGATTAGCCAAAATAAAAAAACGAGTGAAGATCAAATTTTGGTTTTATATTTCACAAAAATGACCATTGTCAGTTTTGTTGCATTCTGTGATCCAGATTCCATTCCCAATCTCGCTGGCTAAACCCCGCAATGGCAGTGATATGTTTCAGTCTCGCCTTTTGAGAATTAAATCCCGATAAACCACAATGAACTCAGATTAAAACACTAACAAAAAGTGAATTAGTAATGAGTTTATCTGTAGAGGCTACCAAGGAGCTATCCGGTTCCTGCTCCACCACTGCCAGCACCACCCGCTGGCGCCGTCACGACACCCACTGGGTTATCAGCCTGTTTGGCACCGCCGTTGGCGCCGGCATCCTGTTCCTGCCCATCAATCTGGGTCTGGGCGGCATCTGGCCCCTCGTTATCGTCGCGGTACTGGCAGGCCCCATGACCTTCCTCGCCCACCGCGGGCTGGCGCGCTTCGTGCTCTCCTCGTCACGCCCCCACGCCGACTTCACCGAAGTGGCAGAGGAGCATTTCGGCAAAATGGCCGGTCGCCTCATCTCGGCGCTCTACTTCCTCTCCATCTTCCCGATCCTGCTCATCTACGGGGTCGGGCTGACCAACACGGTGGAAAGCTTTATGGTCAACCAGCTCGGCATGGCGACCCCGGATCGGGTGATGCTCTCCGGCGTACTGGTATTCGCCATGATCGCTGTGATGCTGGCGGGTGAGAAAGCGATGCTGCGCGCCTTCGCCTTTATGGTCTATCCGCTGGCGGCCATTCTGGCGGCGCTCTCCTGCTACCTGATCCCTCAGTGGCAATGGCCGGAAGTGGCCGCGTTTGAAGGGGTCAGCTTCCTCAACACCGTCTGGCTGGCGCTGCCGGTCACCGTGTTCGCCTTCAGCCACGCCGCAGCCATCTCCGGCTTTGCCAACGTGCAGCGTCGTGAATATGGCGAGCAGGCAGAAGCCAAGAGCGGCCTGATCCTGCGCAACACCACAGTGATGCTGGTGGGCTTCGTGCTGTTCTTCGTCTTCTCCTGCGTGCTGAGCCTGTCGCCAGCCCAGCTGGCTGAAGCCAAGGCCCAGAACGTCTCTGTGCTCTCCTATCTCGCCAACATCACCGATAACCCGGTGATCGTGACTCTGGGGCCGCTCATCGCCTTTATCGCCATCAGCTCCTCCTTCCTCGGCCACTTCCTCGGTGCCCGCGAAAGCCTCAAAAGCCTGATCGCCAAGCCCACCGGCCTGCCGCTGGCCAAGGCGGACAAAGTCGGCATCGCCCTGATGTTCTTCTCTATCTGGGGTGCAGCCGTCATCAACCCGGGCATTCTGGGCCTGATGGAAACCCTCTCCGGCCCGGTCATCGCCATGATCCTGTTCATCATGCCGGTGATTGCCATCTACAAGGTGGAGGCGCTGGCCCGCTTCCGTCACGGCTGGACCAACGGCTTTATCCTGCTGACCGGTTCGCTGGCGGTATCGGCGCTGATCTTCAGCCTGTTGAAGTAACGACTCGCAACAGAAAACAAAAAGAGAGGCGACCTTGGGTCGCCTCTCTTGTCTCTGTTCGGGTGTGAACTCAGCCCAGCCTGGCGCCGTTCTCCACCGCTTGCTCGGGGATAGCCATCACTACGGCGCCATCCGGCCGGTAGAAACCGGTCAGCAGAAACTCCGACTGAAACGGGCCGATCTGCTTGGTCGGGAAGTTGACTACGGCGATGATCTGGCGGCCCACCAGCTGCTCTGGCTGGTAGAGGGCGGTGATCTGGGCACTGCTCTTGCGAATCCCCAGTTCAGGGCCAAAATCCGCCCACACCTTGAAGGCCGGTTTGCGCGCCTCGGGGAACGGCTCGACCCGCACCAGGGTGCCCACCCTCAGCTCCACCATCTCGAAATCCTGCCAGCTAATCGTCTCCATTTCGGCTCCTGTTTATCGTGCACCTTGCATGACCCGCAGCATGGCCCAAAGAGAGAACCCTGTCTTCGGCGATCAGCCGTTTCGTTGCGGCAGGTGGCCGTTTTGCTGGCACCAGAGGGACGGAGTGAGCCCGGTCTCGGCCAGGAAGCGCTCGCTGAACGCCCCCTGATTCTGGTAACCGCAGCGGCTGGCAATCTCGCCAACGGGCAGTTGCGTGCCGGCAAGCAGGATACGCGCCAGCGCCATGCGTCGACTGCGAATGTAGTGGGAGACGCTCACCCCCAACTGCTGGCGAAATGCGAGCTTGAACTGGCTCTGGCCAAGGCAGGCAATGGCGGCGAGTTGCTGATTGGTCAGCGGGGCGGCGAGGTTGGCCTCGATATGGCGTTGCACCTTGAGGATGCGGGCGGCAAGACGCGGCGTGGCTGCGTTCTGCATCCCCTGCCCTTCCGCCAGCAGGAAGAGCCACACCTGCTCCATGCCCGCCACCTGCCGCCCCTCGGCCACCATGCGGTGCAGAAAAGCGAGGTAGTGACGCTGGGGTTCATCCAGCTCGATAAAGGGGCGGACTGCCAGATCTCCGGGCAGCCAGTCGCTCTCTTGCACCAGAAACGAAAGCGCGGGATCGGCGGCGTAGTCGTGCCGCTCGCCGGGGGCGATGACGCAGGCAGAACCGGGGGCAAGCCGGCGCCCCCGGCCCTGCACATCGATCTCGAGGGGGCCGTCGAGGGGGATCACCAGCTGGGCAAAGTCGTGACTATGGCTGCAAACGTGATGGTGATAGTGGCGCAGGCTGAAGCGGGACATGGTAGATAGCAATGACGCGGCCAGGGCCGCGTCATTGGGGGTTATTCCTTGTCGAAATCTTCGATCTCTTTGCCCAGCGCTTCCATGATGGCGCGCGCTTCGGCCGGGACACTGTCCGGTTGATCCTTGCGCAAGTCTTCGTCGCAAGGGAGCGGCTGGCCGGTGAAAGCGTGCAGGAAGGCTTCACAGAGCAGCTCGCTGTTGGTCGCATGACGCAGGTTGTTCACCTGACGGCGGGTGCGCTCATCGGTCAACACTTTCAACACCTTGAGCGGGATCGAGACGGTAATCTTCTTGACCTGTTCGCTCTTCTTACCGTGTTCCGCGTAGGGGCTGACGTAGTCGCCGTTCCACTCTGTTCCCATGACTCACCTGTTCTCATTTAGCCGTGAGCGCGGATTTTAACCCTTAAGGAAATTAATGGCAATCCAACAGCAAAGCCATTTAGACGTCTAGAAGTGTTGACGGCTTTTTTAAGCTGGCGTAGTGTGGTTGTCCATGAGCCCGCAATGGCGGGATGGCGCGTGGCAGCAAGATGCCGGCGTGTAAAGAGACATCAAGGAGAGTGATATGACCCACAAGGCCACCCTGGCGGTTCGCACCGGGATTGAGACAGACCAGCAACACGGTGCCGTGGTGCCCCCCATCTACCTCTCCAGCAACTACACCTTTGCCGACTTTGGCGAGCCCCGTCAATACGATTATGCCCGCTCCGGCAATCCGACCCGCACCAATCTGGCGGACGCGCTGGCGGCGTTGGAAGGGGGCGCTGGCGCCGTGGTTACCGGCACCGGCATGGGGGCCGTCCATCTGGTCACCACAGCACTGCTCAAGGCGGGGGATCTGCTGCTCGCCCCCCACGACTGCTACGGCGGCACCTGGCGTCTGTTTGAGTATCTGGCGGCCAAGGGCCACTACCGGGTGCAGTTTGTCGATCAGGGTGACGAGGCCGCACTGGCCGCCGCACTGGCGCAAAAGCCTGCGCTGGTATGGGTCGAGACCCCCTCCAACCCGCTGCTGCGGGTGGTGGATATCAGCACCATTGCCAGCGCCGCCCACGAGGTGGGTGCGCAGGTGGTGGTGGACAACACCTTCCTCTCCCCCTTGCTGCAACAACCGCTGGCCCTCGGTGCCGACGTGGTGGTGCACTCCACCACCAAGTACATCAACGGCCACTCCGACGTGGTGGGCGGGGTGGCGATTGCCAAAAAGGCGGCACTGGCCGAGTCGCTGGTGTGGTGGGCCAACTGTCTGGGGCTCACCTCCGGGGCGTTCGACTCCTACCTCACCCTGCGCGGTCTGCGCACTCTGGCCCCCAGATTGCGCACCCATCAGGAGAATACCGACCGCATCCTCGCCTTCCTGCAACAGCAGCCGCTGGTGAAACGTATCTATCACCCCAGTCTGCCGAGCCATCCGGGCCACGATATTGCGCGCCGTCAACAGTCCGGCTTCGGCGCCATGCTAAGTTTTGAACTCGATTGCAGCGAGGCAGGCATTCGCGCCTTCCTCGCGGCCCTCACCCTCTTCTCGGTGGCCGAGTCCCTCGGCGGGGTAGAGAGTCTGGTAGCCCATCCGGCCAGCATGACCCACAGGGCCATGACCCCGGTCGCGCAGCAGGCAGCAGGTATCAGCGCCCAGCTGCTGCGGTTGTCGGTCGGTATTGAACACGGTGAAGACCTGGTGGCCGATCTGGCTCAGGCTTTTGAACAGGCGCAGCAGGCAGAACAGGTAGCGAAGTAATGGAACAGCAGCAACAAGGAGAGATCGCGGTGGCAGCAGAAGCAGGATTGAAACGGCGTCACGTCCACAAATTTGGTGGCAGCAGTCTGGCGGATCCGGTCTGTTATCGCCGGGTCGCCAGCATCGTTGAACAACAGGTGGGTGGCGACGAGCTGATCGTGGTCTCCGCCGCCGGCAAGACCACCAACCGGCTGATCCAGCTGGTGGAGCTGGCCGAAGCGGGGGACGAAGCCGCCGGTGAAGCCATCTCGGCCCTGCAGGCCTATCAGCAGAGCCTGATCGACGGCCTGCTGGAAGGCGAGCTACAGCTTGATCTGAGCAAGCAGCTGGCCGACGACATGCAACTGATCGCCAAAACGCTTGAAGGGCAGTTTGATCGCTTCGCCCGCAACGGCCTGCTCGCTTTTGGCGAAGTGTGGTCGGCGCGCCTGCTGGCGGCCCTGCTCACCAGCCGCAGCGACAAGGCTATCTGGCTCGATGCCCGCAGTTTCCTGCGCGCCGAGGATGGCGCTCTGGTCAAGGTGGATACCGCCCTCTCCAGCGAACTGCTCAAGGCGCGACTGGCGGAGCATGCCGGTCGCATCGTGGTAACCGGCTTTATCGCCGCCGACATGGAGGGGCGCTCCCTGCTGCTCGGTCGCAATGGATCCGACTACAGCGCCAGCCTGTTGGCCCTGCTGGCGGACGGCGAATCCACCACCATCTGGAGCGACGTGGCCGGTGTCTACAGCGCCGACCCGCGCCGGGTGAAGGAGGCTCGCCTGCTGGAGCGCCTGAGCCTAGCCGAAGCCAACGAGCTGGCCCGCCTCGGCTCCTCGGTCTTGCACTCCCGTACCCTACAACCTGTGGCCGACAGTCGTCAGCGCCTCACCCTGCGCTGCAGCTACAACCCGGACGAAGGCTGCACCCACATCCTGCGCCGCGCCCCCCGCTCCGGCGGTGCCCGCATCGTCTCCTCGGTGGATCAGATCGCTCTCATCGAGCTGAAGGTGCTGCCGCAGACCAACTATGAGCAGACGGTGGCCACCATCGAGGCCCATCTGGCCCGTCACCGCCTCAACCCGCTCACCCTGCAGCGCCAGCCGGATCGCCGGATCCTGCGCCTCGCCTACACCCTCGAGGTGGCACAAGGCGCCTTCGAGCTGCTGCGGGACTTCCAGCTGCAAGGGAGCTTCACCGGCCTCATTCAGAAAGAGGGGTACAGTCTGGTGGCGCTGGTCGGCGCCGGTGTCACCGACAACGCGGAGCAGTGTCACCGCTTCTATCAGCTGCTGGCAGATCAACCGCTGGAGTTCGTCCAGGTGGCCCGAGATGGCCTGAGTCTGGTGGCCGTGCTGCGTCAGGTAGTGCTGGAGCCGCTGCTCATCGCCCTGCACAGCGCCCTCTTCAGCCGCCCAACCCGGGTTGGACTGGTGGTGTTCGGCAAGGGCAATATCGGCGGCCACTGGCTGAGCCTCTACGCCCGCGAAAAGGCACGGCTGGAACATGAACTCAATCTGGCGCTCACCCTCTACGGGGTGTTCAGCTCGGAAGGGGGTCTGCTGGATGAAGAGGGGCTCAACCCCCTCAAGGTACAGGACAACTTCAATCCCAAACCGCTGATCTGGCCGGAGCTGCTCTCCCAGCTTGAGCAGCACGGCTTCGATGCGCTGATTGCGCTGGACATGACCGCCAGCGAAACGGTGAGCCGCTACTATCCGGATTTTGCCCAGCTCGGCATTCACATCATCGCCGCCAACAAGTTTGCCGGTGCCGCCGACAGCGAGTTCTACCAACGTATCAAGCAAACCTGCCGTGACCATCAGGTGCAGTGGCGCTACAACGCCACCGTGGGCGCCGGGCTGCCAATCCAGTCCAGCATCCAGATGCTGCGCCAGAGCGGCGACCGCATTCAGGGGGTCTCCGGCATCTTCTCCGGCACCCTCTCCTGGCTGTTCCAGCAGTATGACGGCACCCGCCCCTTCTCCGAGCTGGTGGACGAGGCGTGGCAGCACGGTCTGACCGAACCGGATCCCCGCGAAGATCTCTCCGGTCAGGATGTGCGGCGCAAGCTGCTCATTCTGGCGCGGGAGGCGGGCTTCGAGCTCGACTCCGCCGATATCGAGCTGGAGAATCTGGTGCCCGTTCCGCTGCGCAAGGTGACCGCCGATCAGTTTATGGATCGCCTGAAAGAGCTGGATGGCCCGATCCAGACCGCCTTCGAGGGAGCCAAGCGCCTCGGTAAGGTGCTGCGCTACGTGGCCCGCTTCGAGCATGACGGCAAGGCGCGGGTCGGACTGGAGGCGCTGGAGCCCCACCACCCGTTTGCCAACCTCTTGCCGTGCGACAACATCTTCGCCATCGAGAGCGACAGCTACCGCACCAACCCGCTGGTGATCCAGGGGCCGGGGGCGGGTCGGGAAGTGACCGCCGCCGCTATCCAGTACGATCTGTGGCAAATCTGCGCCAGCCTCTAAGGCTGATGTGCAAAGGGAGCAGCACCTCAGCTCCCGCGCACAATAAAAAAGCCCGAGTCGATGACTCGGGCTTTTTGCTGAATGCTGCTTCGATTAGGAGAAGCAGGCCTGCAGCACGTAGAAGATGGCGATAGCCAGGATGGCACCGGCAGGCAGGGTGATGATCCAGGAGACCACGATGTTGCGCAGTACCCCCAGGTTCAGCGCCGCAATGCCGCGCGCCAGACCGACACCCATCACAGCACCGACCAGGGTCTGGGTGGTGGAGATGGGCAGACCGGTGCCGGAGGCAATCACCACGGTCGCGGCAGTGGCCAGCTGGGCAGCAAAACCACGGCTCGGGGTCAGGTGAGTGATGCCGGTACCGACCGTCGCCATCACCTTCTCGCCCATGGTCGCCAGACCGATCACAATACCGATACCGCCAAGGGGCAGGATCCACCAGGCAATGGCTGCCTGACTGGAAATCTCGCCACCGGAAGCCACGATAGAGGCCACCGCAGAGAGCGGGCCAATGGCGTTGGCCACGTCGTTGGAACCGTGGGCAAAGGCCATGGCACAGGCGGTGATCACCATCAGGATGCCGAACACCTTCTCCACGTTGGCGAAGTGCATCTTGCTGTCATCCTGCGGGTTGTACTTCTGGCCGCGAATGTAGATCCAGCCGGCAAACGCCACTGCGATGGAGATGGCGATGGAGAGCAGAATGCCCTCGCCATCACTCAGGTGCAGACCGACGTGGGTCAGCCCCTTCTTGATGGTCACCAGACAGATCACCAGCGCAGTCAGGAACATGTAGAACGGCACATAGCGCTTGGCGTTGTTCAGGGGATCATCGGTGTTGAAGATAAGCTTCTGCACGCTGATGAACATGAAGTAGGCGATGACACCTGAGATGGCCGGGGTGATGACCCAGGAGCCGACGATGCCGCCAAACTTGCTCCACTGCACCGCTTCCGGGCCAATGCTCACCACCGCAAAACCGACGATGGCGCCGATGATGGAGTGAGTGGTGGAAACAGGCCAGCCGAAGTAGGAGGCGAGGATCAACCAAGCGCCCGCCGCCAGCAGGGAGGCGATCATGCCGAGCACCAGCAGGTCCGGGCTATCGACAAACGCATTGCTGTCGATGATGCCGTTACGGATGGTGGCCGTCACTTCGCCACCGGCCAGATAGGCACCGGCAAATTCGAAGATCATGGCAATAATGATCGCCTGACGGATGGTCAGGGATTTGGTGCCGACCGATGTCCCCATGGCGTTGGCTACGTCATTCGCGCCAATACCCCAAGCCATCAAAAAGCCGAACAAGGCCGCCACGAGCACCAGAGTGGTGCCGTAATTCGCGATAATGTCCATTAATAGTGTTTACCCAGTCAGTCGATTACGAACGAGCCAGCATCAGTTCCAGACGGGCGCCTACGCGCTCGGCCTGATCTGCCAGGTCACCTACCCATTCGAGGATCTTGTAAAGGAACATCACATCGATCGGATTGTAATTGTGCTCAACCGCTTGCAGCTGTTGGCGCAGTCCGATCTGCATGGTGTCTGTATCGTCCTCGATCAGGTCCAGCTGGTGGATCATCTCGGCAACCATTTCCACTTCCCGTCCTTTGAAGCCGGTCTCGAGCAGCTCGTCGAGCTCCCCGATCGCTTTCTCGGCCTGAGCGGTCGCATCAATACAACGTTTGAGGTAAGCCATGAAATCCGTCCGCATTTCGGCGGGGAACTCCATGCGACGGCCAAGCATGCGGCCGGAGATATCCTTGGCACGGTTGGCAATCTTGTCTTGCTGGGTCAACAGCTCCAGCAGGTCGGTACGTGCAACCGGCAGGAACAGGCCGCGAGGCAGTTTCAGACGGATTTCACGCTTGAGGGTATCTGCCTCTTTTTCCAGCTGGGCGATCTGCTGCCGGATCTTCTCGGCATCTTCCCAACGGTCTTCGGCAACGGCGTCAAAGAAGGGAACCAACTGCTGTGAGCACTGGTGAACCTTGACGATATGCTTCTGCAGCGGCTTGATGGGGGACTTGGCAAAAAGCCCCAAAATAGTATTTACTGGCATGGCCAAACCTGTGTCGGTGAAAAAACACTCGATACGATTTTATGAGGCGCGCATGGTAACCGAACTGCGCCCTCAATTAAACCGCGAATTAATCTAGTCGTCTCGCGGGCATTATATCCCCGCGACCCGAATCCTGCCCCCCAAAGTTGCCTGCCAGCCCGGAATGACTATGCAAACTGAGATCGAGATAAAGTTTTTTGTCGCCCGCGACATTCAAGCCGAGTTATCCAACCTGCTGAATTCTCTTGAGATTAAAGAATCATCGCAACAGCAGCTCGGCAACGTCTATTTCGACACGCCGACCCTTGCCCTGCGTCGTCTGGACATGGGGCTGCGCATTCGCCGCTGCGATGCCTTCGCCGAGCAGACCATCAAATGCCGTGGCCAGGTGGTGGGCGGCCTGCATGCCAGACCCGAGTACAACGCCCCCGTGAGCAGCGATCTGCCGACCCTCTCGACCTTTCCCGATGAGATTTGGCCGACCCTGAGCGAGCGCGACCACATTCAGCAACAGCTGGTCGCTCAGTTTCGTACCGACTTCCTGCGCCGCCATTGGCTGATCGCCTTCGAGGGGGCCGAGATTGAGCTGGCCTGGGATCAGGGAGAGATAGTAGGCAGTCAGGGCAGCACCACCATCAACGAGCTGGAACTGGAGCTCAAATCAGGCGCTACCGCGGCGCTGTTTGCACTGGCCCAACGCCTCGCCAGGATAGGCGGGCTGCGCCTTGGCGCCCAATCCAAAGCCCAGCGCGGCTATCGACTGGCCGGGCTCGGCAAACCGCTGGCCCTGCAGGCGCTGGTCAAACATGAAGGTATGGATGGCATAACGGAGGTAAGCGAAGGGCTGCGTCACTGGCAACACCACGAGCAGCTCTGGCTGGAGCATCCGCAGGATGAAGATGCTCAACAGCAGGCACTCGCAGCCCTGTGCTTGGGGATCGATCTGGTCGCCCGCAGTGCAGCCACACTGCCACAACCCGCCCCCTGGCTGCCAGCTCTGACCAGCCTGCACGCCCATCTGCAAGCCCAATCGGGCGAGCAAAACGAGTGGCCTGCCGAACTGGCCGATCTCTTCCTCTATCCGGCATATGTCGAGTTGCAGCTGGCCATCGCCGCCTGGCTGCATCACGCAATCTGAGTAGGGCGATGTCGTAAATACAAAGGCCAGAAACAAAAGCCGAAAACAAAACGGGTGAGCCTTGGCTCACCCGTTTTGCATTACAGCAGGTTGAGCTGCTGCATGGCGCTGCGAATGCGCTCGCGGGTCGCTTCCGACAGCGGCATCACCGGCAGGCGGCACTCCTCGCTACAGAAACCGAGCAGGGAAGCGGCATATTTGGCACCAGCCGGGCTCGGCTCGGCAAACATCGCCTGATGGAGCGGAATGAGCTTGTCTTGCAGCTCACGCGCTTCTTGCCACTTGCCCGCCAGCGTGAGGTTCTGCACCTCGGCCACCAGCTTGGGCGCCACGTTGGCGGTCACAGAGATACAGCCCTGACCACCGCCGATGTTGTAGGCCACAGCAGTGGCATCTTCACCGGATAGCCAGGAGAAGGGCTTTTTGATCAGCTGGCGCTCGGTCCAGGGGCGCGCCATGTCGCCGGTGGCATCTTTCACCCCGGCAATGCGCGGCAGCTCGGCCAGACGGGCCAGGGTCGCCGGCTGCACGTCGACGATGGCACGCGGCGGAATGTTGTAGACGATGATCGGCTTGGCGGTGGCATCGTGGACAGCCTTGAAGTGGTGGTAGAGCCCCTCCTGATTGGGACGGTTGTAGTAACCGGCCACATGCAGAGTGGCATCAGCCCCCACCCGCTCGGCATGGAGGGTGTACTCGATGGCTTCGACCGGATTGTTGGAGCCCGCTCCGGCAATCACCGGAATACGGCCAGCGACCTGTTTGACCACCAGCTCCACCACCCGGCAGTGCTCGTCATGGGTCAGTGTCGGGCTTTCGCCAGTGGTGCCCACCGGCACAATGCCGTGAGTACCCTGATCGATATGCCACTCCACCAGACGCAGCAACGCCTCTTCATCCAGCTTTCCCTGTCGAAACGGGGTGATCAACGCAACGATTGAACCTTGAAACATGGGATCTCCTTCTCCTAAATGACGCGCATATGGCAATAAAAAACCCCGGTACGATGTGCGCAACCGGGGTTTGAAGCTTCTCAGGGATGAGAGGTTACGCGCGAACGTCGGCAGGCCCGAATTTCAGGCTTTTTTTGTGCTTTCGTTTCAACCCGTTGAACCGCATTTCGTCATCTCTGGTCAAAAAATGGTGTCTGGGCATATTTCGGGAACACGGCATAAATGTCAAGGCGAAAGGGGCTATGTATAATGGCCGCCCAAAATTGCGTGGAGAGACCCGATGAGCAGCCCTATCAGTGCCGTCAGCCAGATGCTGGAACGAAACCAAGCCCTCTTTGTCGGCAAGCGGCTACTTGTCTGCGGCGCGCTGGAGGATGACTACCCCCGCCAACTGGCGAGCCTGGCCCGGACCCTGACCGTCTTTACCACCGATTACTGCTACTACCGCAGCCAGCAGGCCGCCCTCGGCGAGGCTATCCTGTTCGACCACCAGCTCGGTGGCGCCCCCCGCTTCGATGCCCTGTTGCTGCTGATGCCCAAGGCCAAGGCCGAGGCACAATATCTGCTGGCCATGATGACCCCCTTGCTGGAAGCGGGTGCCGATCTGTTCCTCGCCGGTGAAAACCGCGGCGGCATCAATGGTGCCGACAAGCTGCTGGCCCCCTATGGCGAAAAGCCGATCAAGCGCGATTCGGCCCGCCGCTGCTCGCTCTATCACGGTGAGCTCTGCAAACCGGTCGCCCCGTTCGATCTGGATAGCTGGTTTGGCCGCTATCAGTGCAAGGCCGGTGATACCGAGCTGACCGTGCTGGCGCTGCCCGGCGTCTTCAGCGCCGCCGAGCTGGATCTCGGCACCCAGATGCTGCTGGCTGCGGTGCCACCGATGAAGGGCGAATTGCTCGATTTCGGTTGTGGCGCCGGGGTGATTGGGTCTGTGCTGGCCAAGCGCAATCCGGATCTGCGGGTCAACATGGTGGATATCAGCGCACTGGCACTCGAATCGAGCCGCCGCACCCTGGCGATCAACGGTCTGCAGGGCAAGGTCACCGCTTCCGATGTCTATTCGGATGTCTCCACCCGTTTCCAGCACATCGTCTCCAACCCGCCATTCCATGCGGGTCTCAAAACCTTCTATGCGGCAACCGAGCAGTTCCTGGCCAAGGCGCCGGAATTTTTGCTGCCAAATGGTTCGCTGACCATTGTTGCCAACGCCTTCTTGCGCTACCAGCCTATACTGGAGACACACTTCAAACGGACTGAAGTGATCAGCAGTGATGCCAAATTCAAGGTCTATCTGAGCAAAATGTAAATAAGTGTAAGCAGCACAATAAAACAGCTAGAGAGCGCCATCCGGCATCTGATAAGGTATTAAGCACACGATAAAAACCACCCCTTTAGGGGTGTTTTTATACCGAACATTGAAAACCTTTTCATGTTGTTAATTCAGGGAGAGAAATACGATGGCAGGCATATTGACCATGATCCTGGCTGGTGGCGAAGGTACTCGCCTGCAGCCTCTGACCACTACCCGCAGCAAGCCTTCCGTCCCCTTTGGTGGCAGCTACCGGCTGATCGACTTTGTCCTCAACAACTTCGTCAACGCCGACTTTCTGCGCATCTATGTACTGACCCAATTCAAATCACAGTCCCTCTACCTACACATGAAGAAGGGGTGGAATATCGTCGGCATCACCGACCGCTTTATCGATCCCATCCCGGCCCAGATGCGGATGGGCAAACGCTGGTATGACGGCACCGCCGACGCCATTTACCAGAACCTCGGCTTTATCGAGCGGGCCGAACCAGATCACGTCTGCATCTTCGGTTCCGACCACATCTACAAGATGGATGTGAGCCAGATGGTCACCTTCCACAAGCAGAAGAACGCCGCCATGACGGTCGCGGCCCTGCGCATGCCCATCGAAGAGGCCAGCGCCTTCGGGGTGATCGAGGTGGATACCGAAGGGCGGATGATCGGCTTTCAGGAAAAGCCGAAGCAGCCCAAGCACATTCCCGGCGATCCGACCCAGGCGCTGGTCTCCATGGGCAACTACATCTTCGAGACCGATGCCCTCTGCCGCGAGTTGAAGCGGGATGCCGCCGAAGAGAACTCCAGCCACGACTTTGGCAAGGATGTGATCCCGAGCCTCTACCCACGTGCCCCCGTCTATGTCTATGACTACAGCACCAACGTCATCCCCGGCGAGAAACCGCACGTCTACTGGCGGGATGTGGGCACCCTCGACTCTTATTGGCAAGCACACATGGACTTGGTGGCCGACAATCCCCCCTTCTCCCTCTATAACCGCAAGTGGCCCCTGCACACCCACTATCCAGCGCTGCCGCCTGCTACCTTCATCGACAGCGACGAGTGCAAGGTGAAGATCGCCAACTCGCTGATCTCCGCCGGTTGCTTCATTCAGGGCAGCCAGATCCAGCGATCCATCCTCGGTTTCCGCTGCAATATCGGCGCGTGCAGCCATATCAGTGAATCCGTTCTGCTGGGGGATGTGAAGATTGGTGAAGGCTGCTCCATCCGGCGCGCCATCATTGATAAAAACGTTGAAATTGCGCCAGGCACCGTTATCGGTGAAAATCTGGACCACGATAGAGAGCGATTTACCGTATCCGAAGGCGGTATCGTGGTGGTACCTAAGGGAGCAAGAGTTGGCTATTAACCCACTGAAAATCCTGTTTGTTGCCTCGGAAGTTGAGGGGCTGGTCAAGACCGGGGGCCTGGCCGATGTCGCCAGAGCCCTGCCGATGTACCTGGCCCAGAAGGGACATGATGTCAGGATCATGCTGCCCTTCTACAAGACGATAAAGCGACGGGATGAGGCCAGACTGGTGGCGTCACGCTGGTTGCCAACCCACCCCGGGCTGCCGGATATCGGTTATCGCATCTACCAGATGGAGCTGGATGGCGTCTGCGTCTATCTGCTCGATTGCCCGCAATATTTCGATCGTCCCCAGCTCTACGCCGAGAACAATCAGGCCTATCCGGATAATGGCGAGCGCTTTGCCTTCTTCTCGGCCGCAGCCCTCCATGCCTGCGAGCAGCTTGGCTTTGCTCCGGATATCGCCCACTGCAATGACTGGCACACCGGCCTGCTGCCACTGCTGCTGAAAACCCGTCACGCCCACAACCCCTTCTTCCAGCAGACCCGCAGCGTGATCAGCATTCACAACGCGGCGTTTCAGGGGGTGTTTGGCCGCGAGCAGTTCTGGGCCATGCCCGAGATCGCCGACTACGAACGCCGCATCAACTACGACTACGGCCACGTTAATCTGCTCAAATGTGGGGTGCTCTACGCCGACAAGATCAATGCGGTCAGCCCCAACTATGCCCAGGAGCTGCTGACTCACCTTGGCGCCCACGGCATGGCGCATATCTTCCAGCAACGGGCGGCGGATCTCTGTGGCATCCTCAACGGTTGCGACTACAAGGACTGGGATCCGGAGTTCGACGAATTCCTACCTGCGACCTACAGCATCGACAACATGGCTGGCAAACAGATCTGCAAGCAGAGCCTGCAGCAGGAAGCGGGGCTGGCCGTGGCGGACTTGCCCATCTACGGCATGGTTTGCCGCCTGACCGAGCAAAAGGGCGTTCCCCTGCTGCTCCCTGCGTTGGAGAAATTCCTCCACCATCAAGTACAAGTGGTGATCGTCGGCTCTGGCGATCCTGCGCTCGCCACGCAACTGCAAACCATGGCCCGGGATTATCCGGGCAAGCTCGCCTTCATCAACACCTATGACGATCGGCTGGCTCATATGGTCGAAGCCGGTGCCGACTTCTTCCTGATGCCCTCGCTGTTCGAGCCTTGCGGCCTCAACCAGATGTACAGTCTCGCCTATGGCACCCTGCCACTGGTGCGGGCCGTGGGTGGTCTGAAAGATACCGTGGTGGATTGGGATGCAGATCCCGAGCATGCCACCGGCTTCTGCTTCAACGATCCGACTGCCGCTATCCTGCTCGATACCATGCGTCGCAGCCTGCTCTATTTTCTGCAGGACAAAGAGCGCTTTGCCAAGGTGCAGCGCAATGCCATGAGTACCCGCTTCAACTGGCCTGACTCGGTCACCCAGTATGAACGGATGTATCAGAGCGCATTGGGCCGTTACTGAATGCCAAACGTCAGCTAATTGCTGAAGTTTTGTACCCTTGGCTTCACTTTGAGCGTCAACAGCGAAAAAAGTCCCCTTTGGCTGTTGACGCTCCCCCAAAACTCTATAGAATCCCCCTCCGCAGTGATGCGAAGGTGGCGGAATTGGTAGACGCGCTAGCTTCAGGTGTTAGTGTCCCACGGATGTGAGGGTTCGAGTCCCTCTCTTCGCACCAATACTGCCATGCTGATTCAGCAGCATGTAAATCCAACTAGAAGACCCGAATGTGCGAAGGTGGCGGAATTGGTAGACGCGCTAGCTTCAGGTGTTAGTGCCCCCCGGGTGTGAGGGTTCGAGTCCCTCTCTTCGCACCATGCTTCTCCAGACAGCATGTAAATCAAAACTGGTAACACAATGTGCGAAGGTGGCGGAATTGGTAGACGCGCTAGCTTCAGGTGTTAGTGTCCCACGGATGTGAGGGTTCGAGTCCCTCTCTTCGCACCATGCTTTATCCAGACAGCATGTAAATCCAGACTGGAAACCCGAATGTGCGAAGGTGGCGGAATTGGTAGACGCGCTAGCTTCAGGTGTTAGTGCCCCCCGGGTGTGAGGGTTCGAGTCCCTCTCTTCGCACCATGATTCTGACATGTAAACACAGAGCAATGCGCTCCAACCGCATTTAAAAACCAGCTGGAGAAAATCAGTGTGCGAAGGTGGCGGAATTGGTAGACGCGCTAGCTTCAGGTGTTAGTGTCCCACGGATGTGAGGGTTCGAGTCCCTCTCTTCGCACCATTCATTACGCAAAAGGCCCATCACGAAAGTGATGGGCCTTTTGTTTTTACTCCTTGTTATGGCTATGCTTTTGACGACTCCCCGCTCATCGTCATGCCAAGGAACGCATATGATACTGGATACCGACATTCACAACTTTTACGAACATCTGGTGCTCAAGGAGATTGAGAAACAGGGGCTGCAGCAAAAGCTCAACAGCGATCAGATGGCCGACCTCTGCTGCCTCACCCTCAACCAGCTCCCCGCCCACTATATTCGCCACAATGTCGACATGATCTACTTCCTGACCGACGCCAAGCGCACCGAAATGGAGAAACTGGTGGTCGAATCGCTCAAGGTGGCACAGCAGAAGATCAAGCAGGCTCCCGTCAAAAGCTCATAACCAGGGCTGCTGCCAGAGCAGGGGGACGATACCGGTCAACCCGGCCACTGGCAGCAAGATCAAGGCGGGCCGCAATCCGGGCTCCAGCATCACCCAAGCAGCCAGCAGAAAACCTACACTCCAGGTGCCGTACTCTTTATCCTGACCCCATGCGAGTACGGCCACCGCCACCAGCAACATCATCCCCCGCAATATCCAGCGCATTGTTTTCTCCCCAACCAATAATTGATAATAATTATCATCTTCATCTACTGGGGATGCAAGTGGCGTCACAGGCAAGCTTCGTATGTAACCCTTTGTGTCAACAGGCCGCTCAAAAACGGGTTATGAGATCAACTAATTTGTGATTTTTTCAATCAAATGTGCATTTTTGCCAATTTGATGGGGCTTTAACCCGTCAGGTTTGTGGTAGATTGCGGCCTCTTTTTGGGTTGCCTCCTCGGGATCGATGTATCCACAGGACGAGAGGGAGTGACCTTGGCGAGCAAGAGTTTAGGAAGTATCTATGCAAAACCAACAAAACCACATCCGACTACCGGGCATGGCACAGGTGTTTGCCTGTCTGGCCATTTTCCTGGCCCTGGCATTCTCGTTCACCAGCGTGCTCGATCTGCCGATCCAGTTGGCGTTGTTCATCGCCTGGTTCGTCATCATGGGGCTTGGCATCAAACTCGGCCACGATTACAAATCCCTGGAACAGGCAGCCGTTGACGGCGTTGCCAAGGGAATGGGGGCTATCCTGATCCTGGTCTCCGTCGGTGCCCTGGTCGGCACCTGGATTGCCGGCGGCATTGTTCCCAGCATCATCTATTTCGGCCTCAAGGTGATCCATCCGTCCATCTTCCTGCTGGCAACCTTGATCATCTGCTCCCTGACCTCGCTGGCCACCGGCACCTCCTGGGGCTCTGCTGCCACGGCCGGCATCGCCATGATGGGGATCGGCCACAGCCTCGGCGTGCCTGCGCCGCTGGTAGCCGGTGCCGTGCTCTCCGGCGTCTATTTTGGTGACAAGCTCTCTCCGCTCTCCGACTCAGTAGTGCTGGCTTCGACCATGTCCAACGTCGACGTGGTGGAGCATATCAAGGGGATGCTGCCCATCAGCCTGCTCTCCTATGTCATCACCGCCGTGCTGTTCACCGTAGTGGGCATGCAGTATTCGGGCAACGTCAGCCTGGAGCAGGTCAATCTGGTGATGGAGGCTCTCGACAACCAGTTCAACATCACCCCGCTGGCTATAGTGCCGGTGGTGCTGGTACTGGGCCTGTTGGCCAATCGCAAGCCCGCCTTCCCGGTGATCAGCTTCGGCGCCCTGCTGGGCCTGATCTGGGCCATCGCCTTCCAGGGCATGGATCCGGTCAAGGCGATGCACTCGGCTTATAGTCCGTTTGCCATCACCTCCGGCATCGACTTTATCGACAACATTCTCGGTCGCGGCGGCATGGAGTCCATGCTGGGCTCGGTCGCGGTCATCATCTTCGGTCTCGGGTTTGGCGGCCTGCTGGAGAAGGTCGGTATTCTGGAAGTGATCGCCAGCGCCTTCGAGAAGCGCATCAATAGCGTCGGCAGCCTGACCAGCCACACCATCGGCACCGCGTTTCTGGCCAACGTGTTCGGCTCAGCCATGTATGTGTCGCTGATCCTGACACCCAAGATCATGGCCAAGAACTACGACCGGCTGGGACTGGCGCGCAAGAACCTCTCTCGCAACGCCGAGTTTGGCGGCACCCTCACCTGCGGCATGGTGCCCTGGAGCGACAACGGCATCTTTATGGCCGGGGTTCTGGGGGTGGCAACCCTCGACTACCTGCCCTACATGTGGCTGAGCTTCACCTGCATCATTGTGACCATCACCCTCGCCTACATGGGCAAGGCAGTGAACCGGATCCCGCTGGTCGCGGCGGCAAGCTCCCGCTAAGCCATTCTGCAAACAACAAAGGCGCCATCGAGGCGCCTTTGTTGTTTCAGAGAAATGCTGTTTGATGGAGCGCACTGAGCACCATAAACAAAAACAGCCCTCGTTGCCGAGAGCCGTTTCATCAGACCGATAACGCCGATCAGATGGAGAAGCTGGAGCCACAGCCACAGGTCGTGGTGGCATTGGGGTTGGTCACGGTAAAGCGTGAACCTTCCAGACCCTCGGTGTAATCCACACTGCCGCCTACCAGATATTGCAGGCTCATGGGATCGATCACCATGGTGACGCCATTCTTCTCGACTACGGTGTCCCCGTCGTTGATCTTCTCATCAAAGGTAAAGCCATACTGGAAACCGGAGCAGCCCCCACCCGTGATGTATACCCGCAGCTTCAGCTCGGGATTCTCTTCCTCGGTGATCAGGTTCTTCACCTTGTTGGCCGCCGCATCCGTCATCTGGATGGGCAGCGGGGCTTCTGCTACTGCACTCATTACTGACCTCACAACCATTAGATCCACAAACATGGAAACCGCGAAATTATCCAATACCCGACCATTCAGTTCAAGTATTCACCACGTTTAACCGGCCGCGGGAACCGGGGCAGGCGGTGCGGCGACCAGCGGCTTGATCACCTCGCCCCACTCAACCAGCAGCTCTTGCGCCGGTTGCCTGCCATCCTTGTTGATGGTGACACGGATTCGATCCGGCACAAAGCCTTCCGGCAACTGCCAATTCCCTTCCAGCAGCTGGAAATAACGCAGGGCATAGCGCCACTCGCTCACCTTCATCCCGAGATCGCGGCCGGTTAGCGTCTTCGGCTTGTCAGCCAGACTCCCCTCGACCCGGATCTGCACCTGACCACGGAACAACTCCCGCTTTTTGGCGGGCTGGGTCAGGGCAAGACGGTAGTGGTAGCGACCGGGAATGCTGGTCTCCTGCAGGGTCAGGTTGTCGATCACCACCCCCACCTGTTCGCCAGTGGGGCGCATGATCCGCTCGAAAAAGGCCAGCTGGCGCTTGAGCTCCTGCACCTGCGCCTCCTGACTCTTCAAGGTGGTCTGCAACTGCTCGAAGGCCGCTTTCTGGGTCGCCAGCTGGGTATCTTTCACCCCCAACTCGGTCTTGAGCTGGCCGATGGCCTTGCCCTGACGATCCAGCGTCTCCTGCTGTACCACCAACAGACTGCTCTGGGCCAGCTCCTGACGGTTCCCGACAAAGTAACCGATGAGCCCGCCAACGGCTAACACGACCAATAACTTCAATAGATTGGACATAGCCCCTCATCCCGTTATCACGCCATTTACGGCAGCGCCTCTCCCTTCACTATACCGCCCTGACCGGGGCCAAAGGCGATAAAGGGAAAAATTAACTGGCCGTGGCGCTGCCATCACCCCGCTTTTGACGCGCGGCGAGCCGTAAAGTTCGCTCCAGGATCTGGGAATAGATGGGCCGGCCACCCAGCCACTGGGCAACCAGAGTCGCACCGACCGTGGTGATCATCATCGGCAGGATCAGCTGATAGTTGTCGGTCATCTCGGTGACCAGCACGATACCCGTGATGGGGGCACGCACGGTGGCAGCAAACAGCGCCCCCATTCCGGCGATGGCAAAGGCGCCGGGCTCGATGCCAAGCTCCGGAAACGCCGCATGAAACAGATGGCCAAACACCACGCCAAACAGGGTGCCCAACGCCAGGGTTGGCGCAAACACCCCGCCCGGGGCACCGGAGCAGAAGCAGATGAGGGTCGCAACCAGCCGCACCGAGAAGATAAGGAACAGGGTCGCCATCGCATACTCGTCCCCCATCAGATGGGGAATAAGCTCAGTGCCGCCCCCCGTCACCGCGGGGGCAAACAACGACAGCACACCAAACGTTCCGGCGACCAGCATGCCGATGGCCACGAAACGGTGGCGCTTGTTCTGATGCAACGCCAGATAGCCATCCTGACAGGCCAGCACCAGCTTGTTGAAGACAAAACCGAGCACCCCGAAGGTGGCCCCCATAAAGAGGAACAGCCAGAGTGCCTTGAGGGCGGGCGCATCGTAGTGTGGCAGAGTGATCACCGCCCCCTGGCCTTTCATGTTCTGCAACATCAGGGTCGCCATGATGGCGGAGATCCCCACCGCCTTGATGGCCAGAAAAGAGTAGCGAAACTGCGGCCGCATCTCCTCCATTACGAACAGGATGCCCGCCAGCGGCGCATTGAAGGCTGCCGCCAGACCGCCCGCCGCACCGGCGGCCAGCAGGGCGTGACCATGCTCCTTGGGTAGCCGGAAGATATCCGCCACCATCTTGCCAAGGTTGCCACCGATCTGCACCGAGGGCCCCTCCCTCCCCAGCACCATGCCGGAGCTCAGGGTGCAGATGCCACCGAAGAACTTGACCGGCAACACCCGCCACCACCGCACCGGGCGCAGATCGTCCATCGCCCCCTCGATCTCGGGAATGCCGGAGCCCCCCGCTTCCGGGGCAAAGGTATGAGTGAGGAAGTAACCGACAAATCCCAGCAAGGCGCTGAAGCCAAAGCCAAGCAGACCGAGCTGCCACCAGGGACGGTCTGCCAGCAAGGCGATACGTTGTTCTGCCAGCCAGTGGACACCAGATTCGAACAGACCGCACACCAGTCCGGCCAGGGTGCCGACCAGCGCCGCCAGCAACAGCACCAGCAAGGGCATCTTGTCTTGCCGGATAATGCGGGAAAGCGGCCCCCGCGAAGAGGTATCGGCTTCAGAGGAGAGAGCTTGTTGCGCCATCTTGTTACACCAACTTGGAAAAACCATATCGTCAGCTAGCTGAGATCAGGATCACCCGGCGCGTTGCTCGGCTGCCCAGGGCTGGGGCTTTCTGCTATAGTCGGCCCGTTAAATTTTTGTCACGGGAGCAGACCGAGAGTCCGGGTGGCGAGAGCGCAAAGCATACTCCTGATGCTCCGGCCTGCCGAGTCTCAATCGGCTGCAATCCCTTGTGTGACGACCAAAATCCCATTAAGGATGATCCATGTCAAAATCAGATCAGCTGTTTGAACAGGCCCGCCAGACCATTCCGGGTGGCGTCAACTCACCGGTCCGCGCCTTCAATGGGGTCGGCGGCACGCCCCGCTTCATCGATCACGCCGATGGCGCCTACCTCTATGATGTGGATGGTCAGGCCTACGTGGATTACATCGGATCCTGGGGCCCCATGCTGCTGGGTCACAACCACCCGGCCATCAAAGCCGCCGTCATCAAGGCCGTTGAGAAGGGGCTGAGCTACGGTGCGCCGACCGAGATCGAAGTGCTGATGGCCGAGAAAGTCCGCCAGATCGTCCCCTCCATGGAGCAGGTGCGGATGGTCAACTCCGGCACCGAAGCCACCATGAGCGCCATCCGTCTGGCCCGTGGCTACACCGGCCGCGACAAGATCGTCAAATTCGAGGGTTGCTACCACGGCCACGCCGACTCCCTGCTGGTCAAGGCAGGTTCCGGCGCCCTGACCTTGGGTCAGCCCAACAGCCCGGGCGTTCCGGCCGATTTCGCCAAACACACCCTGACCTGCGTCTTCAATGATCTGGATTCGGTGCGTGAAGCCTTCACCCAGTACGGCAGCGAGCTCGCCTGTATCATCGTCGAGCCGGTCGCAGGCAACATGAACTGCATCCCACCGGTCCCCGGCTTCCTGGAAGGGCTGCGCGCCATCTGTGACGAGTTCGGTGCCCTGCTGATCCTGGACGAAGTGATGACCGGCTTCCGCGTATCCCTGCGCGGTGCTCAGGGTCACTACAACATCGACCCGGATCTCACCACCCTCGGCAAGATCATCGGTGCCGGCATGCCTGTGGGCGCCTTCGGCGGCAAGAAGAAGGTGATGCAGCACATAGCACCGACCGGCCCTGTCTATCAGGCGGGTACTCTCTCCGGCAACCCGGTGGCCATGGCGGCCGGTCTGACCATGCTGGATCTGCTGCTGGAGCCGGGTCTCTATGAGCAGCTGAGCGCCAAGACGGCTCGTGTTGCCGAGGGACTGAAAGCGGCCGCCGCCAAGCACGGCATTCCGCTCGCCATCAACTATGTGGGCGGCATGTTCGGCTTCTTCTTCACCGAAGAGAACGAAATCACCCGCTACGAGCAGGTCACTCGCTGCGACATGGAACGCTTCAAGCGCTTCTATCATCTGATGCTGGAAGAGGGCGTCTATCTGGCGCCGAGCGCCTACGAGGCGGGCTTCCTGTCGCTGGCTCACGGCGACAAGGAGATTGAACACACCCTGGCCGCCGCCGAGCGCAGCTTCGCCAAGCTGGCTGGCTAAATCGCCGCTGGTTGTCGCAAAGGGCCCGTCATGGGCCCTTTTCTATTACAGAGACTCCATCACCACACAGGGCGGCAATACGCCCAGTTCTGGTGCATTACCCCCTCGTCATCCGTCGTTTTGTCATCCTCTGGTGCAACTTGCCCCGCAATCTCTGTCATAAAGCAGGCCCACTATTTGCACATTCACCACAAGAGCCCACGTCACCGAGGTCCATATGGCAGAGATGAGCCCCATCGATGTGCTGCGGCGCTATCAGGAGTATCAGGAAGAGCTGACCCCGCTACTGCAGGGGCTGCTCAGCGCCCCCCTTGCCTCGCTCAAGGGGTATCCCTTTGTGGTCAGCATTGACCACTATCAGGGGCCGATGTGCATCCAGCCTGCGGCACCGGCGGCCCATAACCGGCTGCACCTTATCGTGCAGGGGCAAGGACGAGAGATCACCGTCTGTCTGAATCAGCTGATTGGCTGGTTGATGGGAGACAGGGAGCGCCGCCGCGCCATGCCCTGGTTCAAGGCGGTCTATGTGGTGCTCAGCATGGCGCTGTTTTTGATCGTCGCGACGCTCATCTGGCACGGGCTGGAGCAGCTCTACCAGCTGTTGTGCGGCGAGCAGCAGAACCAGCTCGGCGCCTTTAGCGCCATTATCTTCCTGACGCTGGCACTGGCGGTGTTCGATCTGGGCAAGACCATTCTGGAAGAGGAGGTACTGCTGCATAAGGATATCTTCCGCCACAGCGCCATTCGCCGCACCATCACCCGCTTTATCGCCGCCATTCTGATCGCGGTCTCCATCGAGGGGCTGTTGCTGCTATTCAAAGGCTCGCTCGGCCAGAGCGAGCTGCTCTGGCCTGCGGTCGGAGTGATGGGGTGTGCGGTGGGTTTGCTGCTGGCGCTTGGCCTCTATGTTTTTCTGGGGGCCCAGGCCGAAGCGGCACTGGTACAGGCTAGCCTGCGCTCTCCACCGTCAGCTGCACAGGGGAGCGACGCGCCGCCCGCCAAGAGGCGTACATGGTCCAGGAGGTATAGATAACGATAAAGGCAACCAGCCACTTCAGCATCTCCATATCCATGGATTTGACCAGCATGGCGGCCAGCACCACACCGATGGGGCCAAAGATGGCTACAGCCAGCACCGCCTTGGCATCGAATGCCCCTTTGCGGATAAAGGTGCCTGCGGAGAAAACGCTAAGCACGGCGGTGGAGCCCATCATGATCGGAAACGCCGCCAGCGGATTCATCCCCAGCAGATAAACCAGCGTCATGCAGGGAGCAAACAAGCCGATACCGACATTCATCAGCACTCCGAAGATGAAATTGCCAAGCAGGGCGATCGCCAGCTTGTAGCCGCTGAGCCCCATCGCATCGCCGCCTACAGGGAAAAGACCCAGCAGACCGGCAAAGATAAGCCCTGCGACGACCAGTAAGGAGATAGCCATCACCAGCCGGATGGTCTGCCGATCAAACGAGGCCACATGACGAGCGCCCCAGGCTGCGCCAGCTGCGGCGGCCATCATCATGCTGATCAGCGTCAGCGGCTCCACTGCGACTGCGCCGACGAAGATCAGCGACTGAGTCACGGTCGGCAGCACGCACTGCCCATTTAGGGTACCCGGCAGCACCCGATCATCGATCAGCTTGAACTGCTTGTAACAGGCGGTCTTTACCGCAAAGCTGCCCACCCCCAGGGTATCGAGAAAGTTGGCAACCCCACCGATCAACGCCACCGGCCAGAAGGGGGTCGCCTCAAAGGATCCACTCTGCTTCTTCCGCCAGCAGGCTTGCACCAGCATGAAGACAAATACGAGGCCTCCGGCTATAAAAACCAGCCGTAAAATATCAACTAACATAGGGGTTTCTCCTGCAACGGGCGGCGATTCTAAGGCAAGCAGCAGAAAAAATCTTGACCGGAATTAAGCAATGCTCACGACACGCCTCTGCGAGGTGAAATATTTATCAATAGACTCCGAACGACTCTGCTAATACTTGTTACTGAGGCCAACAGGCCGGGTCCTGAGCACGTTGTTATGGTCCTTTCGCGACGACCACTTGTGCCAAAGGACATAATAAAAAAGAGGGCCGGTAGTGATACCGACCCTCTTTCTGTATCTGGCCGGGGCGCTGGGCACTCGACCATGACAACCGCTTATTGAATGCTCTTGCCGGCACGCACGTCCTTGATAAACCCCTTCAGGCTGGCCAGATCACGGGGAGCACCGCGCAGGATCTGATCACCGATGATGAAGGCCGGGGTACCGGAGATACCGAGCGCTTCAGCCAGCGCACGGTTGGTACCGAGGTTCTGGTCAATGCTGCCATCCTTGATCTTAGCTTCCACCTTGCTCCAGTCAACACCAGCCGCCACAGCCAACTGCTTGACCTGTGCTTCATCAGCGAGCGGGCCCTGATGGGTATAGAGCTTCTCGTGGAACGCCTGGTACTTGTCAGGCTGACCCAGCTGGACCGCCAGCGCAGCACGGGCGGCGAAGTAGGAGGACTCGCTCAGAATGGGGAACTGCTTGTAGATGTACCGGATGTCTTTGTCTTCCGACATCAGCTGCTTGACCAGCGGATGGGCCCGTTTGCAGTAACCGCAGTTGTAATCGAAAAACTCCACAATGGTCAGCGACCCCTTCGGATTCCCCATCTCGGGATCCTGATTGGCATAAAGCTGCTTGGAGTGAGCCTTGATCAGCGCCTTGTCACTCTCGGCCTGCTGGCTCTCCTGCTTGGCACGCAGGGCATTGGACATCTCGACCAGGATCTCGGGATTCTTGACCAGATAGTCGCGAACGATTTGCTCGACATCGCTTTTGGTCAGCTCGCTTGCATGTACCGGCGTCGCCAGCAGGGTCACGCCAGCCAGCGCGCAAAACAGGGCATTTTTAATAGTCATAACGTTATCTTGCAGAGGATATGATAGAGGCCACTATAGTGGTTGAGTCTGTTTTCAAGTCAAGTTATCTGGCTAAAAAAGCGCTTGATACGCTCTGATTGCCACTTTTTCATGTCATTTCGCGCAATTAACCAGCAATCGAACCAAGCGGGGATTTACAAGCCGGATCAGCATGGTAATATTCGCCGCACTGCTGCGGAGGGGTGGCAGAGCGGCTGAATGCACCGGTCTTGAAAACCGGCGATGGGCGACCATCCGTGGGTTCAAATCCCACCTCCTCCGCCATTTATACCGAGCCCATGCAACCACGTTGCGTGGGCTTTTTATTTGCCTGCGATTTGCCACTCCTCATAGAGCTCAACACATTAGCCTTCTTCAGCCCCCCCCATTAATTTTCCCACCTGCAGGCTCAAAAGCCACCACAAGATCCCCTATCAACATCGAACCTCTGCGTTCCTGTGAGCATCCCTTCCCATTTCCTTATTGCCCCAAACAACAACGACCCAACGCAGCGACCACGGCTCCAGCATGTTGCTACCGCCAATAACCCCTCTTCTAAATAAAGTCAGGGCCGGTTAACACAGTCATAGAAAAGCAGGGACTATGGTGGAGCCGCGGCTTAAAAAAGAGGGGACGGCTAACTCAGGAAGCCTAGACCCAAAGCAAGAGATCATGATGTATAGGCGATCATGGGATGCACGGGATATGACGACGCCAGAGCCACCGTACAAAGCGACAGCGGTTCAGCGAAGAAAGAGTACCAAGCGGAACATCAGGCTATTTGTGGAACCTGAAAACAGCGTCGAGTAACAATAAGAACAGAGGAGAAGAGATAAGATGGGTCAATTATCAGGTGACTTACTGAATTGCAGGCAATAAAAAACCCCGCTCGATGAGCGGGGTTTCTTGTATTGGGTGCCTGGCAGTGTCCTACTCTCGCATGGCGAATGCCACACTACCATCGGCGCTACCGCGTTTCACTTCTGAGTTCGGCATGGGATCAGGTGGTTCCACGGCGCTATGGCCGCCAGGCAAATTCTTCAATCTTGGAAAGCTGACGTGAATAACGACTTGGCCAGTTTGCTTTGTCATTACCACTGAATTTGAGTAGTTCGTTCATTCGCTACAAGGCCAGAAACACTTC
>NZ_JBFOCX010000004.1:0-2981 GCF_040908025.1 Aeromonas sp. R9-2
CCTATCAACGTTGTGGTCTCCAACGGCCCTTTAGGACCCTCAAGGGGTCAGGGATGACTCATCTCAGGGCTCGCTTCCCGCTTAGATGCTTTCAGCGGTTATCGATTCCGAACTTAGCTACCGGGCAGTGCCACTGGCGTGACAACCCGAACACCAGAGGTTCGTTCACTCCGGTCCTCTCGTACTAGGAGCAACTCCCTTCAATCATCCAACGCCCACGGCAGATAGGGACCGAACTGTCTCACGACGTTCTGAACCCAGCTCGCGTACCACTTTAAATGGCGAACAGCCATACCCTTGGGACCGACTTCAGCCCCAGGATGTGATGAGCCGACATCGAGGTGCCAAACACCGCCGTCGATATGAACTCTTGGGCGGTATCAGCCTGTTATCCCCGGAGTACCTTTTATCCGTTGAGCGATGGCCCTTCCATTCAGAACCACCGGATCACTATGACCTACTTTCGTACCTGCTCGACCTGTCCGTCTCGCAGTTAAGCTGGCTTATGCCATTGCACTAACCTCCTGATGTCCGACCAGGATTAGCCAACCTTCGTGCTCCTCCGTTACTCTTTGGGAGGAGACCGCCCCAGTCAAACTACCCACCAGGCACTGTCCGCGAGCCCGATTCAGGGCCCTGCGTTAGAACATCAAACATACAAGGGTGGTATTTCAAGGACGGCTCCAGCGCAACTGGCGTCACGCCTTCAAAGCCTCCCACCTATCCTACACATGTAGGTTCAATGTTCAGTGCCAAGCTGTAGTAAAGGTTCACGGGGTCTTTCCGTCTAGCCGCGGGTACACCGCATCTTCACGGCGAATTCGATTTCACTGAGTCTCGGGTGGAGACAGCATGGCCATGGTTACACCATTCGTGCAGGTCGGAACTTACCCGACAAGGAATTTCGCTACCTTAGGACCGTTATAGTTACGGCCGCCGTTTACCGGGGCTTCGATCAAGAGCTTCGCTTGCGCTAACCCCATCAATTAACCTTCCGGCACCGGGCAGGTGTCACACCCTATACGTCCACTTTCGTGTTTGCAGAGTGCTGTGTTTTTGATAAACAGTCCCAGCCATCTGGTCACTGCGACTCCCAACTGCTCCATCCGCAAGGGACTTCACTGTCAAGAGCGAACCTTCTCCCGAAGTTACGGTTCTATTTTGCCTAGTTCCTTCACCCGAGTTCTCTCAAGCGCCTTGGTATTCTCTACCCGACCACCTGTGTCGGTTTGGGGTACGATGACTTGTAATCTGAAGCTTAGAGGCTTTTCCTGGAAGCAGGGCATCAATGGCTTCCACACCGTAGTGTGTTCGTCTCGTGTCTCAGTGTTGTGTCTCCGGATTTGCCTAGAAACACCACCTACGCACTTTCACCAGGACAACCGTCGCCTGGCCCACCTAGCCTTCTCCGTCCCCCCATCGCAATTACAAGTCGTGCAGGAATATTAACCTGCTTCCCATCGATTACGCCTTTCGGCCTCACCTTAGGGGTCGACTCACCCTGCCCCGATTAACGTTGGACAGGAACCCTTGGTCTTCCGGCGAGGAGGCTTTTCACCCCCTTTATCGTTACTTACGTCAGCATTCGCACTTCTGATATCTCCAGCATACCTCTCGATACACCTTCGCAGACTTACAGAACGCTCCCCTACCACTCACACATAAGTGTGAATCCGCGGCTTCGGTGCCTGGTTTGAGCCCCGTTACATCTTCCGCGCAGGCCGACTCGACTAGTGAGCTATTACGCTTTCTTTAAATGATGGCTGCTTCTAAGCCAACATCCTAGCTGTCTGAGCCTTCCCACATCGTTTCCCACTTAACCAGAACTTTGGGACCTTAGCCGGCGGTCTGGGTTGTTTCCCTCTTCACGACGGACGTTAGCACCCGCCGTGTGTCTCCCGGATATTACTTACTGGTATTCGGAGTTTGCATGGGGTTGGTAAGTCGGGATGACCCCCTAGCCCAAACAGTGCTCTACCCCCAGTAGTATTCGTCCGAGGCGCTACCTAAATAGCTTTCGGGGAGAACCAGCTATCTCCGAGTTTGATTGGCCTTTCACCCCCAGCCACAGGTCATCCCCTAACTTTGCAACGTTAGTGGGTTCGGTCCTCCAGTTGATGTTACTCAACCTTCAACCTGCCCATGGCTAGATCACCCGGTTTCGGGTCTACACCTTGCAACTAGACGCCCAGTTAAGACTCGGTTTCCCTACGGCTCCCCTATACGGTTAACCTCGCTACAAAATGTAAGTCGCTGACCCATTATACAAAAGGTACGCAGTCACCCCGAAGGGCTCCCACTGCTTGTACGTACACGGTTTCAGGTTCTATTTCACTCCCCTCACAGGGGTTCTTTTCGCCTTTCCCTCACGGTACTGGTTCACTATCGGTCAGTCAGGAGTATTTAGCCTTGGAGGATGGTCCCCCCATATTCAGACAGGATGTCACGTGTCCCGCCCTACTCGATTTCACATCAAGGTTGTTTTCGTGTACGGGGCTATCACCCTGTATCGCCGGCCTTTCCAGGACCGTTCCACTAACTTCCAAGATGCTTAAGGGCTAATCCCCGTTCGCTCGCCGCTACTGAGGGAATCTCGGTTGATTTCTTTTCCTCGGGGTACTTAGATGTTTCAGTTCTCCCGGTTCGCCTCTGTTACCTATGTATTCAGTAACAGATACCCGAGTTATCTCGGGTGGGTTTCCCCATTCGGAAATCTGTGAGTAATAGCGTCTCTTACCGACTTCTCACAGCTTATCGCAGGTTAGTACGTCCTTCATCGCCTCTGACTGCCAAGGCATCCACCATGTACGCTTAGTCACTTAACCATACAACCCCAAGAAGTGTCGGTGAAACCGGCACAGCTTGTTGTCGTACAACAAGGACCAAATAAAATTTGGTTTTCGCCAAGAAGTTTCCAAAGCACTTGTAACAAATGTTTGAGAACTACTTTTTAAATCAGCTTTCCAGATTGTTAAAGAGCA
>NZ_JBFOCX010000005.1:0-2948 GCF_040908025.1 Aeromonas sp. R9-2
GCCGGGGGTCGCGGGTTCGAGTCCCGTCCGCTCCGCCACTAATTTGAAGGCCTTCCCTGATGGGAAGGCCTTTTTGCTATGGGCGATTTTGTCCATAAGACCCACAGATTTGCACACCAGAATCAACACAAAGCCCGGCTTCACGACCGGGCTTTGGTGTTTTTAGCGTGTTAAACCACCAATATCTGGCTTTGCCCTGCCAAGTAAGAGTGCCAGATAGCCGGTTATTCCCGCCATTTTCTGGCTATATCCGGGCCTTATCAGCCATTTGAACGAGTCTACAAGGGGTCAAATCAGGCTTCTGTCGCTTGCTGACTACAGGGCAGTCCCATATTGACCACCCCCTCTTCCATCTGTACGTCGATCTTGAAGCCCAGCAGCTTGGCTAGGTTGGGAATACCGAGATTGCCGGATTAATCAGGTACCGTTCAAGCAAAGAGGCCTTCCCGACGGGAAGGCCTCTTTGCTTTATCTATCAACTGATTACCATCACTCGGTCGATTTATCAGGGCTTCTCTTTGTTGCCAATGCTCAGGCCGAGCTTGATGGAGAGGGCTGCCAGTAGCAGCAGCATCATGATCAGGGAGAAGAAGTTGCTGCCGAGTTCCGGGTATTGCACCTTGAGCAGCGCGGAGTGGCCGAAGACACCGATAAAGAAGCAGAGCAGGGTACAGATGGGGGTGTTGCCCACCATGGGTTCATGGCGATAGTGCTGGAACAGCTGATAGGCCGCCAGCCAGAGGGCAATCAGCGGGAAGAAGGAGAAAGGCACAACCGAGTTGGTCAGCACGGCCAGAGAGGCATCGCCACAGATACCAATCAGCATGGCCATGGCGAGCGGTTTTTTCGGGATCATAAGCTGTTCAGTCATATCGTTCTCCATCCTGTGGTCATGGGTGAGGTTCACGGCGCTTCTGGTTTTGTACCTCGGCGCCCATGGCGATCATCCGCAGTTGGCGAATTGTTCGGTCGGAGAGTGCACGGCACTCTTCGCTGGTCATGTCGAGTGCATCGGCACCGGCACTGAAGACGATGGTGACCATGGCTTCTGCCTGGATGTAGGCATCTTCCCGTGGTGCTTCTGTAGTGGCTTCCAGATAATCGGTCAGCTCGGCAATGAAGTGCTGGATTTCGCGAGCCACCGCCTGACGAAAGGCGGCCGAGGTGCCGGAGCGTTCCCGCAGCAGCAGCCGGAAGATGTTGGGGTTGTTCTCGACGAACTCCATAAAGGTCTGCACCGAGGTGCTGATGACACTGCCACCACCGGCAATGCGCTGGCGTGCTTGGCGCATCAGTTGGCGCAGGGTGAGACCTCCTTCGTCAACCAGGGTCAGGCCCAGTTCCTCCATATCGCGAAAGTGGCGATAGAAAGAGGTGGGCGCGATACCCGCTTCGCGAGCGACTTCCCGCAGGCTGAGATTGGAGAAACTCCGATTGGCGCACAGTTGGCTGAATGCAGCATCGATCAATGTACGCCGGGTTTTTTCTTTTTGTTGAGCGCGAATACCCACGAAATCAGTCACCTTCAGCTTAACGAGGACAAATGATAACCCGAAGGCGCCTCAGGATCAGGTTTGTATCCTACTTTTTTACCATTGACCGTGAGGAAATCACCATAGAAAATGGCTAACAGCTGTTCGCTGAAAGGATGCAATGAGATGGCCAGACCCCCGATTATTTTGACCAATACCCTGCTGTTTTCCCTCTCCGGGATAGTGGCGTTGATTGTCGTACCCTGGTACGGCATGAGCCACGGTTACGATCTCTGGCAGTGGGCCAGTTTCCTGTTGTTGTTCTGCCTGAGTGGTCTATCCATCACCGCAGGCTATCACCGGCTCTGGTCGCACAAGGCCTACAAGGCGCACCCCGCTTTGCAGTGGTTGTTTGCCATCGGCGGTGCGTTGGCGCTTCAGAATTCGGCCCTGCACTGGTCGGCCGATCACCGCCGTCATCATCGTCATGTGGATGACAACGATAAAGACCCCTACAGCGCGGGGCGCGGCTTCTGGTATTCCCACATCGGCTGGATGTTGCGGGAGCATCAAGGAGATCGCTATGGTGATTACAGCAATGTGCGTGACCTGCAGAATAACCCGGTGGTCGCGTTTCAGCACCGTCACTATCTGACGTTGGCGCTGGCGGCCAATCTGGGGTTGCCGCTGCTGCTTGGCCTGTGGCATGGGGACTTGCTCGGCATGTTGCTGTTGGCGGGCGTGCTGAGGATGGTGATGACCCACCACACCACCTTCTTCATCAACTCGCTGGCCCACATCTGGGGTAGTCAGCCCTATACCGATCGCAATACCGCTCGCGATAACGGCATCCTGGCTTTTTTCACCTTTGGCGAGGGGTACCACAACTTTCACCACCTGTTCGAGAATGATTACCGCAACGGCATTCACTGGTGGCAGTTCGATCCGACCAAGTGGTTGATCCGGCTCGCCTCCTGGTGTGGTCTGGCGGGGGATCTCAGATCCTCGCCGGAGGAGCGTATCGAACAAGCCCGGCTGCAGATGCAGCTGAAACGGGCACAAGCCAAGTTGCGCAAGCAGGAAGATCGTGAACTGTGGCAGGCGCTGCTGCAGGAGGAGTACGACAAGCTGAGCCAGCAGTTGCAACACTATTACGCCAGTCGCAAGCGGCTGCTGGAGCTGCGCAAGCGCAAGGCGCTGGCGCGCTATGACAGCCTCAAGCTGCAACTGGAGCACCGGGCCCTGCGTGACGGCTTCATCGCTGGTAAACGCAACTGGAGTCGTTTGCTGGCAGGTATTGCATGATGCCGTCCGGTTATCACAGAGACTAAAAGAGAAGACCGCCTGCTGGCGGTCTTCTCTTTTATGATTCAACTCAAGCTAGTTGGCTTGGCTCTGCTGTTGCTGCAACTGATCCAGTGCCTGTTGCTCCTGCTGGCTAAGACCCAGTTGTTCACAGGCCTGCTCAAAGCTGAT
>NZ_JBFOCX010000006.1:0-138782 GCF_040908025.1 Aeromonas sp. R9-2
TGTTAAAGAGCGTCACGCTTGTCGCGTTGAGGAGGCGCATATTACGCTTCTCACTTCGAAAGTCAAGCGATTGTTTTCGCTTTTCTTTCGGCGCCCACTTCGCTAGGAAGCTGGCTCATCAGTTCGGCGTGTTCTGCCGTGCTGGTAGGGGCGCATTATAGGGAGCCGCGCCGCGATGACAAGGGCTTTTTGCAAAAATGCGTTCGTTTGCTGAAAAAGCGAACTGAACGCCCCAAAACAGCCCCTTGGCACCTCTTTTACGCCGCTTTTTTGCTCAACTCTTCGCTTTGTGCCCGGATATAGTTGACCCAGCTGGTTGCCTTCTGTTGCCAGTTATCCTGTTGCTGCAGCTCACGGGCCAGTTCCAGCGCCTGGGCATACTGCTCCTTATTAAGGTGTGCCTGCACCAGCAACGCTTTGGCACGATTGCCTTGCTCGCCTTTTACCGACTTGATGGCGGCGAGCTGGGTCATGGCAGCATCTGTCTTGCCCTGTTGCAGTAGCAGTTCGGCGGCGCGCATGGCCGCTTTGGGCTGACCGTGCTGGTTGGCCAGCTGTTGCCAGCTATCGACCGCTTGTGACCACTCCCGGGCACCTTCCCACAATTGAGCCAGCAGTTGGCGATTTTCAGCACTTTGCTTCATCTGTCCCTTGGCCATAGCCGCTTCCAGCAGACGGGCCCCACGATAAGGCAGCCCTTGCCAGGCATAGAGACGGATCAGCTGATTGCGGGCAGACGCATCATCCATCAGTTTTCTGTCGATAGCTGTTTGCAACAGAGCCAACGCCTGATCGCCGCGTTTGGCGGAGAGGTTGAGCGACACCGCCTGCTGCCACCATTTGCTCTCTTTGGGTTCGTGGCTGATCAACTCGGCCGCCTGATCGGCAGCCACGCCATAACGTTGCTGAGCGGTGAGGGCGGAGAGACGAATAATGGCGGCCTGCTTCTGCCAACCCTTCTTCAACAACTGTTCGCTCTGGCTGGCGGCGTCACCGTACTGCTTGTTGTGGTAATAGAGGCCGGCCAGACGCAGGCGCAGCGCATCGTCTTGCTTGAGTGCCAGTGCCGCCTTGTAGCTGGCGATGGCGCCAGACCAGTTGGATTGCTGGGCCTGAATATCGCCGCGCAGCCGCAATAGCTGGAGCTGTTGCTGCTCGGGCCACTCTTTATAGGCAAGAGCCTGTTCGACATAACGGCTCGCCTGGGCGGTCTGTTGCAGATTGGCCGCCAGCGAGGCTTGCAACTGCGCCAGCCAGGCACGCTCGGCATCGCTATTTGGCTTGAGGCCGGACGCCTTGCTCTGGGCTTGTTGCCACTGACCGGACTGATAGAGCTTCATCACGGGTTCAAGCTGACGGGAGAAGTGAGGGCTGACCTCCATCGCCAGACAGGCTTGGCCGACCAGGGCCAGCAGACAGATCCAGATCCGCAACATAGTTATGACTCCAGTTTGAATTTGAGCGTGATGACTTGCACCAGCTTGTCGGTAGCGCCCGGTCTCGGCTGATAGCGCCACTTGTTGATCGCCTGAAGGGCCGCCCGCTCGAACTGACGCTTGGGCTTGGCCTCGACCACTTCCACATCCTGCACGCCACCTTCGGCATTCACGCTAAAGCGCAGGGTGACGAATCCTTCGATCCCTGACTGCTGGGCACGATAGGGGTAGACCGGCTCGATCCGTTTCAGCGGCATCAGCATGTCACCGGCGCCGATACCCGCTCCCTGCTGCTGGCCGTGGTAGTTGCCACTCAATACCGGTGCGGTACTGGTCGCCACGCCGGGGGCATAGACCTGCACCGCACTGAGGCTGGAGACCAGATCCAGACTCGGCTCAACGGCCGCCAAGGGGGCTGCAGCGGGCATCGGCAGCGGTGTCGAGGCCAATGCAGCGGGAGGCTCTGGCAGAGGCTCGGGTTCCTGCGGTACCGGACGCTCGCGCACCTGCACCTCGGTCACCTCGTTCTGCATATTGATGACAATGGGCTTCTGCTCGCTCGCCACCTTCTCGCCTCTGGGCGGTTCAACCAGCGTGGCCATAAACAGCAGGATGCCCAGACTGAGGGCAATCCCCAGCCCCAGGCTCATCAGCTTGTATTTCATTTCGGCGCCACCGCCACAGCGATATTGGCGATGCCTGCCGCCTTGGCCTCATCCATCACCCGCACCACCTTGCCATGGGGCACTCGCTCGTCGGCCTGGATCACCAGACTGGCATCGGGCTGCTCCGCCAGCAGACGGGCGATGGTGGCCTGTACCCGCTCTACATCGATCTGCTTGCGGTCGAGGAAGATCTGACCCTGAGCCCCGATCGCCAGCATGATGCTGGAAGATTTCTGCGCCTTGGCCTGACTGGCCTGGGGTCTGTGTACCTCGAGTCCGGCTTCGCGCACAAAGGAGGTGGTGACAATAAAGAAGATCAGCATGATGAACACGATATCCAGCATGGGGGTCATGTCGATCTGCACTTCGTCACGCTGGCGTTTGGATTGCCGTCTCATTGCATTACCTTCTCTTCTCGCAGGCCGTCCCGGGTCTTGGCCAGCGCACGCTTGGCCTGACTCTCGAGCCGACTGAGTAACAACACGCCGGAGAGCGCCACCACCATGCCTGCCATGGTGGGGATAGTGGCGCGGGAGATCCCGCCCGCCATGCTCTCCGGGTTAAAGCGGTTGGCCGCAGCCAACGCATCGAATACGCCGATCATGCCGGTCACAGTGCCCAGCAGCCCCAGCATGGGGCAGAGCACCACTAGGGTGCGGATGAAGATCAGATGACGGTTCAGTTCCAGCTCCGCCTGCGCCAGCCAGCGGCTGCGGATCGCCCGGGCGTGCCAACTGTGGCGCTCGCTGCGCGCCTGCCAGCGGCCGAGCAGCTGTTGCTGCAGCGGGCCGAAACCCAGATTGAGGTAGAGCAACCGCTCGATCATCAAAATCCACATCAGCACCAGCAGGGCCAGAATGACCCAGAGCACCGGGCCGCCACGGCCCATGAAGCTCTGCAGCTGTTGCCAGATGTCGAGCATCATGCTGCTCGCTCCATCCCGCCGTTATTGCTCTCGGCACGCTCCGCCAGAATGCCGGCTACCTGCTGCTCCAGCACATTGGAGAGCTCGGTGAAGCGGGATTGCAGCAGGCTGTGAGCCAGGATCAGCGGAATTGCCGCAACCAGACCCTGTACCGTGGTAACCAGCGCCATGGAGATGCCGCCCGCCATGATCTTGGGATCGCCGGTGCCAAACTGGGTGATGGCCTGGAAGGTGCCGATCATCCCGGTCACGGTACCGAGCAGACCCAGCATGGGGGCGATGGCCGCGATCACCTTGACCATGCCGATGCCGCGCTCCATGCGAGGGGTCTCCTGCAGGATCGCCTCATCAAGACGCAGCTCGAGGGTCTCCATGCTCAGCTCGGGGTGTTTGTCTGCCACCGTCAGCACCCGGCCGAGGGCGTTGTCGGCGTGATACTCGCCGCTCTTGAGCTGGCGGCGCACCCGACCCAGTTCGCGGGAGAGGCTCCACAGCCGTACCGCAGCGATACCCAAACCGATGGCGGCCAACAGCACGATAATGGCGCCGACCTGACCACCTTGTTGTACCTGCTGCCAGAAGGTGGGCGCCTGTGCCAGCATCGCCAGCAGAGTGCCATGCGAAGGATCCAGCGGCAGCGCTTCCCCTTCCTGACCCTGATAAGCCGCAACGGCAGAGAGCACGCTACCGGGCAGACCCAGTACCGGGCTCAAGCCTTCGGCGGTCGGTTGCAGGAAGCCTTCGCTCCCCAGCAGGGCAAAACTGCCAACCCGGGTCAGCGACTGCTCGCTGGCAGCCCCCTGGGCATCGAGCACCTTGCCGTTGAACTGAGCAATCCGGCCAGATTCGCGGATCTCCTGCAATAGAGTGGCGGGCAGCAGGGCGAGGGCGGCGCGATCCGGCACCTGTTTATCCTGTGCCATGGCTTTCAGCGGGGCGAGACGTTCCGGGTACTGGCCCTCGACGGCGGATTCGCTCAGCAGCTTGACTGCATCGCTGGCGCCCTGACGGGTGACCGCGAAGATCTCGTTCATATCGCCGGAGGCTTGCTCCCACTGGGCGTTAAGCTCGACCAGCTGCTTCTCGTTGCTGGCGAACTTGCCAGCCAGCTCCTTGCTCAGGCGCTGGGCCTCGGCCAATTTGGCGCGGGCAGTGCCGAGCTCCTTGGCTACGGTCGCCAGATCTTGCTGAGCCTGCTGTTCACGAGCCTGTTCCTGCTGCTGCCACTCATCGGCGACAGCGGCGTTGCTACCGCAGGAGAGGGCAATAAGGAGGGGGAACCACTTCATGGTGACTCTCATGATTGGGCCTCCTGACTGCGGCTGACAGATAGGGGGACATTGAGCAACTGGGGAACTTTCTTGTCGGCGGCCACATCCATCGCCTCGGCGATAGGGGAGAGCCACTGGCTGTCGAGAGCTTGCCACTGCTTCGCCTCGGCAGACCAGCGCCATGCCTGACTGCGATCGGCAGTCATTGCCAGCAGGGAGACCCGACCCAGCGCCAGCACATCGACCCGACGCGGAGCACCATCCAGCTCCAGCTCGGTGGAATAGCTATCCATCCGGCTGCCGTACTCGGCTTCAATCTGATAGGCCTGCAGCAGCTGACGGAATTTCTCTGCCTCGCTAACGTCTGCTCGGGCCAGGGTCGCTTTCAACTGTTCAACCCGCGCCAGCCGATCTCCCTTGCGCAGCGGGATGTCGTTTTGCACCAGCTGTTCCAGATCTGCCTGCATCTGCAACATCAGCGGGATCAAGCCCTGACGGGTCTCTTGCACCGCTTCCAGCTGCTGGCTCAATTTACCCAGCTCATTTTGCTGATCGGCCACCAGAGATTGCATGTAGCGGTTGTAGGCTTCGAGGTCGCGCAGTTGCAGCTGGGCATTTTGCAGCTCCAGTCGTGCGGCAACAGCGGCATCGGCGGCTTTTTCCACTCGCTGCTGGGAGGCTTTCCCGGCAGCTATGCTGTTCTTGAGGGCGGGAGCAACCAGCTCATCCCCGATGGCAGCAAAGTGGACTGACAGTGGCAGCAGGGCCACACCCCATAATTTGTTCATTGAAATACATCTTACTAATGATAACTATTATCATTATCTCAAATGCGGGGCGGACTGGCAACGAGAGGATTTTCTTGGCCTTTATGCACAAAAACAGGATAATTTTTAAGCACGCACGGAATAAGTGGCGCCAATAGCCACCGCACAAATATAAATAACGATAAAAAATCTTTTCGATCAGTGTGATAGAGATCGAAAAAGGAGAAAGTAATGCTCAACGATGCGATCTGGGAACATATCGACAAGTTCACCAAGGCAACAAAAACCAGCGATATCCAGCAACTGCTGGAGCGCTTCAGTCATCAAATGGGCTTTGATTACTTTCGGCTGCTGATTATTTTCCCCATCAGCATGCAAAAATCCCACGTGGCACTGTTCAACAACTGTCCGACCACCTGGTTTGACGCCTACAGCGAAAACCAGTATCTGACCCAGGATCCGGTGGTCTATCTGGGGCTGAAACAGACCCAGCCGATCTTCTGGAACAAGCTCGACTGCGACTCACCCTGGCTGCCCAGCGCCAGCCGCGACGTGATGAACCTGGCGGCCGATTTCGGGGTACGCAATGGCGTCTCCTTTCCGCTGCACACCCCGCAGGGGGAGCACGGCATCCTCTCATTCATCACCAAGGAGAAATCCAACTCCGATCTGATGTTTGAAAATGTTCCGCTGCTGTCATTCTGCGCCAGCTACATCTTCAACTCCGCACTGCAACTGATCAAAAGCAGACCGGATATGATGAAATACCTGACCGAACTGTCGGATCGGGAGAAGGAGTGCCTGTTCTGGGCCAGCGAGGGCAAGACCTCCTGGGAGATCGCCACCATCCTCGGCATCAGTGAGCGGACGGTCAACTTTCACCTGACCCAGGTGACCAACAAGACCGACTCAAAGAACCGCAGTCAGGCCATCGCCAAAGGGATCACCAGCGGCATCATAGTACCCTCCCTCGACGAGGTCACCATCACCAACCTGCGGCTGTCGTAACCCTCAGCAGCAACAAAAAGAGCCGCAATTGCGGCTCTTTTTCATTTCAGAAATGTAGGCGAGTAATAGAGTCTCATACCAGATCTGACGGTTGGCCAACGTTTCATAGTTTTGAACATCCATCTTGGAGGTAATAGTATCATACCAACTGGCGAGATCTACCCCCATTGGGTCACGCCCAAGAACAATAAAGTGTCATACCAACCTGTTTTATTGTTCCCTGACCCCATTTAACAGAGCGTTTCATTATGCGCAGTCTGTCAGCCCTGTAGATAGAACAAAGGAGCCAGAGGCAGGGCGTCCGCATGAGTGTTTGAAATTCGAGCAAAACGCAGCAAGCACGTGTCGTTGTAAAATTCAGCAAACTGGATCTTACCATGATCGAACATTAAACAAACTTCAAGTGCTCACTAGTCGCTCACATGCATTCATCTATCGTTCATAATCTTGCCCTGGCACCTTCCCTAAGCATGGGACAACAGAGGGAGCATCATTTTATTATCGAAAAACATATTTTCCTTATATTTTAAAACAAAAAGCTGGTCTTCATTTTCAAGCACTCTACACTGGCAGTCGGTTGTATCTTTAGGCATAAACCCAAATGAAACCATTTTTGTGCCAAGCATTGACGCTGATTTTATAATATCATGCAGATTGCCTTCATCATCGCAAAATATATCATAGCAGAGCATTTCCTCACCCTTGAATGAAGCAATAACCACTGCTTTCAGTAGCTCTGAATAAAAAACTTGTTGTTCCGGTACTTCTCCATAAAAAGTGCAATCTCTAAAATATCCAGCACAAGAAATTACAGCCAATCCAAAGTTATCAAGCATTGGTCTTTGCGAAAATGGGTTGCCCTTGTTGTAATAAACTTCTAAAAGGTCTATGTTAACTTTGTCACTCATATCAAGTTCTACAAAACCATACGGTTTTGGAGCGATCTGCATTGTATATTGATATTCAGTTGCAGTAACAAACCCGAATTTGGGGTAAAAATCCAGTACAGTATTATTACCATAAAGGTAAATGCCATCACAGTTATTATTAAAATCTTTGAAAAGTTCATCCATTAATTTTCGGCTTAACCCCATATTTCTATACTTTGGGTCTGTCATTACAGTGCCAATTTGTATATACAGCTTAGGCTTACCATCCACAATTGTGTGAATTTTACTTGCAGATACATTTGCTACTGCTTTTTCATCATCAAAATAGGTATATGTGAAATATTTATCCCTCCAGTAACCACTGTCATACCATTTTTCAAAGGATAAACCAAACACCTTGACAGCAAGATCGTTGAAGGCTAAAAAGTCGTTTTTAGAATTTTTTATGTTTTTCTTTAATTTATAGCTCATGCATTTCATTCCACTACACAAAAAACTTGACATAAAAATATTTATCAAGCTTTGGGTTTGTCTTATTTCTTCTTATAAATTCAAGCGTGAAACCACATTTTTCATAAAATCTTGGTGCCTGAAAACAATTGGTTACTAAATTTATATTGTTAAATCCTTTGCCTGTGAAGTTATCTTCAACAGTTTGAAGTAACTTGCGACCGACACCTTTTGCTCTTTCTTGTTCTTTTACCACAATCCCATCAATATATACTTCTGCATAGCAAGCAAACCCGCTTATTACACCTAAAACCTCCTCGTTTTCTTTTGCTACAAAGTGGAAAGGGGCATAGTTGAAATCAACGCCATTTGCGATTTCATAATTTTCATTTTCCACTTCTGTAAATGCTTTTTCGTCCTCATTAAGTTCTTTTTTTAGTCTTATATCCATCATTGACTTCTCCTAAAACAATCTACCAATTATATACTTTTGTGATTGCTGAAGAAGGTGCGAACAAGTATATCGCACCTTCCTTAGCGTAGATGGTTCAGCTAATCGTGGTTAACATATCCATTAGATTGATGACATCCAACTATGAAACCTTGCTGCCCAATGCTCTATCGACCCCTCAGGCAACTTGCCCTTATCCAGCGATTTAGTCTGCGGATGAGGAATGCCGGAATAACCATCCTTACCACACAGCTCCTTCAGCCGCTTGCTTGGCCAGTGCAGTGATTTCTGGGTTAACTCTTCTTCCAATAATCTAAGCTGCTCCTGCCACCCCTGCTGCGATGTCAGCCTCAATAATTGGGTTGATAGGGAGCATATCCCATCTGAGGTATCTACTTCAAGGATATGAAAAATCCGGTTCTGCGACTCTATTTCGACAACAGCCAGGCATCTGGGATTACCATCCAGAAGCAGATGCCGGTTGCATCGATAAAGCTTGGGTAACTTGCGCAGTTGCTTGGATCTAATCACGCAACCATGAGCTGTGACCAACTGATCCAGCATTGTCCCAAAGCAATCAAACTTGTTGGCGTAGAGGTGCAGATCATCGGTTTCATCCGATTCGGCAGTCCACTCGGCGCGAGGCAGCACACCACCAACAACTGACTCTTCGGTACTGACATCGGCTGAAGCCAGAGATCCTAACTCTTCATCAGCCTTGCCCTTTGCGCCCTCCTGCTTTTTCTCGGCAACCTTGCGTGTATTGAAGGCCTTGGAAAACTCAAAGACTACGGCTGGCGCCCGTAATAACACTGGTGAGGTATCCGCGTTGGCTTCCACACCATCATGCACCGAATGAATATGAGGACGTTCACCTACCAAGCGCACCGAGCCTTCCCCCTCCCCACGTACATACTCCCGCAGCTTGGGATGGAAAAACTGGACCTCATCTGGGATAGCAGCCTTGATATTTTTCAGACTGGAAATCTCGTAAACCAGCATACTTCTGGTTTGTTTATCAAACCGGCCCCTGACCTCAAAAGAGACGGATGGCAGAGGCGGGGGAGTAAACTCGAACTCCCATTGCCGATATCCCCCTTTCTCATAACCGTTCAGCTTCTGATAGTGACCGATGCTCTCGTAGGAGGCTCGGGCGTCGTGGTCGATCAAGATCCAACTCAATAGGCGCCGCGACTCATAGTCATCAAGAGACTTGAGCGGATAGCTGGAGGAAGGCAACACATTCACTCGGGCAACATCGGGACTGACGTGTTCAATCGAAAACTCACTTCTCAGACAATCCGGATCCAACGCTGAACGAGAGAGGTAACCATCATGCAGCAACAACGCTCGCGCCAATTCCAGTTGGGGAAGATAAATCTCTATGTCATTGGCAAGAAAACAGAAACAGTGTTGGCGCTTGTCCATAGCACGAACGACTGACGCAACCGGGTAATCACTCAGTTTCTTTCTTTGCCAAGTTTCCGTGTTATCGATAGTAAAAACGAGATGATACCCTGCAGGCTTATGATCCTGAGTCGGGTTCAATACTCGCTTACGGGCTAGAACCGGGATATTCGAGAGCCTCAATGAAGCAGTTTCTGCCTTGAGAGATAGATCCAGATTGATTCCCCATTGGGAGTTATCAATCCGTCGAAAAAGCGAACCAATCGCCAAGATAGTGGTATCGTCAGATACCTTTTCAAAACGAATATCCTGCATCAGTCCCCCAACACATCTCGCAATAGGTCATCAGCCAGCGAGGTTAATCGCTCATCACTCAAGCCAGCTAAACGAAGAAGTCGCCACCGGCACAATGAATGCCCACTCTGCACCAGTGATCTGGCAGAAAGAGCCAAACGACGAATCTGATAATCTGCTATATCTTCACAATATCGCTGTAAAAACAAGCTTGTAAGTGGCATTTTTCTGAGGTTCTTCTCAATCATCGCGCTTGATGAAAGCTTTGATAGAAACCATCGCCTAGATAGCCGGGGGCAATCTAAACTCAGCTCATGCACATTGAGGATTTTGAGTAACTGGCGGCAAGTTACACGGTCCTTTTGTGGCCAATTGACCCGCTGATTTTCTCTAACACTGCTCTGGTGGTTCTGCCTGTTAAACTCCAGAAGCCAACGACGATCATGACGGTACAGCCAAGCATATAACGCCTGATGAGATAAACGGGCCTGCTTCACCCCATGGCTTTCCAGCAACAACTGCCATCTGGTTCGATACTCTGCCGATTGGCATATTTTTCCGTCCTGTGGGCAGGAATGGAAAGCATAAATGCCATTTGGAATGCTCTGCACCTCTCCCAGCACTGTGGCCATGTTCCAATACTCAGGCAACAGGCTATCCAGGACAACAATATGTTCCAGATAGCTGAAAGATTTTCGGTGCTTGCGAAAGATAGCCTGCAACCAATTACCCGAATCGTTATTAAGCATCAATCCATGCTGCTCTAACCAATCAGCCGGCCAGCGAGCCATTACAAGCTCATGGATCGTTTGATGATTTACATGCCTCGCCTTGGCACAACCCACCTGATTGGCGAGCTGATGGTAAAAAGCACTCCATTGAGAAAACGAGGGCGATGTATCAGGTTGCCGTTGCAACAAAGAAATCACTTGGCGAGTAATCCGGAAGGCACGCTCATCCGATAAAGGCTGGGGCAGTAGGGGACAAACTAACGGGGAGGCGGCAACAAACTGGTGGCGATGGTAAGCATGGCGCTCAATATTTGCCTCCAGTAAACCACCATGCACCAGACAACAATCAGCCCCCATCACCTGCCATTGCCGTTGCCAGTAGTATTCGCCATGGCCGCTGCGCTGATTTTGCAAACATTGCGGACAGTAGCGCAGGGTGTGGGACTGTTTAATTCGGGATGCCGCTACCCCCAGAATCAGATGAATGGCACCTTGAGAATCCCCGGCCATCTGCTCAAGACAGTGACGCCTGCGCTCTTCAGTGGTAAATGGGGCATACAGAGGAAATAGCGTGTGCCGATAAGCCAAACAAGCGACATCGAGCCCCATACTCTCCGGTAATAATTGGACCAGAGGGGCCAGATGATTGGGCAGATCAACCGTTGCAATGACATGCCGGTTTGCAAAAACCTCATCCAGCAACTGCTTGGGGCTGGTTAACCCCAGGTGTATTCCGGCTCTGGCCACCAAGCTGTAAATCAGCTCATCAGGATAGGGAACCGGAAAGTTCAGCATGGCTAACCCATCCTTCTCAACCAATCATCCACATCGAAGGTGAGCCCAGCTTTCTTGAATGCAGGGTAGAGGAGGTTGCCCTTGCCACACTGGGAAAATTTGAAACGCAGGTCATCAGAGTGCAGCGTGTGCCACTCCTTCTGCCGAATGCCAGCAAGCTTGGGCTTAGTCTTTTTCTCTGGCTTTTCATCCGGGTTGTACCAATCAAGAACAATCGGCATCAACTCTCTGACGGACAGATTGGGATAGGAGCCAAAAGCGCGTTCAATTAAGGGCACAATCAGTTCAGAATGACAGTCCATCCCCACAAGCAGGTTATGCAAACGGATGGCCTGCTCATTGCCGCCATAGCGGTTCTGATGTGAATCCTGAGAGGCTTTTGCCTCATCAATCTTGGCACTCAGCGCCAGGATCTTTTTGTCTATATCAGGGATGCTCAGATCCGAATATCTGGCGATTAACTCAGGATCTCTGGAGCGTAACGCTGCCAACATGGCATGAACTGGCTTGAGCTCATCCTCGTAAACCTGTCGCAACAACTGAGGGGTGATCCGTTCAATACGGGTGGCAATGGCTCGTAACTGGGCAAGAACAAAGAGTTTTACCACTATGTCCAGCACCCCCTGGGACAGATCAAACCAGCAATCCCGAACCTCATCGGACAAGCGTTCCTCTCGTCGTTGCAGCCATTGGAACTGCCAAAGCTTATCGGTGAAGGCCATCCACTCTGTGGGTTTGAGCTGGTTGGTGTCCGGATACACACTGGGCTTGGTTGCCTGCATCGGCTCCCAGAGCAATGACCCCAAACCGGCTCCGCGCCTTGCCGATCTCAAATCCATTTCAAAGATAGGTCTCGCCTTGGGTGTGCCAACCATGACAACAGGCAAGCCGATCACATTCACCAATGTGACAAAGAAGTTGAGCATCTTCTCCACCCCACCGGAGCGGCTCATGCTCAGATGCTGAATCTCATCGATGACCAGCACCCCAATTGCATGCACGTTAGCAATTTGGCTCATCAGGGCCATCAGTGTCTCAACACTATGGCGCTTGAGTGCATACTTGCGTTCATAGTCAGTATGCAGCACCGCATCGATAGCCCTGAAGAAGTGATGACACAGGCTTTTCAGTGAACCATCATGGGGGCAATCCAGCTTCAGGTAGACGATCTGAGTAAAGTTGTATTGCTCGTGGTAGATCACCTGAGGGTAGGTTGCCAATATCCGGTTGATAGTGCTGCTTTTTCCGGATCCAGAGCACCCGATCAGAGACAGGCTGCGAGCGGTCGATTTAACCTGCTCGAACCGAAAAACATCCAGCTCGCCAGACATTACCCGCTCATAACCATTTTGCAGATGTGCATTCAAAGAACCATCACTAAGATTACGTCCAACATATCCCTGCCGGATCATAATGGATAACTTTGACTCCAACTGTAAGTGGCGGCTTATCGGTTGGAAAAAGTCATCCAGTAACTGGGATATCACATGAACACGCCAAGGGCCGTCTACATAGATATCCTTTGGATCAAACTTGATGGAGCCGCTTAACCCCTGCTTTATCTGCTGTGTGGTCATGATTGGTGGCAACGCCTCTATCAGAGGATTGCCACGGTACTGTTCTATGCCTGGGTCGTTGTATACGGCTTTGGCCATATTGGCTGGTAATACCATCTAGTCATCCTTGAAGAGCTCATCGATATAATCCGGATACTTATAGTCATCGGTACTTGGGGAAAGAGGTATCACGGTTGCAGGCACTGCTGATGGCTCGGACGTTGTAACCGGCTCGGCGCGTTTTCTCTCCTCGTCCTTCGCCTTGGCTCGATTACCCCTAATAGCGGCAATCCGCTGACGATCTGACGCTTCTGGTGAATCTTCAGCTTGCACGTGGGCTTTTGCTTGCTTAATTTTTGAGTCAATCAGGTCATCAACTTTTCGCTTCTCACGATCAGCAACCAGCTTACCCTCCGCCACAACGACCTTCTGTTGTTTGGTTATTAACCATACATCCCAGAAAGAACAACCGCGGAACTCTCGGGCACGATCGGTTAATCCACATACCCAATATTCAGCGCTGTTTTGTCGAGGAAGCAAATAGACAACATCAGCAACAGCTGGATCATAAGCAACCTCCACTGATTCTGGCCTAGAGACATCCTTGCCCCTATGCAACCACCCCATTTTGAGTATTTCTTGGCAGGTGTAATACACACCAAAGACGCGGAGCCCCAGAGGTGAGATAGTCGCCAGAGTTCTCGGCAGCAAACTAACCCGGAGAGCATCCTCCGGAACCATACGTAACCGCCCAGACCTATGCTGCAATCCCCAGTTCCAAAGCGATAATGGCGTCATAGGCAAATCGGTAGGCATATCGATATCGCGATCATAGGTTGCAAGCACGTGGTATCGGTTGTGAAACAAGATGGCTGACAGAATGATGGATGTGAACTCATGGATATTAAGCATCGCATCCAACCGGTAATCCTTTCCTCCCCGTTTCTTTATTGTGGTGCCAGACACAACTCCGGGAGCGAAAGGTTTGAATACCGCCTGTATGGTTCTGAAAAAACGCTCGACTATGCCTTTGCAATCACCTCTAAAAGGGGGGGTATTCTCAATCCGGGTAGAGAAGCTTTTTTCCAGAGATTCGATCTGGCAACCCAGCAATTCGCCCCGATCAGCTAATATGGCATCTGGGATACCTGCAACCGGCCAGTCAGATTCATCAATCTCTATACCAAACTGTTGGCAAAACTTGATCTTGTCAGTCATGGCCATCGACAGAGTCTGCATTGCTGCCACATAGGAGGGATTCTCAAAACCGATGTAAAAACCGGCTACCATGCGGCTAAACACATCAATGACCATATAGACAATAGGCCGACCCACAATGTTTTGTCGGTCGCTATCGGAAACCAGATAGATATCGGCTATCGTTGCATCAATCTCATATCGGGACCCGGGGCCGAGGGCTTGCGTGTTCGCTGTTGCCCGTAATGGCTTGATATCCTTGTTGTAATCTATCTTGCTGATTCTCTTCTGTAGTTTTTCAACCTGGGAGTATTCCCTCTTGAAGAAGTGTTTCATCTGCCAAATAGTAGGAAACTCCGATTCTGGAACACTTGGGTTATAGTTTTGATACATCCCCTTGAAACGATTGTGAGTTTCAACGAACGATTTACCATTGTTGATCAGATAGTGTTTTTCTATAGCAGTACGAAAAAGTCGTTCTATATGCTCATCAACGACGACTCCGGCCCCCGCTACCATCTGTCTTGGACGACCAAGTTTTCCACCCTTTGAAACCCTCTTCTTTCCCCTCGCGCCTGAGTTTTTATAATCCGGCAAAAGAGCATTCGGCGTCTGCCCCCGCTGCCAATAACGACGGACTAACCGGTAAAGAGTCTGTTTTGTTGATCTTTGAGTGGAGACAATCTCATTTACCGCTCTTGTTCTGGCCCTGGGAAAAAGACATTCTGGATTGGTTATCAGCGGTTGGATAAGCTGGTAATTCTTATCACGCAGCTCTCTTGCCTTTGTTCCCTCATCGGGCTGTGCGTAGTAAAGCTTGGTATAGGGGTCTTCGCTCCGTTGCAGTACTTCATTATCGATAGCATCCAGCAATACCTGTCGAGAGATCAGTGAAGGAAAAGCCGACTCGTCATCCAGAGAAATCCAGACTATTTCATCCTGCTGTTCAGCCAGAATGCGGTAGGTCACACCTTCAACACAGATAACCTCATTGATTCGAAACACATAACGCTCCTGACATCGCCTCAATATTTTCTAACTGCAAATCCCCGGCTTTCAACTTGGTCACAGGTGTCAAAATGTCGAACAGGAAACAGCGCTGAGCCAGTAGCTGCCTAATCTCCAATAATGATTGCCCTATGGGTTGCTGATAGGCCGTATCCAGCTGTTTGGCCACCTCAATTACGCTTCTCCTTGGAGCATTCTGAAAGTGATGCTGATAAAACGCAGCTCGCGCCATCAGGACCTCAATCTCTATCTCATCCCGTTGTGCCGGATAGAGCCAACTGATGTTTTGCGTAACCACGCCGGGAATGTCCTTCTCCGTGATCAGCCACCAGGGAACACCTTTTTGTAACCAATAGCGGCGTTCCAGTTCCAATTTTTCAATGGTTCTGGCATCACTCAGTGCCTCTGCATACTTGGCTTGCAATGCAAATTTTGGCTGGCTGGCGTTAGTGGTGTTGACGAGGAAATCTGAACTCATCACTTGCAGAACGCCGCGAACGGATGGGTGACCTATCCCGGACTCCAAAGCCAAGGCCTTGGTATCTTCCAATCGAAGAGGAAATTGCTCACGAATATCTACAGTTGAACGATTCCACTCCAAAAGCAGGAATACAGCCAATTCCAGATCTGACAACAAGTGGTGGGTTCGTTGGGATTTATGGCCAAATACACGATGTGAACGCCCTTGAGAGGATAGGTCCCTGACAGTTAGCCATGGTTTGTAATCAGAACCGTGACCACTACCTCGCCCCTCACGTAGCCACTTCTGACTCTGCAACTCGGTGTTGACGTACTTTTTCCCAGCCATGAAAAAACCGCCCAGCCATTGGCTCATAAATTGAGCTTAGCTAGGGCGGCCTTAGTATGCAACTTTATTACTTAGTGTGATTCTTTATTACTTGGTATGAATCTTTATTACTCCCATACAAGAAAGTGACTTATCAAAAGTGACTTACTCGACGGTCACCGATTTTGCCAGGTTGCGCGGCTGGTCGACGTCAGTCCCCTTGATCAGGGCAACGTGATAGGAGAGCAGCTGCAGCGGCACGGTATAGACGATGGGGGCGATCATCTCTTCCACATGGTTGAGGTTCATGACCCGCATGGTCTCGTCGCTCTTGAAGCCGGTATCGGCATCAGCAAACACGTAGAGGATACCGCCACGGGCGCGCACCTCTTCCACGTTGGACTTGAGCTTCTCCAGCAGATCGTTGTTCGGCGCCACCACAATGATGGGCATTTCGGCATCGATCAGCGCCAGCGGGCCGTGCTTCAGTTCGCCAGCGGCGTAAGCTTCGGCGTGGATGTAGGAGATCTCTTTGAGCTTGAGCGCCCCTTCCATGGCGATGGGGTACTGGCTGCCACGGCCGAGGAACAGGCTGTGCTGCTTGTCGGCAAACTCTTCGGCCAGGGTTTCGATATCCTTGGCCAGTGCCAGGCTCTCTTTAATACGCAGCGGCAGGGCTTGCAGCGCCTTGACCAGTTCGGCTTCGGCGGCGGCGCTCAGGTGGCCACGGCAGTGACCGACCGAGGCCACCAGCATCAGCAGGCCAGCCAGCTGGGTGGTGAACGCCTTGGTGGAGGCCACACCAATTTCTGCCCCCGCGCGGGTCATAAAAGCCAGATCCGATTCACGCACCAGCGAGGAGCCCGGCACGTTGCAGATAGCCAGCGAGCTCATGTAGCCGGATTCCTTGGCCAGACGCAGCGCCGCCAGGGTATCGGCAGTCTCGCCGCTCTGGGAGAGGGTCACCAGCAGGCTGTTGGGGCGCACTACCGATTTGCGATAGCGGAACTCGGAGGCGATCTCCACATCGCAGGAGACACCAGCGATCTCTTCGAACCAGTAGCGAGCCACCATGCCGGAGTGGTAGGAGGTGCCGCAGGCGACGATCTGCACGTGCTCGACCTTGTCAAAGATGGCGCGAGCGCCGTTGCCGAACGATTCGACCACCACGTGATCGCTGCCCAGACGCCCTTCCAGGGTGTTGGTGATCGCTTTGGGTTGCTCGTGGATCTCTTTGAGCATGTAGTGACGGTATTCGCCCTTGTCACCGGCATCGTGGGAGAGTTCGGACTCCTGCTCTTCGCGCACCACGGCGTTGCCGTTGGTATCGAAGATATGCACATCGCGACGGGTCACTTCGGCCACATCACCCTCTTCCAGGAAGATGAAACGGCGGGTCACCGGCAGCAGCGCCATCTGGTCGGAGGCGATAAAGTTCTCGCCGATACCGCGGCCGATCACCAGCGGTGAACCGGAACGGGCAACCACCACGCGGCTGTCGTCGCGGCTGTCCATCACCACGGTACCGTAGGCTCCGCGCAGCTGCTTCACCGCAGTCTGCATGGCGGCCAGCAGGCTGCCGGCGCTCTTCAGCTCGTGATGGACCAGATGAGCAATCACCTCGGTATCGGTGTCGGAGCTGAACACATAGCCCAGCGCCTTCAACTCTTCCCGCAGCTCTTCGTGGTTCTCGATGATGCCGTTGTGCACCACCACGATATGCTCGGAAACGTGAGGGTGAGCATTGCGCTCGGAAGGCTCGCCGTGAGTGGCCCAGCGGGTATGAGCGATGCCGGTACCACCATGGACGGACTGCTCGTCGAGCGCCTTGGCCAGCTCGGCCACCTTGCCCAGACGGCGAACCCGCTGCAACGGCTGGTTGGCGCTGAACACGGCCACACCGGCTGAGTCATAACCGCGGTACTCCAGACGGCGCAGGCCCTCTACCAGAATTTCAGCCACATCACGTTGGGCAACAGCCCCGACGATGCCACACATACACTTCTCCTTGAGATGCAAATCGTAAAGTCAGTTGGATGGTTCAGAGCTCGATGTCAGCAAGTGACCGGGGCGCAGATAAGCGTCACCCCCTGGGCTTGAATCTGTTCTCTGGCCTCGCTGGCCAGCCCCTCGTCGGTCACCAGGGTATGGATGCTCGACCAGGGAAGTTCGAGATTGGGGATCTTGCGGCCGATCTTTTCCGATTCGACCATCACAATGACCTCCCGCGACACCTCGGCCATGACCCGCGACAGGCCCACCAGCTCGTTGAAGGTGGTGGTGCCACGCTCCGGGTCGATGCCGTCGGCACCGATAAAGAGCTGGTCGAAGTCGTAGGAGCGCAACACCTGTTCCGCCACCTGCCCCTGGAAGGATTCGGAGTGAGGGTCCCAAGTGCCACCGGTCATTAACAGGGTAGGCTCATTTTCCAGCTCGCGCAGGGCACCGGCCACATTGAGGGAGTTGGTCATCACGATGAGGCCGCGCTTGTTGCCCAGCATGGGGATCATGGCGCTGGTGGTGCTGCCGCTGTCGATGATGACGCGGTTGTGATCACGCAGCCGCTCGGCCGCCGCACGGGCAATGGCTAACTTTCGGTTCGAAACTTGTTCAGGGTTGACCTCGACCACCATCTCGCTCGGCAAAGGGACAGCACCACCGTAACGGCGCAGCAGCAGACCGCCGGTCTCCAGTACCGCCAGATCTTTACGGATGGTCACTTCGGAGGTAGAAAAGTGTTTGGCGAGGGCGTCGACGCTCACTTCACCCTGCTCTTGTACCAGGGTCACTATGGTGTGGCGGCGTTGTTGAGTATTACGTTTGGTCATTATTAAGTTTCGATTCGAAAGAACATCGAAATATTAGCCCCTTTTTCGGAAAAATAAAACAGCAAATAGGATCCGATTTGGTTCGATGCCAGAATGGGGTGCCAATTTGCGACGAGGATGCCATGCAAAAGAGAGTCATCTGGCTGGTGGAGGATGAGGCCAGCATCGCCGACACCCTGATTTACGCCCTGCAGACCGACGGGTTTGAGGTGGAGTGGTTCATGCTGGGCCAACAGTTGCTGACACGACTGGAACAGACGCGACCCGACTTCCTGATCCTCGATGTGGGGCTGCCCGACATCAGCGGCTTCGAACTCTGCAAGCAGGTGAGGGCGCTGACCGATATCCCCCTGATGTTCCTCACCGCCCGCAGCGAGGAGATAGACCGACTGATCGGGCTGGAGATCGGTGCCGACGACTATGTGGCCAAACCCTTCTCGCCACGGGAAGTGTGTGCCCGGGTGCGGGTCATCCTGCGCCGCAGCCAGCCCGTCGCCCCCCAGCCCAGCGCCCTGCTGGTGCTGGATGAGGAGCGTGCCCGCATTCACTTTCGCGGCCAGCCGCTGGCCCTCACCCGCTACGAATATCTGCTGCTCAAGACCCTGATGCTGGCGCCGGGGCGGGTCTACTCCCGCCAGCAGCTGATGGATCTGGTGTGGCAGGATGCGGAGGAGAGTCTGGATCGCACCGTAGATACCCATATCAAGACCATCCGCGCCAAGCTGCGCGAACATGATCCCGAGGCCAACCTGATCCTCACCCACCGCGGGTTGGGCTACAGCCTGGAACAGGCATGAGACTCGGGTTGCAACTGCTGTGCGGCCTGCTGCTGATCTTCGCGCTGGCCGCCTGGTTCGTGCTGGAGATCTTCGTCGAGGAGATCAAACCAGGGGTGCGCAGCGCCACCGAGGATACTTTGGTGGATATGACCCAGCTGCTGGCGCCGCTCGCGCTCGATGACCTGAAAGAGGACAATATGATGAACGGGCGGTTGGCCAGCGCCTTCGCCCGCCTCAACCAGAATCCCATCAATGCGATGATCGACGGCCACCTCAAGCAGCAGGCGGAGTACCGCATCTATGTCACTGACCAGAAGGGTATGGTGATTTACGACTCCGACGGCACGGATCTGGGCAAGGATTATTCCCGCTGGAACGATGTCTACCGCACCCTGCGCGGCCAATATGGCGCCCGCAGCACCCGCACCGATCCCGACGATGCCGCCAGCTCGACCATGTATGTGGCGGCGCCGTTGCGGGAAGGGGCCGAGATAATCGGCTCCCTCACCGTCGCCAAACCCAACCGCACCCTGATGCCCGCCATCGAGCGCGGGGAACAGGAGCTGCTGCGGGCCGGCGGCCAGATGCTGCTCATCTCGCTGCTGATCGGCAGCCTGCTGGTGTGGTGGCTCAACCGCGCCATCGGCAAGCTGGTGCACTACGCCGACTCGGTCAGCAAGGGGGAGGCGGCACCGCTGCCGCAGTTGCACACCGTCGAGCTGGATCGGCTCGGCCGCTCGCTGGAAACCATGCGCCACCAGCTCGATGGCAAAAGCTACATCGAAGCCTATGTTCACAGCCTGACCCACGAGCTGAAGAGCCCGCTGGCGGCCATTCGCGGGGCAGGGGAGATTTTGGCCGAAACGCCACCCCCCGAAGTTGCCAAACGGTTTATCGGCAACATCAATCTGGAAACCGCGCGCATGCAGCAGCTGATCGAGCGAATGCTGCAACTGGCGCGGCTGGAGTCGGGGCAGGGGCTGGATCGCCAGTCGGTGGAACCGGCAAAACTGGGCAAGCGCACCCTCGACGCCCGCCAGATCATCGCCCTGCGCCGTCAGGTGGTGCTGGTAGCCGAGCTGGCCAGCGCGCCGAAACAGAAGTGGGATCCGCTGCTGGTGGAGCAGGCCATCGGCAACCTGCTGGATAACGCCATCGACTTCTCTCCCGCCAACGGGCAGGTCACCCTGAGCGGCAGCCAGCAGGAGGAGGGCTACTGTTTTCGGGTCACCGACAGCGGCCCCGGCATTCCCGACTACGCCCTGCCGCGCATCTTCGAGCGCTTCTACTCCCTGCCGCGACCGGACAAGGGCAAGAGCAGTGGTCTCGGGCTCAGCTTCGCCCATGAGGTGGCCCACCAGCATGGCGGCCGTCTGACCCTGAGCAACCGACCGGAAGGAGGCGCGCTGGCGGAACTCTGGCTGCCGTTCGCCTAGTCACCCCGCAACTTCACATTCCCCACACAAAGCGGCATTAGACTGCCGCTTTCTCTCATCCATTTGCTCAAGGAAATGCTATGTCCCGCCTGCTTCTCTCCAGCCTGCTGGCTACCGGTCTGCTCTGCGCAGTGCCGGCCTCCGCCGCCAGCGGCTGCTTTCTCTATGCTGACGGCAACGGCCAGACCCTCTCCAGCGAAGGGGACTGCTCCAGCCAGCTGCCGCCCGCGTCCACCTTCAAGATCCCGCTGGCGCTGATGGGTTATGACAGTGGCTTTCTGGTGGATGAAGAGCATCCGGCGCTACCCTACAAGCCGAGCTATGACGGCTGGCTGCCCGCCTGGCGCGAAACCACTACCCCGCGCCGCTGGGAAACCTACTCGGTGGTCTGGTTCTCCCAGCAGATCACCGAGTGGCTGGGGATGGAGCGTTTCCAGCAATATGTCGACCGCTTCGACTATGGCAACCGGGATCTCTCCGGCAATCCGGGCAAGCATGACGGCCTGACTCAGGCCTGGCTCAGCTCCAGCCTCGCCATCAGTCCGGAGGAGCAGGCTCGCTTCCTCGGGAAGATGGTGAGCGGCAAGCTGCCGGTCTCGGCGCAGACCCTGCAATACACCGCCAATATCCTCAAGGTGAGCGAGATCGACGGCTGGCAGATCCACGGCAAGACCGGCATGGGCTACCCGAAGAAGCTGGATGGCAGCCTCAACCGCGATCAGCAGATCGGCTGGTTCGTCGGCTGGGCCAGCAAACCGGGCAAGCAGCTCATTTTCGTTCATACCGTAGTGCAGAAACCGGGCAAGCAATTCGCCTCTATCAAGGCGAAAGAAGAGGTGCTGGCCGCCCTGCCCGCGCAACTCAAGAAGCTCTGATCACCACATATACCTGACGACAGGGCTGGAGGCCAAAGCTTCGCAACCCGCTCCGATCATCAGGGTCAGCCCGCCGACACCGGGCTGACCGCCATCCGCACAAGAGACAAAAATGAAATTATTCCTGTGGCTGCTCTGGCTTCCGGCCAGCATGGCGCTGGCCGCCTGCGACCTCTCCGATCGCCTGAGTCGGCAAGGGGGAGTCATCCATGATCGGCTCAACCAGCTCGAATGGCAGGCGTGCAGCCTGGGCAGCGAGTGGCGGGAGGGGGAAGGGTGCGTGGGCACACCGGCCCTGCTGACGCTGCTTGAAGCCAAGGATGAAGCGGCCCGCCTTGGCGAGGGGTGGCGACTCCCCACCATCGAGGAGCTCTTCACCCTGCTCGACGAAGATTGCCGGGCGCCGATGACAGACCCCAACTTCTTTCCGGACATCCATGACAACGGGGAAAATGCCGCTCCCTACTGGACATCCAGCACCATCGAGGAGATGCCGGAACTGGTCTACTACATCGACTTTATACACGGAGTGATCGATGGCCATACCGATCGCTTCGCGCAAGCCGCCCGGCTGGTGCGCTCCCGCCCCTGAACAATCCCACGGCGCCTGATGGCGCCGTTTTGCTCAGTTCACAGCCACTTCACACAAGCCCATCACCACTTCACGCCAGACTGACAGACTCGCTCCTCAGAACAAGGAGACGTGTCATGGTCAAACAGATATTCACCCACAAGATCTTTCTGCTGCTGTTGCTCAGCCTGCTGCTGATGGTGCCGGTGCAATCCATCATGGAGCTGAACCGGGAGCGGCAGATTTACCGCAATCAGGCGATCCAGAGCATCATGGCCAGCAGCAGTGGCCCGCAACGGCTGATGGGGCCGGTTATCGTGCAGCCCTATACCCGTTCGGTGACGGTCGAGCAGGATGGCAAGCGCTTCGTCCGTCAGGAGCAGACCTATCGCTACCTGCTGCCGGAACAGCTCGACGTGCAGGCCACCATGGAGGTGACCCCGCGCAAGCTCGGTATCTATCAGGCGCAGGTCTATCAGGCCCGGCTCTCCCTCTCCAGCCGTTTGCCGACTGCCGCTCAACTACAAGAGAGCGCGCCGCTCGCCGGGGATAACGAGCTGGTGGCAGGCAAACCCTACCTGAGTCTGGTGCTCTCCGATGCCCGCGGTATCAACAGCGTCCCCGAACTGCAACTCGGCACACAGAGGATCCCGTTTGCCCCCGGCGCCCGCCTCGGTGATGCGCTGGCGGGTATCCATGCCCCGCTCGACAGCCTGCCGCAGCAGGATGGCACCTTCCATCTGGAGCTCAATCTACAGGGGATGAACGCCCTCGACATAGTGCCGCTGGGCAAGGAGAGCACCCTGCAGCTGGCGGGCAACTGGCCCCATCCCAACTTTATCGGTGACTTTCTGCCGGGTAGTCGCACCCTGAGCCCACAAGGGTTTGAGGCCAACTGGCAAACCAGTTGGTTCGCCAGCGACATGGAGACCCGCTTCAACCGGATGATGAACGGGGGCGATAGCAATCTCTCCACCTTCAGCGTCAGTCTGGTGCAGCCGGTGGATCACTATCAGCTCAACGAACGGGCGGCCAAGTATGCTCTGCTCTTCATTGGTCTCACCTTTATCAGCTTCTTCATGTTCGAGCTGCTCAAGGGGCTGCGGGTTCACCCGATCCAGTACGCGCTGGTGGGCATGGGGCTGGCCATTTTCTATCTGGTGCTGCTGGCGCTGACCGAACACCTCGGTTTTGGCTGGGCCTATCTGGTGGCCGCGCTGGCCAGCGTGCTGCTCAACGGCTTCTACCTCAGCCATGTGCTGGGCGGCCCGAAGCAGGGGATCGGCTTCGCTGCGCTGCTCGGGCTGGTCTATGCCATCCTCTACAGCCTGCTGCAGGCCGAAGAGATAGCTCTGCTGCTCGGCGCCCTGCTGCTGTTCGCCACCCTGGCGCTGATCATGCTGCTGACCCGCAAGCTCGACTGGTATCAGGTGATGGGGCAACAGGCTGCCGAGTCCCGCTCAGCCGGACATGACAATGACGACTGAGGGCACAACCTCCGTCAATCTCTGACCTAGACAACAAAGGCTTCAGTCGGTTCTTCTCGAAAACAGCGGAACCGGCTGGGCCTTTGTCCGCCAATTTCCTAGCATGCAACCATGTTCCACTGGCGGACGATCACATGAAAATGCATCCGGGCAGAACCCTGCTCTATTCCGGCTTGCTATGGGCTCAGGGAGCTCTGGCCGGAACCCTCACCATTCATCCCGAACCGGTCGACGACCTCTTGCACAATCCCGGCGTCGGTATCGAAGAGTTTCACAACAGCTGGGGTCATCCCCTCTCTCTGGCTGAACATCCGGTCAGCACGGTCGACTACTTCCGCTTCTACTGGAGCGAGCTGGAGCCACGGGAGGGCGAATACAACTTTGCTCTGATCGACAGGGCCATCGATCAGGCACAGCACGCCACCCCGAAACAGTCGATTGCCCTCAGGGTCATGACCCTTGATGAGCCCTTCTCGGGCAGCAAGATCCCGGAGTGGCTTATCAACAAGGGGATTCGGGGAGAGTGGGTGAACAACCACCAGACCTTTGTGCCCGACTACAGCGACCCGCTGTTCCTCGCCCGTGCTACCCGGCTGTTTCAGGCGCTGGGAGACTATTACGATGGCAATCCGGCGCTGAGTCATGTCGACATCGGCATGATAGGTTCATGGGGGGAGTGGCACATGAGCAACTTCCCCGGCCCGACGCTGGAACAGCGCTACAGCAGCGAGCAGCTCAAACCCTATGTTGACCTGCAGATGGCCGCTTTTCCGCGAACCCCCAAGCTGATGCTCATCAACAACCTGCCCATGTTCGAGTATGCAGTGGGCAAGGGATCTGGCTGGCGGGCAGACTGCCTCGGCGACTGGCACCACTTCTCCCAAAGCTGGAGCCACATGCGCAATGCCTACCCGGAACGACTGGCGAGCGCCCGCGCCAATGTGGCGAACTTCGATTCCAGCTGGCAGAGGGCGCCGGTCAGTTTCGAGGTGTGCGGCAAGCTGAGCGAGTGGCCAGGCCAGCAGCAGTACACCATGGAGGAGGTCAAGGCCACCTTTGACTGGGCGCTGGCCCAACACGCCTCCACCATCAATCTCAAATCGGATCCGGTTCCGCCCCAATATCGACCCATCGTCGACAATGCCCTGCGCAAGATGGGCTATCGCATCGTGCTGGACCAGCTGACCCTCAAGGGAACCATGAAGCCGGGGGCTACCCTTGCCCTCAACGGTGACTGGCACAACGACGGAGTAGCGCCGGCCTATCGCAACTGGCCTCTCACCTACCGGCTGGTCAACGAGGAAGGGCAGGTCGGCGCCATGCTGGTGACCCGCAACGACATGACCCGCTGGATCCCGGGCAGCAAGGCTACCACTCGCGACAGCCTGACCCTGCCGAGCCGGATGGCGCGCGGTCACTACTATCTCGAGCTGGCATTCATCGGTCAGGACAAGCAGCCCGCTCTGCAGCTCGGTATTGCCGGTCTGGAAGAGAGTGGCTGGTATCGTCTGGCCGAGATCGACATCCAGTAACACAAGAGGGCTCCCGCAGGAGCCCTCTTTCATCACATCAGCACGCTCTTTTTGAACAGATCCCACACCCCGAACGAGAAGTGCTTGAAGATGTCGATGCCAAGGGCCGACTTCACCAGATAGAGCAGCAGCACCATGCCGCAGATCCCCAGCAGCAACAGCAGGGTAGTCAGCAGCAACTTGAGGTGAAAGCGCAAGCCGCTCTCCCGCCCGCGGTAACGGCGATCCCGTCCCATCAGCACCACCAGATAGCAGCGCCAGCGACCGATGCCGAAGGCGCTGTTGACGTTGATGGCGTGCGACTTGCCATCACTCATCAGCCGCAGCGCCTGCTCGATACCGTCGCGCTGGGTTTCACTCAGGCTCTCGGCCACCTCGGGGGAGATAGCACGGTAGAAGCGGTCGATCGCCCCCTGAGGTTTCTGCGGTAATTGGCTCATTGGTTTTCTCCTGCGGGTAGGCCCAGAGCCTTGTTGTAGACCGCCATGGTCTGGCCGGCGATCCGCTGCCAGTCATACCGCTGCAGATAATCGCTGTAATCGACCTTGCCGCGAGTCAGCTGGGCGTTGAGTCGCTCTGCCAGCGCACTCACATCGCCGACCGGGAAATAGCACTCCTGTTGCAGCGCCACCGCCAGATTGGCGGGAATGTCGCTCACCACCACCGGCAGGGAGAAGGAGAGCGCCTCCAGCAGAGCAATCGGCAGCCCCTCGTGATAGGAGGGCATGGCAAACAGAGCCGCCTGTGAAAATACGCTGATCAGCGCCTCGCCATTGAGGAAACCGGTACGGATAACCCCCGGTGTTTCATCCGCTATCCGCTGCAAGCGCTCGCTGTAGGGGGTCGGGTGATCCGTATCCCCCACCAGTACCAGCGGCAGCTCGGTATCGAGCTGGCGGTAGGCGGCGATGAGATCGTGCAGCCCCTTCTCTTCGACGAAGCGGCCCACCGCCACCAGATAGTTGCCTGCACTCAGCCCGAAACGGGCCAGAGTCTGGTCCGTCTTGTCCGCAGCTGGCAGCTCGACCCGTTTCACCCCGTTGTAGATGAGGTGAGCATCCTGGCGATCGTACTGGCGGCGGATCGCCTCGTTGATCACTTCGGAGATGACGATCACCTCGCTGGCATAGCGTACCGCCCAGCGCTCGCCAAGGCGTAATACCCACTTGGCCAGCGCCCCCCACTTCTGGCGGTCATAGTCGGGGCCGTGGTGGGTAAAGACCACCCGCTTGCCAAGCAACCTCAGCAGCGGCACCACCAGACCCGGGCCGATGGCATGAACATGCACCAGATCGCAGGCATGACGGCGGCAGTAAAAAGCCGCGAGCAGAGAGTGGAGAATTGCCTCCAGCGACTTCTTTTTGGGGGCAGGCAACGCCTTCAGTGCCACCCCTTCAAACTCGCCGCGTCGGTAATCCACATAGGGGGCGCGAGCCAGCACGGTCGCGGCCACTTCGAACTGGCGGTGCAACTCCGGATAGAGGGACTGACAATGGGTTTCGACACCGCCCAGTACATGGGGGATCCCCCGGGTACCGAGCACGGTCACACTAATCTGCTTCATGATCTTCTCGAATGATTCTGGCGGGATTGCCCGCAACAACGGCGCGAGCCGGGACGGAACGAGTAACGACGGCGCCGGCACCGACACAGGCATGATCACCAATGGCGATTGCCCCGATAACGATGGCGCCGGTGCCGAACTCGACCCCGTCCCCCACGGTGGGCGAGAGGAGCTGGCCGCTCTGACGATCTGGCTTGTTACCCAGGGTGCAGTTGTGGCGCAGGGTGCAGTCACGCCCCATCTGCACGCCGTCACCGATGACGATATTCTGCGGGTGATAGAGGCGAAGACCCCAACCCAGCCGGGCTCTTGGCGAGATATCGAGGCCACACAGCAGCTTGAATCCCTTGAGCAGCAACAAGCCGGGCAGCCTCATAAAGCGGTCTCCCTGTGCCAGCCGGTAGCAGAGCAGGAACAGGCGCGCCGTCTTGCTCGGATTGAGCGCCAGTTCGGCTTTTAACTCGTGCCAGAAACTCATCTCTGCTCCTCAAGCAACGACTGGTAGAGCGCCAGCAGGGCTTGCTGGTGGCTGGCGAGGGAGTAGCGGTCGATCAGCCGCTGACGGGCCGAACGCCCCATGGCAGCCGTCTGCTCCGGCTCGGCCACCAGCCTGTCCATGCAGCGGGCCAGCTCGTCGGCATTGCCCGCCTCGAACAGCAGGCCATCGAGACCGTCGCGGATCTGCTCAGGAATCCCGCCAATTCGAGCCCCGATCACCGGTTTGCCATAGGCCATCGCCTCCAGCACCGACATGGAGCAGTTCTCGTACCACTCGGACGGCACCACCACGGCCTTGGCGTGACGCAGCAGATCGAGCAACGCTTCCCCCTGCTTGAACCCCAGCAGTTCGGCATTGGGATAATGCTGCCCGAGGTGCGCCAGCAGCGGGCCACCGCCCACAATTTTGAGGCCCGCCGGCCGCGTCATGCGCTGATGGGCACGGGCAAGCGTCTCGCCCCCTTTCTCGGCCATCAGGCGGCCGAGGAACAGAAAGTACCCCCGATCCTCTCCGCTTTCACGGCTCGACTCGACATCTATGCCATTGAGGATCACCTCGATGCGGGAAGCGGGCAGCCGGGTGCGAAGCATCCCGGCCATGAAGGCGCTCGGCGCCACCAATGCATCGACTTGCTCATAGTTGCGGCGCCACTGCTGCCAGGCCGCCTCAGCAGAGAGCAGCAGGCTCTTGCCCCACGACCCCTCCTGCCACTGATGGCGAAACAGCTTGAGCCAGGAACCCTCGATCCGGGTCAGATCGAACGGCTCGCCATCGACCAGCATGCTGTAGTTGGGACAGGCCACCTTGTAGTCGTGGGCTGTCAGCACCGTCTTGCAGCCCAGGGATTTGGCCACCCGGATGATCGCCGGGGTGAGCTGGTGGTAGATGTTATGAAAGTGAACGATATCGGGCCGCTCTGCACGGATAAGCTCCGCCAGCCGATCACAGGCCTCCTGATTGTGGATGAATCGAACGGCGATCTTCAGCCGATCGAAGAGCCCGTGCCGCTGGTGATAATCGACGTTGGCCGGAAAGTAGCCGCTCTGGGGCGAGGGGAGGTTATCCGGATGCTGCATGGCAAAGTCGATCACCTGATGACCCGCCTGACGCACCATCTCCCGCTCCTGAAAGAGGACGGTCTCGGCACCTCCCTTCATGAAAAAGAACTTGTTGGCAAAGAGCACCTTCACGGCAATGACTCCTGGATCAGACGATGGGCGGGCGCCTCGCGCGCAGAGCGCTGGGGCAACAGCAGGCCGCGCACCAGCCCGGCTGCATAGATGGAGAGGTTCATGACACTGCGCAGGGCATCTTGCAGGGAGCGGTTCTTCAACCACTTGAGAGCGATGAAGCCACCCAGCGGTGTCAACGCCAGCAACGGCAACCAGAACGGCAGTCCGGCTACGAAAAGCAGCGCGCAGAACAGGAGTGTCAGCAGGTAGAGTCCGAACAGCAGCTCGGAGCGGATCACCGACAGCACCTCGCGAAAATAGGGCTGCCCCCACGCCGAGCGCACCAGCTCGCCGCTGGCAAACAGATACCCCATGCGCCAGCGGTAACGGATCAGGGCAAGTGAGTCCATGGTGTGGGAGGTGTGAAAGAAGAAGGGGACATCGAGCCGCTCCAGCCGATAGCCCGCCTGACGCAGCCGGATACCCAGCTCCGCCTCTTCGTAACCGTGCAGGTTGCGATTGGTGAGATAGCCGATCTGCTCGATGGCGCTGCGTCGAAACAGGCCGCCACCACACAGCCAGCGCGACTCGCCCAGCGGATAGATCTGGTTGATGCGCTGCTTGCGCGACTTGAACTCGTAGCTGTGGGCATCATCCATCTCGGCCCACCCGGCCACGCCACCGCACTCGGGATGGGAGTGCATGTGCGCAATGGCGGCTGGCACAAACTCCGGCTCCAGCTTCATGTCGCCATCGAGCAGCAGCAGGAATTCCCCTTCGCTGAAGAGGTAGCCAAGCTGTGGCCCCACACCACAACAGCGATCAGCCGGATTGGTCAGGCTCACCACAGTCACTCCCAGCTGGCAGGCGATCGCCTGGGTGCGGTCGGTCGAAAGACTGTCCGCCACGATAATCTGGTGGGAGTAGTCGGCCAGAGCGCTTCTGATGCTGGCTATGGTGTCGGCAATCCCTGCCTCCTCGTTGTAGGTCTTGATGATGACGGAGATAAGGGGGGATGGAGTCATGACACCTCACGGGAACGGGTGGCCTGCCGAACCGAAGAACGGATCACCAGGGCGGCACCCAGCACGAAATAGAAGAGAAACTGCTGCACCGGGATCAGCATCAGCAGCTGGCTGTAAGGCAAGCTCAGCAGGCAGGCGATCCCGAACGCGATGAAAGCGGGTTGATAGCTGAGCAGACGCACATCTGCCGCGCTCAGCAGCTGGCGATCCAGCAACGGACGGGGACGGCAGCACCAGAGCAGCAGAACGATCAGCACGATGAAGATCAGGGTGCCCATCAGTCCCACCTCCCACAGCAACACACTGAGGGAAGTGGAGTCGAGCAGCACGTTGAACAGGGGGTTGAGAAAACCGGGCAGGGTGCTGCCATGATTGGTGGTGTTGAGGCCATAACCAAACAGCAGATTGCTGAGACCGTGGTGATCACCGTTGCTGGCCCAGAAAAAGATCGTCGTCACCCGCCCCAGCTCGCCGGTTTCCGGGTTGATGTGGTTGGGATCGAAGATATAGCCGAGGGAGTCGATAAACAGCTCAATGGTCCCCTGTTGCCCGGCCCCCTCGAACGCGGATGAGTAGGAGGCTGCCAGCACCAGAACGGCCACCGCCACCAGCGCCGTCATTGCCAGCGCAATCAGCAGCAGACGCTTGAGGTCATAGCTTTTCATCCCCCTGACATAGCTTGGCGAGAGCCAGACCCAGGCTAGCAGCAAGGGGGACAACAGGATGACGAACTTCACCTCGGCCAGCACGCAGATGGCAAAAGCTGCAAGAATGTGAAAAGCGACCGAACGACGCGAAATGAGGCCGTGGCGAAACTCGGAGAGCTTGATCAACATCACCAGCAGGCAGAAGAAGCCGAGTGCACCGGTATTGCCGCCACCCATGGGATCCCCCCCGAAGGTACCGACCACCGAGTCCCACTTCTCAAACTCGCCGCGCATTGCCACCCGCTTCGGCACCACCACCAGCACCTGAAACAGTACCACCGGGATCTGCAGGTAGAAGACCCACTCCACCAGCTTCATGATGCGGTAAATCTGTGACTCGCGGCAAAAGCCGAGCAACAGGCAGGGAAGCAGCAGAGAGAGCGCCAGCTCGTTCTTGAAACCGATGATAGTCACCATGCCCCCCTGCTGAAGCAGGGTGCCCAGCAGCGCCAGCACCAGCAAGCCACAGTAGAGCAGCAGCAGTACCTTCTCCTGATAGTCGAGCCGCAACGGGCTGTAACGCGTCTGCAGCGGCAGCAACATCAAGGTGGCAATCGCCAGCAGGAAGGGCAACCAGAGGAAGGCCGTAATACCGGTAACGTACTGGGCCAGGCCGCAGATCACCAGCGACAGCAGCAGATTGGCCTGCATGATGAGGGCACTGTTCACGAGGCCAGCTCCATCCGCCCCTGCAACTCGGCAGCCCGGCGGTTGACCCGCAAAAAGACGAAGCCGTAGCGCACCGCAGTCAGCAGAGAGAAGGCCAGCACGCAGAGCTCGTACTCCTGATGCAACCAGGGCAACAGCACGAAGGCGATCACTACGACCAGCAGCTGCTCAAGCTGGATCCGCAAAAAGTAGCGGGGCGAGCCGAACACCAGCTCGATTACGGTCAGCGGGCAGATGGCCACCGCAGTAAACACATAGGGCAACATGTAGCGGGAGGTATCGATGGAGGCGATCCACTCCGCATTGAAGAACCACTTCATCACCAGCGGATAGCAGATGAGGATCCCGAGGGTGGCCGCACTGCCCATCGCCAGCAGCAGCCGCTTCACCTTGCGAAACTCCTCCCCGTTGAAACGGCGCAGGCGGAAATCCTCCGACCATCGCGAGAAGATGGAGTGGCGGATGGCGTTGCCAACAATCACCACGGGCGCCAGACAGAAGCGGTTGACCACGGCAAAGTAGCCCGCCACCAGAGGGGAAAACCAGAAGTTGATCAGCACGGTCGGCAGATTGGCCGTCACCATCGCCAGCACTTCGGCACTGCCGACACCAGCCAGATGCGCTTTATGGCGGGAGAAGAAGTGCTGCAAGCGGCGCGGGGCAGCCTCTCTCAGCATGGCACTGTGCCAGGCAAAGGCAGACCACAACCAGCCCCCGATCACCAGCAGCAGCAGACAGGCCCATAACTGATAGAAGTGCGCCATGTCAGGGGCCAGCAGCAGGCAGAGCAGCACCACGGCAGAGGCCGAGATACGCTGCAGACCGAGCCGCTGGTAGTGGCCGGCCCGCAGGGCCAGATTCTCGGCGATGAGGATCAGCCCGTGGGTCACGGTCAGCAGGTAGAGCGGCCAGAGCGGCAGCGAGAAAAAGCAGACCACCACCAGCACATAGGGGATGGGGAGCAACAAGACCTGCAACAGGGAAAAGATCAGGTTGCCGGGCAGCTCGGCCTCCTCCAGCTTGGGCAACAGCAGTTGCGAGGCAAAGGTGGCAAGCTGGGCACCGATCAGCACCAGACTGTAGCTGAGGGCATAGAGCCCGACCGCAGCCATGTCGAACTTGTGCGACAGTGACCAGACCGAGAACGCCCCGATCAGCTGGGATAGCACGGAAGCACCCCCTATGGTGGTGATGCTGCGTAGCAGTTTCATAGCGCGCCCCGGGTGGGTGCACCACAGAATCTCAGGTTCTCCGCTCCTTCCAGATCGCGCTCGGAGACCTGGGTCAGCACTGTCCCCAACACCGCCACTCTGGCATCCCGCAGCTGTGCCAGCACGCTCAGCACCCGACTGGCCGGCAGCTGGCCGGACTGGATCACATGAATGGCACCATCCAGCGGCTGCCCCAGCAGCAGGGCATCCTTGCCGACCTCCAGCGCAGGGGTGTCCACTATGATGCGGTCAAACTGCCCGGCCAGAGTTGCCAGCAGTTCGCTCCAGCGTGGCGAGCCAAGCAGTGCCAGTGAGGAGGAGACCGGCTGGCCAGCCGGCAGCAGGGTCAATCCCTCTTTTGGCACCAGACAGGCAGCCAAATCGGCTTCGCCTGCGAGCAGCTCGGCCAACCCCGGTCTGGCTGCCTGCCCCAGCAACTGGCGACCAAGGGAGCCCCGGCGCAGATCCCCATCCACCAGCAGCACTCGCTCATGGCGGGCAAAGCTGGCGGCACAGAGAGCCGCCAGCGTCGACTTGCCCTCACCAGCACGGGTCGAGGTGATCATGATGCGCTGCAGCTGACCCGGCTCCAGCCGCATGATGGCGTAGAGGTCATCGGCACTGGCACCTACTCTGGGATTGACCGCCCCCACCCGCAGCAGAGCACTCTGATCCTGCAGGGCCGCCAGCCGCGGGATTTCACCAAGCACCCGACCACCGAGCTGGGAGACCAGCTGGCTCAGACGATCCAGGGTATTGCGCAGCGCTCCGGCAGTGATGACTACCAGCACGGCAACCATGCCCGCCATGATCACCACCATCAGCAGAAACAGCATCTTGTTTGGTTTGGCAGGCAGCAAGGGTACCGATGCCGCGTCGTAGAGGATGGCATTCGACTCGTGCAGCTGAGCGTTCAAGCGGGTCTCTTCCTGACGGCGAAACAGCTCGTTATAAAGCTGACGGGTCTTGTCGATATTGTTCTTCAGGTTGTTGTACTCATCCTTCTTGACTGCCAGCGAGGAGAACTCCCGCTTCTTCTCGTCAAGCTGGGCGAGGTACTCCTGCTCCTTGCGCTGGCTGCTCTGGTAGCGATCCTCGATACCGTCGGCAATCTCCCGCATCAGCTGGTTTGACTGGGTATTGAGCGCCTTGATGCGTGCTTCGGCCTGCAGAATACGGTCATGCTTGGAGCCATAACGCTTGGCTAGCTCGGAGAGCTCCTGTTGGGCCTTGATGAGGGCGATGCGCAGATCCTGCATCTGGGGGTGGTTGGAGACCTCGGGCAGGGAGGCCAGCGCCGCCGGATTGCGGCCGTACTCCTGAATGGACTGGAATTCGGCCTGCGCCGCCAGCCGCCGCTCGCGGGCATCCGCGTACTTGTTGGTGATGATGCCGAGCTCTTCGGTTTGCAGACCATCTACGCCGCGAAATGTAAGCAGATCATTGCGGGCAAGAAAATCGCCGAGCTGCTTCTCCTGCTTCTCCAGACTGGCCTTTATCTCCACCAGCCGGCTCTGGTTCCAGTGCGATGCCGTGGTGTTGGCATCGACCCGCTCCTCCACATTGAGATCGATGTAAGTCTGGGCCACCTCATTGGCGACGCTGGCGGCCAGCTCGGGAGAGCGGGATTCGAACCCTATGCTGACCAGCTGGGTATCGCGCACCGGCGAGACGGTCAGGTGTCTGGCCAGATATTCCAGCGCATGCTGGTGGCGTGAGGAGGCATCCTCCTGATGTGCGGCACTCCAGAGCCCCTTGATGCGGCTCAGCCAGCTGTCCGGATTGGGCTGTCCGTTGAATTCCGGCAACTCGGCCAAACCCAGATGAGTAACCACCTTCTCGGCCACCCGGCGTGACTTGAGCAGCTCGAACTGGGTGTTGTAGTACTCGCGGCGGCTGGTATCGACCCGATAGACGGGCTCGATAGGGGAAGCGCTGTTGGCATCAGCCTTCAGCAGCAGGGTCGCACTGGACTGGTAGTAGGGTGGCATGCTGAGGATAAAGGGGGCTGCCACAAGGGTCTCCACGGCGGCAAACAGCACCACCTTCCACCAGTTTGCCTTGATCACCCGCCAAGGGCCGCTGAAATCGAGGCGGCTCTCTAGCGCACGGCCATTTTCAACCAACAATGAAGTCATGAAGAGCGTCCTGGATCAGAAGAAACTTTGTTCGATGGTGATGATGTCGCCGGGATTGAGTTGCCGTTGCAGGCTCACCTCTTCCAGCAACTGATCGCTGCCATTGAGGCGCAGGCTGATATCCCGTCTAGCGGCGCGATAGGTGAAACCACCCGCCAGCGCGACGGCCTTCTCCACCGTCAGGCCGGGCTGGTATTCGTAGCCACCCGGGTGAGCCACCTCGCCAGCTACAAACACCTGACGAAAAGTGGTCACGTTGACCGTCACCATGGGCTCGAGCAGCACGCCGTGCTTGAGCCCTCTGGCCAGCTGCTCGGCCACCTCAGTGGTGGTGTGGCCCATCAGCAGCACCTGACCCAGATAGGGATAATTGACCTGGCCACTGGTATCGACCTTGAACTTCATCGACAGATCCGGCTCGCCATACACCCGGATTTCGACCTCGTCCCCCGGCGCCAGCCGGTAGGCGGAATCGTTGCCTTGCGGGCTCTGGCCAGCCCAAACCGACAGGCTGAACAACCAGCCAAGCAGAAGCACCATCACGCTTTTGTTCATGTTAAATGGCTACCTTGAGTGAAAGAGAAAGCTGTTGTTTGTCGTAACCGAGGGCCCGGCCATAGCAGTTGCCACCGATGTCGATGGGCTGCCCGGCAAAGCTGGAACCGGAGTCGGCCTGCTGGTAGTGGAGCCCCAGATTGACGGAGGGACGAATGTCGTAGCTGATGCCCATGCCCCAGCGATGGATGTCGTCCTGACGGTGGCGGTTGTCGTTACCACAGACCACCGACTGGTGATAATCATCCCGGATATCGTGATAAGAGAGCGTGGTTGCCACTCCGGGTGACCAGTGGTGCAGCCACTCGGCGCCATATAGCTGGCTGCTGACATAGCCGCCGTCACCACCCGGATCACGAATGGTCCGACTGGAGAGCAGCGCGAGCTTGCTGTAATTGAGCGGTTGCCACTCCAGACGCAGATCCCAGTTCAGCCCTTTGAAACTCTCCGCCTGTGGATCATTGACGAAACGCTTGTAGATCCCGCCGATATTGGCATCGATCCGGGTCTTGCCGGTCAGCTGGCTCATCACCCCGGTGATGAGAAAAAACTCGTCGGAATCCTTGCGCGGATTGGCCGGATAGCGTCGCAGATTGGTCTGCAGGGTGTAACGAAAACGGCTGACATGACTCACCTGATCGAACAGCTCGACAATGGCGGTGTTCTCCTGCCACTCCTGCTCGGCCATATAGCGTTCAAAGTCATGCTGGTAGAGGTGCTTGTCGAGATAGCCCAGATCCTTGTGGGAGAGCGCCAGCTCCAGCTTGCCTCTGGCATCGGGAGCGCCGTAACTGTAACGGCCACCCACTTCGCTGCGTTTGAAGCGCAACGGCTCGGCAATGTTGAACCAGCCGAAAGTGGCATCACCGCCAGCCTTCTCATCCCCCTGCAACATAAAGCCTTCGGTCAGCCCCTCGCCACGCGCCTCATGGCCCAGCCGATACTGGTACATCAGCTTGAAGGCGTTGCGCAGGGAGAAGCGCCAGCTGCCGTCAAACTGGAACTGGTGATCGGCATAGCCATCCCCATGGCTGCTGCCATAGCGACGATAGTCACCCAGATAGCTGAACTGATAGCGATCCAGGCCGCGTTTGCCCACCATGCGAAATTCCGGGGTGATTCCGATGAAATCGGAGCCAATCGCCTGACCACTGTCACGCAGCCACAGCAGGTTGCTGTCGTGACCATAACGACTCTCCATCTCGGTCTGGACCTCCAGACCCAGCGGCCCCTGATGGGATAAGGGAGTGACCTCGGCACGGACTGAAAGAGAGGGGGAGAGCAGCAGTCCGGCGCAAACGAGGCTAGTAAGCTGACGCACCGACAAACCCCTTGAATACAGTCAGGAAAATGACTTTGAAATCCAGTCCGAGCGACCAGTACTGGATGTACTTGAGATCGAACTTGACCCGCATCTCCATCTTGTCGAGGGTGTCGGTTTCACCACGAAATCCATTTATCTGGGCCAGCCCGGTAATCCCCGGTTTGACCTTGTGGCGCAGCATGTACCGCTCCACCAGTGAGCGGTACTGCTCGTTGTGCGCCACGGCATGGGGACGTGGCCCCACGATCGACATGGAGCCCTGAATCACATTGAAAAACTGCGGCAGCTCATCCAGCGAGGTACGACGCAAAAACGCACCGAATGGCGTCACTCTGGGATCGCCTCTGGTTGCCTGAGTCACCACGGCATCATTCTCCATGACGCGCATGGAGCGGAATTTCCAGACCTGGATCCGTTTCCCCCCCAGGCCGTAGCGATCCTGCTTGAAGAGCACGGGTCCAGGGGAAGAGAGACGCACCCCGAGAGCCACCAGCGCCATAACCGGAGAGATGAGCAGCAGGATGAGTGAACCCAGCACCAGATCTTCAATGCGTTTGAGCAGGGCGGCGCCACCTTCAAACGGGGAATCGAAAAAGCTGAAGGTATAGATATCGCCCACCCGATCGATGTGGGATACGGTCAGGCCGTACTCATAGAAATCGGGTACCAGATAGGTATCGACTGTGGTATCGGAGAGTTCGTAGAGGTAGTGATTGATGCGCTCCCGGGCAGTCAGGGGCAGCGCCAGATAGACTTCGTCGACCAGCCCTTTGCGGGCTAGCTCGAGCAGTTCGTCGACATCACCCAACAGAGGACTGCGAGTCGGGTAACCGAAGCGCTCTTCGCTGCGGGCATCGAAAAATCCGAGCATCTGGATATCGTGACGCGGACTCTCCCAGAGGGATTTTTCCAGCGCCAGTCCAGCCGGAGTCACGCCAATGATGGCCACACGACGACAACAGGAAGCACCGCTGAACCAGAGGGTCACCAGTCGGTACAGCACCCGATAGCCGGTAGAAATAAGACAGGCCATGGCAAGCCAGAGCACAGCCAGCTCAAGCGGGAAAGGGTGGTAGGGTTTAAAGATGGGAACCAGATAGACCAGCAGGTAGAGCAGGGTAGCTGTTACCAACCAGGAGAAGATGAGGCGCAGCAGAGACTGCGCCAGATGTTTACGAACCCGGCTGCAATAGAGCCCGGTATTCTGGGAAACCAGAAAGAAGACCACCATGCCCAGCGTGGCCAGTGACATCTCGTCCAACCCATGAAACAAACCAAAGTGCCGCGAAAGCAGCACCATTGAGACTGAAATTCCCACCAGATCGACAAAGCGGGAAAACAGACTGTGGCTCGCGTCTGCGAGCTTGATGATTCGTTTGTTCATGGGTCGCCTTCATACTGATATCACTTATCAGTTTTCTTGACCGGACGAGCCCAGTTCTTGATGTGACGCTGGGGTACCCGGGTTATCACGAGTTCATTTTCACCCACGTCCTTGGTAATAGTAGAGCCGGCACCCAGGGTGGCCCCCTTGCCGATGCGAACAGGCGCTACCAGTTGGGTATCAGAACCGACGAACACATCGTCCTCGATGATGGTCTGGAATTTGTTGACCCCGTCGTAGTTGCAGGTGATGGTACCGGCTCCGATATTCACCCCGGCACCGATCTCGGCATCACCCAGATAGGTCAGATGACCGCACTTGGAACCAACCCCAAGACGGGCCTTCTTCATCTCGACGAAGTTGCCAACGTGCGCATCCTGCTCCAGAACCGCCCCCGGGCGCAAGCGGCTAAACGGACCCACTGAGCACTGATCTGCCACCTGTGCCCCCTCGATAACCGAGTAGGGTTTCACCTCGGTGTGATCGCCAATGACGCAATTTTTCAGTACGCAACCGGCTCCGATACGAACGTGATTGCCGAGAGTCACCTTGCCCTCAATGATGACGTTTGCATCAATAACAACCTCTTCACCAATTTCCAAAACCCCACGCAAATCAAAGCGTGCGGGGTCGATCATGGTTGCACCTGCAATCATCAGTTTCTCGGCCTGCATCTGCTGATAGCTGCGCTCAAGCTGAGCCAATTGCACCCGATTGTTGGCCCCTTCCACTTCAGCGGCGCGCTCCGGATGAACGGAGGCAATCGGGCAATTATCGCCGTGAGCCATCGCGATCACATCGGTCAGATAGAACTCGCCCTGGGCGTTTTTGTTGTCGAGACGAGACAACCATTGACGCAACTGGCCCCCATTGGCCACCAGCACGCCGGTATTCACCTCACGGATCGCCAGCTGTTCGGCATTGGCATCCTTCTGCTCGACGATACCGACCACCAGACCGTTTTCACGGACGATGCGGCCATAGCCGGTGGGGTTGTCCAGTACCACGGTCAGCAGTGCCATCCCGTTTTCAGCCTTGGCAGCCAGCAGTCGCTGCAGGGTCTCGGGCTGGATCAGCGGGGTATCGCCGTAGAGCACCAGCACATCGTCTTCATCCTTCCAGAACGGGATGGCCTGGGCAACGGCATGACCTGTCCCCAGCTGCTGCGCCTGCAGCACCCAGTTCACATCGGCCGCCACGATCCGCTCTTTCAGCAGCTCGGCACCGTGGCCATAGACCAGATGCAGCTGCTCGGCACCGACCTGACGAGCGGTATCGATCACATGGGAAACCATGGGTTTGTTGGCTACCGGGTGCAGTACCTTGGGCAGGGAAGAGCGCATACGGGTACCTTTACCCGCAGCCAGGATCACGACGTTGAGTGACATAAATTGACCTTTGGAACATGGAAAATACTCGGCGGAGTCTATCCAACGGGTAAAAAAAAAGCGACCCGAAGGTCGCTTTTTACATCACCGTTATTAGCGGTAATTCTTTTTGACGATATCGATGACTCGCAGTTGAGCCATCGCCTTGGCCAGCTCGGTGGCGGCCTGGGCGTAGTCGATATCACCATGGGAGCTGTGGATCCGCTCTTCGGCTGCGCGCTTGGCTTCCTGGGCTTTCGCCTCATCCAAGTCGTCAGCACGAATCGCGGTGTCCGCCAGCACGGTCACGGATTCAGGTTGTACTTCCAGCATACCGCCGGAGATGTACAGCACCTCTTCAGTTCCGTTCTGCTTCACCAAGCGGACCAGGCCCGGCTTGATGGCAGTCAGCAACGGAGCATGACCGTGGCGGAGACCCAACTCACCTTCGGAGCCTGATACCTGAGCGGATTGCACGCGACCGGAAAAAAGTTTTCCTTCGGCACTCACCACGTCCAGGTGAAAGGAGATCATCTCTGCCATGGGCCCTCCTGTCGAGGCTTACAGTTTCTTGGATTTCTCAACGACTTCGTCGATACCGCCAACCATGTAGAACGCCTGCTCGGGCAGATCGTCATACTCGCCTTTCAGGATGCCCTGGAAACCACGAATGGTCTCTTTCAGCGGCACGTATTTACCCGGAGAACCGGTAAACACTTCTGCTACGAAGAACGGCTGGGACAGGAAACGCTCGATCTTACGGGCACGGGCTACGGTCAGTTTGTCTTCTTCTGACAGTTCATCCATACCCAGGATGGCGATGATGTCCTTCAGCTCTTTGTAGCGCTGCAGTACGGTCTGAACGCCACGAGCGGTCTCGTAGTGCTCTTTGCCAACCACCAGCGGATCCAGCTGACGAGAGGTAGAGTCCAGCGGGTCAACGGCCGGGTAGATACCCAGTGCCGCGATTTGACGGGACAGTACGACGGTCGCATCCAGGTGGGCGAAGGTGGTCGCCGGAGACGGGTCGGTCAAGTCATCCGCAGGCACGTAAACGGCCTGTACGGAGGTGATGGAACCGGTCTTGGTGGAGGTGATACGTTCTTGCAGAACACCCATCTCCTCAGCCAAGGTCGGCTGGTAACCTACTGCGGAAGGCATACGGCCCAGCAGTGCGGATACTTCAGTACCGGCCAGGGTGTAACGGTAGATGTTGTCCACGAAGAACAGCACGTCACGACCTTCGTCACGGAACTTCTCGGCCATGGTCAGGCCAGTCAGCGCAACGCGCAGACGGTTTCCGGGCGGCTCGTTCATCTGACCGTAAACCAGAGATACTTTGTCCAGTACGTTGGACTCCATCATCTCGTGGTAGAAGTCGTTACCCTCACGGGTACGCTCACCAACACCGGCGAACACAGAGTAACCACTGTGCTCGATCGCGATGTTACGGATCAGCTCCATCATGTTTACGGTTTTGCCTACACCGGCACCACCGAACAGACCAACTTTACCACCCTTGGCGAACGGGCATACCAAGTCGATAACCTTGATGCCGGTCTCCAGCAGATCGTTGCTGTTGGACTGATCTTCGTAGCTGGGGGCCGCGCGGTGGATAGACCAGCACTCTTCTTCACCGATCGGACCTTTTTCGTCGATTGGCTCGCCCAGTACGTTCATGATCCGACCCAGAGTCGCAGTACCGACCGGAACCTGGATGGATTTACCGCTATTCACTACTTCCAACCCACGACGCAGACCGTCGGAGGAGCCCATGGTGATGCAACGAACGACGCCGCCACCGATCTGTTGCTGAACTTCCAGCACCAGACCCTGGCCTTGACCTTCGCTAACGACCTTCAGTGCATCGTACACCTGGGGCACGGCATTCTGCGGGAACTCGATGTCCACCACAGCGCCGATGATTTGGACGATGAAACCGTTACTCATGTCAAATCCTCTAAACCTTTGATAACCCTTGCCTTACACCGCAGCAGCACCGGATACGATCTCTGTAAGCTCCTGGGTAATACTGGCCTGACGGGCCTTGTTGTATACCAGTTGCAGATCGTTAATCAGGTTACCGGCGTTGTCAGTCGCGGCTTGCATGGCAACCATTCGGGCTGCCTGTTCACTTGCCAAGTTTTCCACTACACCCTGGTAAACCTGAGATTCGACGTAGCGAACCAGCAGGGTATCCAGCAGCTTCTTGGGATCCGGCTCATAGAGGTAATCCCAGTGGTGTTTCTTGGCGAGCTTGCTGTCTTCAGTTACGGGCAAAGGCAGCAGTTGATCGACCCGTGGTTGCTGCACCATGGTGTTGACGAACTTGTTGTACACCAGATACAGCTTGTCAATCTCACCGTTGTCGTAAGCCTTCAGCATGACCTTGACTGAACCAATCAGGTCATTGACGCTCGGACTATCGCCCAGTCCTGCGACATGAGCTTTAACCTTGGCGCCGTGCCGTTCAAAGAAGTTGGAGGCCTTGTTACCGATCAGTGCCAGGTCAACCTTGGCACCTTTCGCGCTCCATTGCTTCATATCATTGAGGGCAGCCTTGAACAGGTTGATGTTCAGACCACCACACAGGCCACGGTCGGTGGAGACGACGATGTAACCCACTCGCTTGACCTCACGTTCGATGAGGTAGGGGTGCTTGTATTCCAAGTTCCCCTGAGCGATATGGCCGATCACCTTGCGCATGGTTTCAGCGTACGGACGGCTGGCAGACATGCGTTCCTGCGCACGGCGCATTTTGCTTGCTGCCACCATTTCCATAGCGCCGGTGATCTTCTGAGTGTTTTTCACACTCCCGATCTTGTTACGTATCTCTTTTGCGCCGGCCATCTCTTACTCTCCATCAAGTGGCAGCTCACGCTGCCACACACGCTTACCAGGTCTGGGTTGCTTTGAAGCTATCCAGCAACGCAGTCAGCTTGCCAACGATCGCGTCGTTGTAGTCGGCTTTGGCATTGATTTCAGCCATCAGCTCGGCATGCTGGGTATTGGCGTAAGAGAGCAGAGCGGCTTCGAAGTCGACGATTTTGTTCAGCTCGACATCGGAGAGATAGCCTTTCTCGGCGGCGAACAGCACCAGAGACTGGTGAGCCACGCTCAGCGGAGAGTACTGCTTCTGCTTCATCAGCTCGGTCACTTTCACACCGTGATCCAGCTGCTTGCGAGTCGCCTCGTCCAGATCGGAAGAGAACTGGGCGAATGCCGCCAGTTCGCGATACTGGGCCAGCGCGGTACGGATACCACCGGACAGCTTCTTGACGATCTTGGTTTGAGCAGCACCACCTACACGGGATACGGAGATACCCGGGTCAACCGCCGGACGAATACCGGAGTTGAACAACTGTGAAGTCAGGAAGATCTGACCATCGGTGATGGAGATCACGTTGGTCGGAACGAACGCAGATACGTCACCCGCCTGGGTTTCGATGATCGGCAGCGCAGTCAAAGAACCGGTTTTGCCTTTCACTTCACCCTTGGTGAACTTCTCTACGTACTCGGCGTTAACGCGAGCAGCACGCTCCAGCAGACGGGAGTGCAGATAGAAAACGTCACCCGGGTAAGCTTCACGTCCTGGCGGACGGCGCAGCAGCAGGGAGATCTGGCGATAAGCTACGGCTTGCTTGGACAGGTCATCATAGATGATCAGCGCATCTTCACCGCGGTCACGGAAGTACTCACCCATGGAGCAACCGGCATACGGAGCCAGGTACTGCAGAGCAGCCGCTTCGGAGGCAGAGGCAACCACCACGATGGTGTTGGCCAGGGCACCGTGCTCTTCCAGCTTGCGCACCACGTTGGCGATGGTGGAGGCCTTCTGGCCAATCGCAACGTAGACACACTTAATGCCGGAATCTTTCTGGTTGATGATGGTGTCGATCGCGATGGCGGTCTTACCAACCTGACGGTCACCGATGATCAGCTCACGCTGGCCACGACCGATTGGGATCATGGCATCGATGGCTTTCAGACCGGTCTGGACCGGCTGGTCAACAGACTTACGCTCGATAACGCCCGGTGCGATCACTTCGATCGGCGAGAAGCCGTCGTTGTCGATCGGACCTTTACCGTCGATCGGCTGACCCAGGGTGTTCAACACCCGGCCCAACAGACCACGACCTACCGGCACTTCCAGAATACGGCCAGTACCTTTTACTTTCATTCCTTCTGACAGACCGTCATAGGAACCCATAATCACCGCACCGACGGAGTCACGCTCCAGGTTCAATGCCAGAGCGTAGCGGTTGCCCGGCAGCTCGATCATCTCACCCTGCATGGCATCAGCCAGGCCGTGAATACGAATGATACCGTCGCTCACAGAGACGATAGTACCTTCGTTACGCGCTTCGCTCTTTACATCAAACTGCGCAATGCGCTGCTTGATCAGCTCGGCGATTTCAGTGGAATTCAGTTGCATGCTCTAATACCCCAATCAAGATTGCAGCGCGTCAGCCATGCGATCCAGCTTACCGCGGACTGTGCCGTCGATTACCAGATCACCGGCCTTGATGAGCACCCCGGCCATCAAGGACGCATCGATGCTGCAATTCAGCTTCACTTTGCGCGCGAGACGTTGTTCCAGAGAAGCCTGAATATTGGCTTTCTGCTGGTCGGTCAGTTCGATCGCCGAAATCACGTCAGCCTGAACCTCTTTATCCAGTTCAGCTTTGAACGCTACAAATTCAGCAACGACCGCCGGCAGCACACCCAAGCGACCATTCTCGGCCATCACCCGGATCAGGTTCTGGCCATGCACGTCGAGTTGCTCACCGCAGACACCGACAAACAGCGTTGCCAGCTCTTCGGCGGCCACAGAGCCGTTTACCAGGTTGTGCATGGTCTCGTTTTCCACTACTTGCGCAGCGAAACCGAGCATACCCAGCCACTGGTCAACCGCCTTGTGCTCAACGGCAAACTCGAAAGCAGCCTTGGCGTAGGGGCGAGCGATTGTAGTCAGTTCAGACATAGCCCCGTTCCCGTTACAGTTCTGCTACCAGTTTGTCGACGATGTCGCTGTTGGCAGCCTGGTCGATTTGACGCGCCAGGATCTTCTCTGCACCAGCAATGGCAAGAGCAGCAACCTGCTTACGCAGTTCTTCTTTGGCACGATGACGTTCAGCTTCGATCTCGGCACGGCCCTGAGCCAGGATTTTTTCCCGCTCAGACTGGGCACCAGCGGCAGCTTCATCAATGATCTGGGCTTTACGTTTGTTAGCCTGCTCAATGATTTCAGCAGCCTGCAGCTTGGCTTCTTTCAGCTGATCGGTGGCATTGGCCTTGGCCAAATCCAGATCTTTCTTGGCACGTTCGGCAGAAGAGAGACCGTCAGCAATAGCTTTCTGACGGGCTTCGATGGCTGCAATCAGCGGCGGCCATACGTACTTCATGCAAAACACTACGAAGAAGAAAAAAGCAATTGCTTGGCCGAGGAGGGTGGCATTGATATTCACAGCCGATGTCCTCTTAAGTTAGTTAATGGGTTATGCCTGGAGAGTCGTAACGACTTAGCCAGCAACCGCAAACATCACGTACAGACCCAGACCAACGGCGATCATCGGGATCGCATCCACCAGACCCATTACGATGAAGAACTGGGTACGCAGAACAGGGATCAGATCCGGTTGACGAGCAGCACCTTCCAGGAACTTGCCACCCAGGATACCGATACCGATGGAAGCGCCGATAGCAGCCAGACCCATCATCATTGCAGCAGCGATGTACAGCAGGTCCATGTTCAAGTTTTCCATGAGGATCTCCAGTTATTTAGATGTAATTGATTGTATAAAAAGGATTATTTGAGTTGCATCAACCATGGTCTTCCTGCGCCATCGACAGATAGACGATGGTCAGAACCATGAAAATGAATGCCTGCAAAGTGATGATCAGGATGTGGAAAATTGCCCAAGGCACGGACAGGATCCACTGTGACCACCAGGGTAACAAACCCGCAATCAGGATAAAGATCAGTTCGCCAGCATACATGTTGCCGAACAGTCGAAGACCCAGAGAAACAGGTTTGGAAATCAGCGTAACAGTTTCCAGGATGAGGTTAACCGGGATGGCCGCCGGGTGGTTGAAAGGCTGAAGCGTCAGCTCCTTCACAAACCCGCCGATACCCTTGACCTTGATGCTGTAATACAGGATCAAGAAGAACACGCCCAAAGCCATGGACATGGTGATGTTAACGTCAGCAGAGGGAACCACACGCAGATAGGGAATACCCATCAATTGTGCAGCGTGAGGGATAAAGTCAACGGGGATCAGATCCATGAAGTTCATCAGGAAGATCCACACAAACACCGTCAGCCCCAAAGGTGCGATGACCTTGTTGCGACCGTGAAAGATGTCTTTGACGTTACCATTCACAAACTCGACCAGCATCTCCACAAAGCACTGCAGCTTACCCGGCACCCCGCTGGTAGCGTTAACGGCTACTTTGCGGAAAAGCAGGATAAACAGGGCGCCTAGCACGACGGAAAATACCATTGAGTCGATATTGACCGTCCAGAACCCGGACCCGACTTGAAGGTGGGTCAGGTGGTGGGAGATATATCCCTGAGGAGTCAGGACTTCTCCGGTTGCAGACATGAGTTTTCCTAATAGTGGTTGTTAAGCGTGAATGAAACCATCCACTGTACAACGAGGGCGAGGATATAAGTGGCGAAAAACGAGACGGTAACGACCTCGACTCCCGCACCAAACATCAGGGCGAATAGACCTGTTGTAGAAATGAGCTTAATCCCTGCCCCACCATAAAAGTCCCGCAAAACCAGGCCCACACTCTCGGTTGTCACCTTGCGGCGCAGCACCCAGACAGTAAACAAGGCTTGAGGAACCCAGTACATCCCCCCTCCGTAGAGGGCGGAATAACCGGCGCTGGCACCAGTCAGGTAAAACCAGACGGCACTCATCGCCAGGATCAGGATGAGCTGACAAACGAGCATAACCAAGGCCAGTGTCAAACCTTCCAAGGCTATTTTCTGCTTCACCAACCTACCCCTGAACATTACAGAACTGTAAAAAATCGGGATCCGAAGACCCCATGTTAACAGCTCTTAAAGCCGGTCAAATTATACCCTTGAGGGCAGCTATTGCAATATGACAAAAATCCTTAATTTTTGCGGCTTTCCGCGGCAAATCAGGGTTATGGTCATATCAAAAGGAATGGATGTTTTATTACTACAAAAAGCGTAAAAATCACGATTCCGACACGCCAAAATAGCCCAATATACGGTCCAAATCGGACAAATTCTCGTAACTTATTACTAACTTCCCGCTATCCCGCTTGCCAGGCTGAAGTTGCACCTGATTGCCAATTTTTTCTGCCAGTTGGCGCTCCAGGTAGCCGATCTGCGGATCACGGGCCGGTTCGACCCTGGCTTTTGCCGGTTCGAGCGCTTTTTGCACCAGCTTCTCGGTATCGCGTACGGTCAGCCCCTTCTGGGCAACCAGCTTGGCCAGTTCAGACTGGGCCTGGCCGCTCAGGGCCAGCAGGGCACGGGCATGGCCCATATCGAGGTCGCCATGTTCAACGAAACGCTTCACATCGTCGTTGAGCTGGTTAAGACGCAGCAGGTTGGTCACCGTGGTGCGGGACTTACCCACCGCCTCGGCCACCTGCTGGTGGGTGAGTTCGAATTCGGTCAGCAGTCTTTGTAGAGCGACCGCCTCTTCGATGGCATTGAGGTCTTCCCGCTGAATATTCTCAATCAGCGCGATGGCGACGGCAGCCTCATCGGGTACATCCTTGACGATGCAGGGCACCACCTCGAGCCGCGCCAGCTGGGACGCGCGCCAGCGCCGCTCACCGGCGATGATTTCGAAGGATTGTTCGCCGAGAGGGCGTACCACGATGGGCTGGATCACCCCTTGGGCGCGGATGGAGTTGGCAAGCTCTTCCAGTGCATCCTGGGACATGTCCTTGCGGGGCTGGTACTTGCCGGACTGCAACCACTCCACCGGCAGCTTGCGCAGCTCGCCCTGATTGGTGGGGGCCATGGCCTCTTCAGTACGTTGATCGCTCATCACCTGTTTCTGGCGGGCAGCCGTGCTGGTACTGAGCAGGGCATCCAGCCCCTTGCCCAGTCCACGTTTTTTCGGAGTCATATGCTCTCTCGGTCTGCGATGGTCGCCTGACGTTCCTGCTCCTGGCGGCGCAGGATCTCGCCAGCCAGTGCCAAGTAGGCCTTGGCGCCCACCGATGATTTGTCATAGTGCATGGCCGGGGCACCGAAACTCGGGGCCTCAGCCAGTCTAACGTTGCGGGGAATGATGGTGCGGTAGACTTTGTCGCCAAAGTGCTGTTTTAGCTGATCGGACACATCATTGGCCAGCCGGTTGCGGTGATCGAACATGGTGCGCAGCACCCCTTCGATCTTGAGCTCCGGATTGACCACGGCGGCCAGCTTGCTGATGGTGTCGACCAGGGCGGTGAGCCCCTCCAGCGCGTAATATTCGCACTGCATGGGCACCAGCACGGAGTCGGCGGCGGCCATGGCGTTCACGGTCAGCATGTTGAGAGAGGGCGGGCAGTCGATGAAGACGTAGTCGTATTTGTCCCGCACCGAGGCCAGCGCATTGCGCAGGCGGATTTCGCGGGCGAAAAATTCCATCAGACGGATTTCGGCCGCGGTCACGTCGGCGTTGGCGGCAATCAGGTGATAGCCCCCGGTGGTTTCGGGGATGATCACTTCGCTGATGGGGGCATCCTCGATCAGCAGCTCATAGGCGGTGCGTTCGACATCATACTTGTCGACACCGCTGCCCATGGTGGCATTGCCCTGCGGATCCAGATCGATCACCAGCACCTTGCGCCGGGTGGCAGCCATGGAGGCTGCCAGATTCACACAGGTGGTGGTTTTACCCACTCCCCCCTTCTGGTTGGCTATGGCGATGACTTTTCCCACACGATCCCCTAAATGAAACTGCGACCCTATTCGGGCTGGATATGTTTGAATTCCAGCAGATGACGTTCGCCTTCCAGCTCCGGCACCCGCAACTCATGACAGGCTACCAGACGGATATTGGCAGGCAACTGGGCCAGCTCCTGCTCGGGATATTGTCCCTTGAGTGCCAGGAAGCAGCCCTGCTCTGACGGCAGGTGGTGACACCAGCTCAGCATGTCCTCCAGCGAGGCAAATGCCCGACTCAGTACACCATCAAATCCCACCTCGGGTTGATACTCTTCAACCCGGGATTTGACCGGCGTCACATTGGTCAGACCCAGCTCCTGGATCACCTGACGGATGAAGTTGATCCGCTTGCCCAGACTGTCGAGCAGGACGAACTGCTTGTCCGGATTGATGATCGCCAGCGGCAATCCCGGCAGGCCGGGACCTGTCCCCACGTCGATGAAGCGCTCACCGTGCAAGTGGGGGCTTACCACCAGGCTATCGAGGATATGCTTGACCAGCATGGCATCCGGCTCTCGCACCGAGGTGAGATTGTAAGCCTTGTTCCACTTGTGCAGCAACTCGACCAACTGCACCAGTTGGCTCTTTTGGGTATCGGTGATAACAATTTCGGCCTGCTTGAGCAGGCCGTTCAATCTTTCCAGCATGGGATTCCTCAGGCGGTTTTACGCAGCAGGCCGTGTTTTTTCAGGTGAACCAGCAGGATGGAGATGGCCGCCGGGGTGATACCGGAGATGCGGGAAGCCTGACCAATGGTCTGCGGCTTGGCATCGTTCAACTTGGCTTTCACCTCGTTGGAGAGGCCGTTCACCTCGCGATAGTCCAGATCCAGCGGCAGCAGGGTGTTTTCGTTGCGCAGCTGCTTCTCCACTTCATCGTGCTGACGCTCGATGTAACCGGCGTACTTGATCTGGATCTCAACCTGTTCGGCCGCGGCAGGATCGGTCACGGAAGGACCGACACCTTCGATGGCCATCAGCGCATCATAGGTCACCTCGGGGCGACGCAGCAGCTCTTCCAGACTCTGTTCGCGGGTCAGCGGGGTGTTGACCAGGGCGTTGACCGCTTCCAGTGACGGATGTTGCGGGTGGATCCAGGTTGAACGCATGCGCTGACGCTCCAGCTCGACCTGTTCCATCTTGGCGTTGAATTTGCTCCAGCGCTCGTCATCCACCAGACCCAGCTCGCGACCGATGGCGGTCAGGCGGATATCAGCGTTATCTTCCCGCAGCAGCAGGCGATATTCGGCGCGGCTGGTGAACATGCGGTAAGGCTCGCGGGTCCCCAGAGTGGAGAGATCGTCCATCATCACGCCCATGTAGGCCTGATCCCGACGCGGGTTCCAGGGATCCTTGTCTTGGGCACGCAGGGCCGCGTTCAGGCCGGCCATCAGGCCTTGCGCCGCCGCCTCTTCGTAACCGGTCGTGCCGTTGATCTGGCCAGCGAAGAACAGGTTTGGAATGCACTTGCTCTCCATGTTGGCCTTGAGATCCCGCGGATCGAAGAAATCGTACTCGATGGCATAGCCGGGGCGGGTGATGTGGGCGTTCTCGAAGCCGCGCACGGAACGGACGATCTGCACCTGCACGTCAAACGGCAGGCTGGTGGAGATCCCGTTCGGATAGAGTTCGTGGGTGGTCAGGCCTTCCGGTTCGACGAAGATCTGGTGCGCCGTCTTGTCGGCGAAACGGGTGATCTTGTCTTCGATCGACGGGCAGTAGCGCGGGCCGATCCCTTCGATCACCCCGGCGTACATGGGGCTGCGATCCAGGTTATTGCGGATCACCTCGTGGGTACGCTCGTTGGTGTGGGTGACGTAGCAAGGCACCTGACGGGGATGCTGACTGGCATTGCCGATAAACGAGAAGACCGGACGCGGATCGTCGCCGTGCTGTTCCTGCATGACGGAGAAATCGACGCTGCGAGCATCGATGCGCGGCGGGGTGCCAGTCTTGAGACGATCGATGCGCAGCGGCAGTTCACGCAGGCGCTGGGCCAGGGCGATCGAGGGAGGATCCCCGGCACGGCCGCCCTTGTAGTTCTCCATCCCGATATGGATCAAACCATTCAGGAAGGTACCGACCGTCAGCACCACAGTCTTGCCGCTGATGCGGATCCCGCTCTGGGTGACCACACCGGCAACACGATCCCCGTCCATGATCAGATCGTCACAGGCCTGCTGGAAGATCTTCAGGTTCGGGTAATTCTCCAGCATCTGGCGAACGACGGCCTTGTAGAGCAGGCGATCCGCCTGGGCACGAGTGGCTCGCACCGCCGGGCCCTTGGAGGAGTTGAGGGTGCGGAACTGGATCCCGCCAAGATCGATGGCACGCGCCATGATCCCGCCGAGAGCGTCAACTTCTCTGACCAGGTGTCCCTTGCCGATCCCGCCGATCGCCGGATTACAGGACATGTGTCCCAGCGTATCGATATTGTGGGTCAGCAACAGGGTGTTCATGCCCATGCGGGCTGCCGCTGTTGCTGCTTCGGTTCCGGCATGACCGCCACCGACGACGATCACATCAAATTGTTCATGGTATTGCATTGGGATCACCTTGATCTGCACGCCTGAAGATCTTTATTTGCCTGGGCTAAAGGGCGGAACATTCTATCTGTTTCGCGTCCTGAGGGGAACGTCTACTTAACGTTCAGTATGAAGGGAGGATCCACTAATTAGATCTTAAGGATCTTTAGATCGATCTTTTACTGGATCTCTTATTAGGATCCGCCCTTTCTGTTGATAAGCACTTTTTGATCATAAAGATCATTAATTTAAGGACGATCCTAGCTTGTGGAAAAGCTTGGATCCTGGCCCGGTGAACGAGGGGATAACCAGGACTTTTATACACAGAGGTCTGTTGGTCTGGATCTAATACATGGATAACTATAGGTTTTGCAGAGCTTTACATCGTAGTTATGCACATTACCCCTGGGCGTTGTGGGTAACCTTGTAGAACAACTCCCCCGGATCAATCTGTTAATAACATGGTGGATAGTCGATCTGGGGATAAGTGGGGAGATCAAGCTTTTTTTCAGGATCTCCCGCACTCTGATCAGGCGATCATCGTCATCCAGTCGCGGATCCACACTTCTGCGGCATCTTCGGGGATCTCGTGTTGGGTCACATCGATGTCGAGCCGCTCGCCGATCCGGCTGGCACCGCACTCGGCCAGCAGGCGATCCAGCGTCTTGCCACCCTGGCAAAAGGTGTCATAACTGCTGTCACCAAGGGCGATCACGCCATATTTCAATGAATTAAGATCCGGATGCTGCTCGGCAAGATCCTTGGCGAAGGGTTGCAGGTTGTCGGGCACATCCCCGGCACCATGGGTGGAAGTGACCACCAGCAGGATGGATCCCGCATCATCCAGCACCTCTGCCAGCTTGGCCGGGTTGTGGATCCGGGTCTGGTGGCCAGCCTGTTCCAGCAGGTTGGCGACGTGGTCTGCGACATATTCGGCGGCGCCCAGCATGGAGCCGACGACGAGATTGAGTTTGGCCATGGAATGGATCCTGATTTCAGACAAAGAAACGGAAAGCCGGATTCTACCGCCAAAGGGTGTGGATAAATATGGATAAAGCTTGGGGATAATGGATCCAGTCAGATAATGCCACCGGATCCATCCTGCCGATCTTTTTTCTGCTTCTTTAAATTCCTCTCCATTTTCTTCTCCGCTCATAGCTCTCCTGATGGCTCCCATCTCCCGCGGAATCCTGCCAACGATGCAGTCAGATAACAATGTAGATGCAAATGATTAGCAATTATTGAATCGATTCGATCACGGCTCCTGTAGTAGGATTGCGCTGCTTTATTCGCCCATGGAACAGGGTGATGTCGTGACAAACGACCACAAATAACAATTAAAACAACATAACTCATTGATAAACGAGACTTTAATATGATTGCGCAAAAATACACTACAGGACCCGGCAAGAAGGGCGCCTTCGGCGTGCTTTCGCTCTCCGGTTTGCTCGTCTCCCTGCCGCTGATGGCCGAACAAACCACCGCTGAGCTGCCCAAAGCCAGCGAAACCATGGTGGTGACCGGTACGGCCATGAAGGTTGAAGTGCCGATGGCAGAGACCCCTCGCGCCGTCTCCGTGGTTAATCGCGAGGAGCTGGATCAGCACGCCGTGTTGCAGCTGGATGAAGCGATTCGCTACCGTTCCGGTGTATTGACCGGCCTCTATGGCTCCGACAACAACACCGACTGGTTCAAGGTGCGTGGCTTCGATGCTGCTTCCTATCTCGATGGAAGCATCCTGTTTGGCTCTGGTTACTATCTTTGGACGCCTGAACCGTTCGGCCTGGAGAGTCTGGAAGTGCTGAAGGGGCCCGCTTCAATGCTCTACGGCGTAGCGCCTCCGGGCGGGGTGATCAATGCCATCAGCAAGCGACCGACCACCACGCCGCAAGGGCTGGTGGATCTGCAGCTTGGCAGCCGGGATCATCGTCAGGTCGGGGTGGACGTCTCTGATGCGCTCTCCGACAACAGCCGCTACCGCATGGTTGCTCTCTATAAAGAGCGTGATGGGGTGCTTACCGGTACTTACAACGATCGGGTTTATCTGGCGCCGAGCGTCACCTTCGATCTTTCGGATCGTACCAGCCTGACCCTGCTGGCCAGTTTCCTGCACGACGAAGGAGTCCCGACCAACGGCTTCTTCCCGGTCTATGGCACCCTGAATACGTCAGGTGGCCAGATTGATCCCTCCACCAACCTGAGCCAGCCGGATTACGATCGCAACCGCAATACCCAGCTCTCCACCGGTTATGAGTTGGCCCACCAGCTCAACCAGAGCTGGGAGTTCAAGCAGAAGGTTCGGTTCAACTATAACGATCTGCTGCTGCGCCAGACCTATATCTATCCTTGGGCTGCCTGGCCCGCGACACCCGATGAAAATATGCCGGTTCGTGGCCGTGGCATGATCTATCGGGATGGCAATACCAAGAGTGCCACTATGGATAATCAGATGGTGGGCTACTGGAACACCGACAGCACCGAGCAGACCCTGCTGCTTGGGGTGGATCTGCAGCGTCATGTCAACAAGGGGATGGAAGCGGACTCATGGATGGGGACCATAGATACCCAGAATCCGGATTACAGCGGCTTCCCTGGATTTGATGAGTCAACTGCCACTTACCAGAAAACAACCATGGCTCAAGAGGGGATCTATGCCCAGCATCAGATCCGTTGGGACGATCGCTGGTTGCTGACAGGAGGTGGTCGCTTTGACTATGTCGAGACCCATAACATCAGCAAAACATATGATAGAGATGAAAAGCAGTACGATCATGCGCTATCCCTTTCCGGCAGCTTGATGTATCTGGCCGACAACGGCATCTCGCCATATCTTGCTTATTCTGAGTCGTTCTTGATGTTGCCCGGGATCGATCCGAATACCAAAACTTCATATAAATCCCGTGAGGGAAAATTGTATGAAGCAGGCGTCAAATATGCGCCAGCCTTCCTCGACGGTTACATCAATCTGGCGCTGTTCGATCTGGCCCAGACCAACTCGCTGGTCTCTACCGGTTCCGGCCAGCAGACCCAGGCGGGTGAAGTGACCTCTCAGGGGATTGAGCTGGAAGGGAGCGTGCAGGTGACCGATGCACTGCGTCTGACCGCTGCTTATACCTACACCGATGCCAAAACTAACGACACCGGCAGTGGCGATCGCCGTGCCAGCCTGATCCCGCGCCACCAGGCCTCCTTCTGGGGTAACTACAAGGTGCAGCAAGGGGTGGCTTCGGGTCTGGAGCTGGGGACCGGTGTGCGTTATATCGGTTCCAGTGTGGGTATTGGCGCCGTGAATGCGGACTATACCCCCATCTACGGCTCTGCCGAGGTGCCGGCCCATACCGTCTGGGATGCGATGATCGGGTATGACTTTGCCAAGAACTGGCGTGCCCAGCTCAACGTCAACAACCTGCTGGGTGAAACCTACGTGGCCAGTTGTGACTACTACTGCTACTACGGCGAGCCGCGCAGCGTAGTGGGCAGCATCAACTACCGCTGGTAATCGAAGTCGGGTGGGAACCGGGTTCCCGCCCTTCTTTTCACCCGCAGTTGTTCTGATCTCTCTGGAATACCGGTCCGTTATGGAACTCTTGTCTCTGGTTTATCGCCAATATCGTTGGCCCTTTATCACCATTACTCTGCTCAGTCTGCTCAGTGCCGTCAGCGGGATTGGCGTCATTGCTTTTATCAATCAGTCTCTTATCGAATCTATAGGTGATCCGCTGCCGATCCTCGGTCAGCTGGTCGGCCTGATTGTGTTGCTGCTGGTGATCACTCTCGGATCTCAGCTGGCCCTGACCACTCTCGGTCACCATTTTGTCTACCGGTTGCGTGGCCGTCTGCTCAAGCAACTGCTGGATAGCGATGTCGCCCGCATCCGCCAGATTGGTCAGGGGCCGCTGCTGGCCTCCCTCTCCAGCGATATCGGCCAGATCACCATCGCCTTCGTGCGCCTGCCTGAGCTGGTGCAGGGGCTGGTACTCACGCTGGGCTCTGCCCTCTATCTTGGCTGGCTCTCTCCTGCATTACTCGGGGTGACTGCGCTCTGGGTCACCGTCACCATGGTGGTGGGCTGGTTGCTGGTGAACCGTGTTTATCGCCATCTCTCCCACATGCGTCAGGCCGAAGATCGGCTCTATCAGAACTATCAGGCCATCATTGCGGGCAGCAAGGAGCTGGCGCTCAACCGCGAGCGGGCTCACTTCGTTTACCACCAGCTCTATGAGCAGAATGCCCGTGACTACCGCCAGCAGATCATCCGCGCCGACACCTATCACCTGAGCGCGGTGAACTGGTCGAATATCATGATGCTGGGGGCCATCGGTCTGGTCTTCTTTCTGGCCAACGGCCTTGGCTGGGCCAACACCAATGTGGCCGCCACCTTCGCCCTGACCCTGCTGTTCCTGCGCACCCCGCTGTTGCAGGGGATTGGCGCCCTGCCGACCCTGCTTGCCGCTCAGGTGGCGTTCGACAAGATCGCCGCCCTCAATCTGGCCGAGCCGGATGCGGACTTCCCGCTGCCGCCCGCCATGCGACCCTGGCAGCGTATCGAGTTGGAGCAGGTGAGCTTTCACTACCAGGGGGAGGGCGGTTTTGCCGTTGGCCCCATCGATCTGGTCATAGAAAAGGGGGAGCAGATCTTCATCATCGGTGGCAATGGCTCCGGCAAGTCGACCCTGGCCATGCTGCTGACCGGCCTTTACCAGCCGGTATCGGGCCGGATCCTGCTGGATGGTGAGCCGATCACCGATCGCAATGGCTATCTGGCGCTCTTCTCCGCCATCTTTACCGACTATCACCTGTTCCAGCACCTGCTGGGGCCGGAACCCAAGGATGAGCTGGTGGCCGAGTGGCTGGATCGGTTGCAGATGGGCAGCAAGCTCACCATCGAGGATGGCTTTATCACCGATATCGATCTCTCCCAAGGGCAGCGCAAGCGGGTCGCCCTGCTGCTGGCGCTGGCCGAGCAGCGCGAGGTGATGCTGTTTGACGAGTGGGCCGCGGATCAGGATCCCCAGTTCCGCCGCATCTTCTATCAGGTGCTGTTGCCGCGCCTCAAGGAGATGGGCAAGACGGTGATTGCCATCAGTCACGACGATCACTACTTCCCGCTGGCCGATCGCCTGCTGGAGATGCGTCAGGGCCAGCTCACCGAACTGACCGGCGCGCGCCGTACTGAGGTGAGCCGCGATGCGATCGCCCATCTGGATTGCGAGGTGCCGGCTTGATGCCGGCACCGATGAGACTGGCGGCAAGCCAGCACAGGAATTGCTTATGTTCGAGATGAAATCAGCCAGCTTCACGGTCAATGACCGCACGCTGCTGCACCCCACCGACCTGCGTTTCGAGCAGGGACAGGTCTATGGCCTCATCGGCCACAATGGGTCGGGCAAATCGACCCTGCTCAAGCTGCTGGCACGCCAGCAACCCCTCAGCGACGGCGAGATCCTGTTCGATGGCAAGCCGCTGCCTGACTGGGGCAACCGGGAGTTTGCCCGTCAGGTGGCCTATCTGCCCCAGCATCTGCCGAGCGCCGAGAATCTGCTCGGGCGGGAGCTGGTGGAGATGGGCCGCTACCCCTGGCGTGGCCTGCTGGGCCGGATGGGGGCGGAGGATCACCGTCAGGTCGATCGGGCTATCGCCCTTACCCATACTGAACGCTTTGCAGATCGGCTGGTGGATACCCTCTCTGGCGGAGAGCGGGGGCGGGTCTGGCTGGCGATGCTGCTGGCTCAGGAGAGCCGCTTCATCCTGCTGGACGAGCCGCTGGCCGCGCTGGATGTGGCCCATCAGGTGGAGGTGCTGACGCTCGTCAAGCAGTTGAGCCGTCAGCTGAACCTTGGGGTCATCATCGTCATTCACGACATCAATATGGCCTCCCGCTTCTGTGATCGGCTGGTGGCGCTCCACTCCGGCCGCCTGCTTACCCACGGCGAACCTGAGGGGCTCATGACCAGCGAGACCCTGCACGCCATCTATGGCATTCCGATGGAGGTCATTCGCCACCCGGCTCATGCTCATCCCATCGCCATCGTCTGACCGGGGGGCCCTCTTGAACCGTTTATTGAAGAAGATGGCACCCTGCCTTATTAGCCTGCTGCTGCCACTTGCGGCGCAGGCCGAAACATCCCCGATCGCCTCTGCGCCGCTACCCCGTATCGCCACCGTCGATTGGACCATAGCCGAAACCCTGCTGGCACTCGGGGTGACGCCGCTGGCGGTGGGGGATGTTGGCCCCTATCAGGCATGGGTTGGCGAGCCACGGCTACCCGCCGGAGTGGTGGATATCGGCCTGCGCACCCAGCCCAACCGTGAGCTGCTGGCGGAGCTCAAACCCGATCGCATCCTCATCTCGCCGCTGGCGGCCCCGCTGGCGCCAACTCTTTCCCGCATTGCACCGGTGAGCACTATCGCCCTCTATGATGGGCAAACCGATCTGTGGCAGAGACTGCACGAGGTGACCCTGACCCTCGCCCGTATGGTGGGCAAAACCGCCGAGGGCGAACGGCTGCTGGCCGGGCTGGATCGGGATCTTGCCAGTATGCAGGCCGGATTGCCTGCGGATCTGCCGCCCCTGCTGGTGGTGCAGTTTATCGATGAGCGCCATGTGCGGGTGTTTGGTCGCCACAGCCTGTTCGATGCGGTGATGACGCGGCTTGGGCTGCGTAATGGCTGGCAGGAGCAGACCAATGACTGGGGTTTCTCGGTGGTCAGCATCGAGCAGTTTATGACCTTGCCAACCGCGCGGCTGGTGGTGGTCGATCCCATCCCGGTAGGGGTGAGCGAACGGCTGCAGGAGCCTGGGCTGTGGCAGCATCTGCCGCTGGTACGCCAAGTCCCCGTGCTGCATCTGCCTGCGGTCTGGAGTTTTGGCGGCGTACTTGCCGCCCGCCGTTTCGCCGGTCTGCTCAGTGATGCATTGCTGCAAGATGCCGAGCGTATGGAGGCTGGTCGATGAAGCGACTGCTCACATCGCCGCAGCTGCGGCCGGTCTCGATCCTGCTGGGGTTGACCCTCTCGCTCGCGTATTGGGAGCTGGCTCGCCAGCTGCCCGGTGCGCTCTGGTGGCAGAGCCTGTTCGCCCCCAATCTGGATGACGTCAGCCAAGCGGTGGTGCATTTCAGCTGGCTGCCCCGCTTGGTTGTCACCCTGCTGGCTGGGGCGGCGCTCGGGCTGGCAGGCACCCTGATGCAGCAGGTGCTGCGCAACCCGCTCGCGTCACCGACCACCTTGGGGGTGGCCTCCGGTGCCCAACTGGCGTTGATGATGGTGACCCTGTTTGCCCCCTCCTGGCTGTTGCTGGGGCGGGAGTGGATCGCCATGGCCGGTGGCAGCCTCGCGATGGCACTGGTGTTTGCCCTGGCCTGGCGTCGTCAGCTCAATCCGGTGGTCATCGTCTTTGCCGGGCTGGTGATCAACCTCTATCTGGCGGCCATCAGCATGGGGCTCTTGCTGTTCTTTCAGGAGGAGCTGAAAGGTTTGCTGGTGTGGGGCAGTGGCTCGCTAGTACAGAACAGCTGGAGCGGGGTGAGTTACCTGTTGCCCCGCCTGCTGGCAGCCGCTTTGCTGGCCGCAGTACTGGTGCGCCCGCTGGCGGTGCTGGAGCTGGATGATGCCAGCGCCCGCAGTCTGGGGGTCTCCCTGCAGCATCTGCGTTTTGCCGGACTGGGGCTGGCGGTGTTTGTCACCGCTTGCGTGGTGAGCGTGGTGGGGCTGATCGGCTTTATCGGGCTGGCAGCGCCCGCCATGGTGCGGCTGCTCGGGATCCGCCAGCTCGGCCAGCGGCTGCTGTGGGCACCGATCCTCGGTGCCCTGCTGCTGGCGGCGACCGATCTGCTGCTGCAGAGCCTGAGCCGCTTCTGGCCAGTCTTGATCCCCACCGGAGCCATGACCGCCCTGCTGGGGGCTCCGCTGCTGCTCTGGCTGATCCCGCGCCTGGGTATCAAGTCGGGTACGCCGAAGGCTAACGCCGGCCTGCTGGTGGCCCGCCATCCGGCACCGGCTCGCCTTATTGGCCTGTTGTTGGTCGGGCTGCTGCTGGCCGTGGTCGCCTCCCTGCTGGTTGGGCAGGGAATGACGGGCTGGAGCTGGCCGAGCTGGCTCCGCTGGCAGGCCCAATTGGAGTGGCGGCTGCCGCGCACTCTGGCTGCGGGGGCGGCTGGCGTGCTGCTGGCGCTGGCGGGCACCCTGTTGCAGCGGGTCAGCAACAACCCTATGGCGAGCCCGGAGTTGCTGGGGGTGAGCGGCGGCACCTTTATGGGGGTGATAGCGACGGCGTTGTTGCTGCCTGCATTGCCCCTGCCGCTGATGCTGGTCGGTGGCCTGCTCGGTGCCTTCGGCTGCCTGTTGCTGCTGGTGGTGGTCAATCGCAAGCACGGCTTCCAGCCGGAACGGATCCTGCTCTCAGGTATCGCCATCACGGCGTTGTTTGAGCCGCTGCAGGCCATCGCGCTGGCCAACGGTGACCTGCGGGTGCAGCAACTGCTCTCCTGGATGTCCGGTTCTACCTATTACGTCACCCTGCCGGTGGCTTATGGGCTGGTGGGGCTGGCGCTTTTGATGCTGGCCGCCTGCCTGCTGGTGAGTCGCTGGCTCGATCTGCTGCCGATGGGGGCGGCGGTAGCTACTGCACTCGGCATTCGCCTCAACCGTGCCCAGCTTGCCATCCTGCTGCTGGTGGCCGTGCTCACTGCCAGCGCCACCCTGGTGGTCGGGCCGCTCTCATTCGTCGGTCTGCTGGCGCCACATATGGCAAAGCTGATGGGGTTGGTGCGAGCACGCTGGCACCTGCTTGGGGCCGCCGCTTCCGGCGCCCTGTTGATGGTGTCGGCTGACTGGGTCGGCCAGCAGATCCTCTTCCCGCAGGAGGTGCCGGTCGGGCTGGTCTCCACCCTGTTAGGGGGCGCTTACTTCATGTGGTGCCTGCGTCGCCTCTAGGTTTGCGGACAAAAAGCCCGGGATGAACCCGGGCTTTTTATTGTCTGCTGAGCGGAGAGTTACTTGCCGATGCAGAAGCTGGAGAAGATGCGGCCCAGCAGATCGTCGGAGCTGAATTCGCCGGTGATCTCGGAGAGAGACTCCTGCGCCAGGCGCAACTCTTCGGCTACCAGCTCGCCGGCCACGAACACTTCCAGCTGCTCCTTGGCCACCAGCAGGCGCTCGGCGGCGCGCTCCAGAGCATCCAGATGGCGGCGACGGGCCATAAAGCCCCCTTCGGTGTTGCCCTGGAAACCCATGCAGGCTTTCAGGTGCTCACGCAGGGCTGGCAGCCCCAGCTCGGTCTTGGCGGAGATGCGGTAGACGGCGTGGCCCTGCTCCTGACTCGGTGCCAGATCCTCGCCGGTCAGGTCGGCCTTGTTGCGAATCACGGTGAGGCCGATGTTTTTTGGCAACCGATCAACAAATTCCGGCCAGATCTCTCGCGGGTCAACCGCGTCGGTGGTGGTGCCATCCACCATAAACAGCACCCGATCGGCCTGTTCGATCTCGGCCCAGGCGCGCTCGATACCGATCTGCTCCACCTTGTCCTGAGTGTCGCGCAGACCGGCGGTGTCGATGATGTGCAGCGGCATGCCATCGAGATGGATATGCTCGCGCAGCACGTCGCGGGTGGTACCGGCAATCTCGGTGACGATGGCCGACTCACGGCCCGCCAGGGCATTTAGCAGGCTCGATTTGCCGGCGTTGGGACGACCGGCGATCACCACCTTCATCCCTTCCCGCAGCAGGGCGCCCTGTTTGGCTTCCCCGCGCACGTCGTCCAGCTCGGACATGATGGCGTAGAGGTCGCCCGCCACCTTGCCGTCGGAGAGGAAGTCGATCTCCTCGTCCGGGAAGTCGATGGCCGCTTCCACGTAGATGCGCAGCCGGATCAGGCTCTCCACCAGTTGCTGGATTTTGCTGGAGAACTGCCCCTGCAGGGAGTGCATGGCGCTGCGGGCGGCCTGTTCGCTGGAGGCTTCAATAAGGTCAGCGATAGCTTCGGCCTGGGCCAGATCCAGCTTGTCATTGATGAAGGCGCGCTCGCTGAACTCGCCGGGGCGGGCAGGGCGGATGCCATCGATTTTCAGAATGCGGCGGATCAGCATGTCCATGATGACGGGGCCGCCGTGGCCCTGCAGCTCCAGCACATCCTCGCCGGTGAAGCTGTTGGGGGCTTTGAACAGTAGGGCTATGCCCTGATCCAGTACCTGGCCTTGCTCATCCTTGAACGGCAGATATTCGGCGTAGCGCACCCGCGGGAGCTTGCCGAGCACTATCCCGGCGACCTGTTCGGCGGCGGGGCCGGAGACCCGGACTATGCCGACGCCACCACGGCCTGGCGCGGTGGCCTGGGCCACGATCGTATCTGTTGTCATCTTGCTTGGCTCGTTTGTTCGCTGATAGGAAAACGTAGTGGGGACATTGTAATAAAAAAGGCGGCCCGAAGGCCGCCTCTTTTGTCATCACGGGAAGATTAGCTGCGTGAATGCAGTCCTTTCTTCTCCAGCTGACGATAGATGATGGTCTGCTGGATGATGGAGATGACGTTGCTCACCAGCCAGTAGAGAGTCAGGCCAGCCGGGAACCATAGGAACATGAAAGTGAAGATGATCGGCATGAACTGCATCACTTTCTGCTGCATCGGGTCGGTTACGGTGGTCGGGCTCATCTTCTGCAGATACCACATGGAGGCACCCATGAGGATTGGCAGCACGAAGAAGGGGTCCTTCACTGACAGGTCAGTGATCCACAAGGCAAACGGCGCGTGACGCAGCTCAACGGACTCCATCAGTGCCCAGTAAAGGGCGATGAAGATCGGCATCTGAACCAGGATCGGCAGGCAGCCACCCAGCGGGTTGACCTTCTCCTTCTTGTACAGCTCCATCATGCCCTGAGACATCTTCTGGCGGTCGTCGCCGAAGCGCTCGCGCAGGGCCGCAATCTTGGGTTGCAGCATGCGCATCTTGGCCATGGAGGTGTACTGGGCCTTGGTCAGCGGGAACATGATGCCGCGTACCAGCAGGGTCAGCATGATGATGGCCAGACCCCAGTTCTGGACGAAACCGTGGAACACGGTCAGCAGCCAGTGCAGCGGTTGGGCGATGAACCACAGCCAGCCGTAGTCGACGGTCAGGTCGAGGTGGTTAGCCACCTTGGCCATCTGGTCTTGCAGCTTGGGACCGACCCACAGCTTGCTGGTCACTTCAGCCTGTTGGCCGGCAGCCACGTCAACCAGCGGCGCCTTGTAACCGATGATGGCCTGGCCTTTACCAGGGATCACACGGCTGTAGAAGCTGTTGGCATCATCGGCATTCGGAGCCCAGGCAGAGACGAAGTAGTGTTGCAGCATGGCGACCCAACCACCCTTGGTGGTCTTGTTCAGGTCGGCATCTTTCATCTCGTCGAAGGTGTACTTCTTGTAGCGGGTATCTTCAGTGGAGAAGGCACCACCACGGTAAGCGCTGGCTACCATGGCATGACCTTCCTGATCCTTCGGCGTTGCTACGGTCTGCTTCAGCTGACCATAGAACTGCACCTGAACCGGCTCGGCAGATTTGTTGTCGATCTTGTAATCAACGCCAACGGCATAGTCGCCACGCTTGAGGATGAACTCCTTGGTGAAGACCACGCCCTTGCTGTCGGTCCAGGTCATCGGAACGACGACTTGATCCTGACCATCGGCCAGCTGATAGCTGGTCTGGGCGGCTTCATAGGTAGGACGACCTTCGGCCTGACTGTCCGGACCGTTGCGACCCACCAGACCGCTCTGGGCGATATAGAGGTGCTCAGGCTTGCTGGTCAGCAGCACGAACGGTTGGTCCTTGCCCTCTTCCAGTTTGTGAGACAGCAGTTCGGCAGACACGACGTCACCACCCTGGGTATCCAGGGTCAGCTTGAGCACGTCAGAGGAGACGGTGATCAGCTTGCGTGCGGCAGTCGCGTTGGCTTGCTCGGAAACCTGAGGAATATCACCGGTCTGACCGGCTTCAGGTACGAAATGTTCGGTTTGGGCCACGGTAGTCGGGGCCGGCTTCGGAGCCTTGTCGGACTCCCACTGTTGCCAGAGCAGAAAGCTCACGAACAGCAAACCGATCAGGAGTAGATTGCGTTGTGATTCCATAGTCTTCAGTTTCTTCGCTTTGGTTGCGGAACCGGGTCATAACCACCCTCGGATAAGGGATGGCATTTTAATAGACGTTTGCTAGCTAACCAAACGCCTTTTATGAAACCGTGAAGTCGGATGGCTTCTATCGCAAATTGGGAACAAGTTGGAGTAAAACGGCAGCGCGGCCCGAGCAGAGGGCTAATGATTAGCTGATACAGGCGTATCAGTTTGATAGCTACCCATTGCAACGGCGTGACAGGGTGCGCCATAGCTTTTCCAGTAACTTGAACAGTTCCTCGTTATCCATCTCTTTCACACCGGCTTTGGCGATCACCACGATGTCGATAGCGGGCAGCTGATGTTGTTTGAGGCGGAAACTTTCCCGGACCACCCGTTTGACACGGTTACGCCAGACGGCACGCTTGAGTGCTTTTTTGGGCACAGCGAGACCAAGACGAGAGTGTTCGAGTGAATTGGGGCAGGCGAGAAGCGTAATTTGCGGGGAAGCAGCCCGGACAGGCTCGGCGAAAACGCGTTTGAAGTGTTCGGGAGTTAACAGACGTAACTCCCGAGAGAAGGTGTGCTGGGTAGGCATTAAACTACCAGACGGGCACGACCCTTGGCACGACGAGCGGCCAGAACTTTACGACCGTTGGCAGTTGCCATGCGGGCGCGGAAACCGTGAGAGCGCTTGCGCTTCAGGTTGGACGGTTGAAAAGTACGTTTCATGATTCGATTCCGTATTTCTGTACAGTTTTGATTGTCACACTTAGCCGACGCGCCAGCTATAGCGTGTGACGACTAGCAAAAGAGGCCGAATTCTAAACAGAGTTCGGCTTTTAGTCAATCCGCCGTTCCCTCTCATCCTGCCATGGTCTTGAAAAGGCCACTGCCGAGCGTGAGGATCCAGAGGATCAAGGGCTCAGGATTATACTGGCAACCCGGGGTTAAACAAGGGATCCCTCAATAAAAAAGGCGGCCAGGCCGCCAAAGAGAGAGCTATTTAAGGACTTTCCGCAAGAACTCCCGGGTACGGGGATCCTTGGGATCGACCAATATCTGATCCGGCGGGCCCTGCTCGACGATCCGCCCTCCTTCCATGAAGATCACCCGATCGGCAACATCACGAGCAAATTCAATCTCATGAGTCACCACCACCATGGTCTGGTGCTGGCGGGCCAACTCTTTCATCAGTCCCAAAACCTCGTCGACCCACTCGGGATCGAGGGCCGAGGTAGGCTCGTCAAACAGGATTACCTTGGAGTGGGCCGCCATGGCGCGGCCAATGCCGACCCGCTGCTGCTGGCCGCCGGAGAGGGAGGCCGGATAGGCATCCTGCTTGTCGGCAAGACCAATGTCCTTGAGGATGCCGAGCGCTGTGGCGCGGGCCTCCGCTTTTGGCTGCTTCCAGACGGTGATCAGCCCTTCGGCGATGTTGTCGAGCGCTGTTTTGTTGGCAAACAGGGCGTAGTTCTGGAACACGAAGGAGGCCCGCTTGCGCAGCTCGATCGCCTGCTGTTCACTGGCCTTGGCCAGATTCAGCTTGAGATCGTCGATGGCCAGGGTGCCCGCATCCGGGGTCTCCAGCAGGTTCAGGCAGCGCAACAGAGTCGACTTGCCGGTGCCGGAGGGGCCGATGATGACGACAATTTCCCCCTTTTTGACCTCCAGATCGATGCCGTTGAGCACCTGATTGCCGTAATATGCCTTGGAGAGGCCGGTTAGCTTGATCATGAGAGCCCTCCTTTAATAGGCACGGTTGAGACGAATTTCCAGCAGATGCTGCAAGCGGGTAAAGAAGATCACCACCACCCAGTAGATCAGCGCCACCGCCATAAAGCTCTCGAAGAACTTGAAGGAGGAGGAGGCTTCCATCTGCGCTTTGCCCATGATCTCGGCCACTCCCAGGGTGAACGCCAGCGAGGTGCTTTTGATCATGTCGATGAAGTAGTTCATCAGCGACGGGGTGGCGATGCGTGCCGCCTGCGGCAGGATGATCCGCTGCATCGCCTGATAACGGCTCATGCCGATACTGAGCGCCGCTTCCATCTGGCTTTTGTGAATGCCGAGGATGGCTGCGCGGATCGACTCGGCCATGTAGGCGGCGAAGTGCAGGGTCAGACCGACGATGGCGGCGGTAAAGGCATCCATCCCCACGAAGATCGGGAATAGTTGTGGCAGTCCGTAGTAGAGCAGGAACAGCTGAACGAGTAGCGGTGTACCCCGAAAGAACGAGATATAGAGCATCGCCAGCCAGTGAATCGCGGGGACGCGAAACACCCGTACTATCGCCAGGGCCAGCGAGAGTACGAGTGCCAGCACGAATCCCCACAGGGCCATTTCCATCGTGGTGCCCAGGTATTTGAGCAGGATGGGAAACAGCCCCAGCGTGTATTCGAGGTCAAATTCCATCATTTATTTGTCGGTGATGTCGGAAGCGAACCATTTCTCGGAGATCTGACGCAGGGAGCCATCCTTGCGCATGGCGGTCAGGGCCTTGTCGACCTTCTTCAGCAGCGCCTGTTTCTCCGGGGTCTTCAGGAAGGGCAGGGCGTTCTCGATAGTCTCGAACGGTGCGCCAGCCTGTTGCAGCGGCAGCTTGGACTCTTTGATCAGCTGGGCGGTGGAGACGCGGTCCATCACGAAGGCATCGATGCGACCCAGGGCAACATCCTGCTCGAAGGCGGAGTCATAGGTGCGGATATCGATCTTCTTGTTCGGGTCATTCTTGCGCAGCAGCTCTTCAAAGTTGGACCCCAGGTTCACGGCCACCTTCTTGCCTTCCAGATCCTTGATGCCATGAATGGTGCTGTTGCCCTTGCGTACCACGATCTGGGCGCCGTCATAGACGTAAGGCTGGGAGAAGTCGTACTTCGCCTTGCGCTCGTCGGTGATGGTGATCTGGTTGGATATGGTGTCGATGCGGCCGGTTTCCAGCATGCCGAACAGGCCGGAGAAGCTGGCGGTCACGAATTCGACCTTGTAGCCGGTGCGCTCGCCGATCTGGTTCCACATATCCACTTCAAACCCTTGCAGCTTGTCCTGCTTGACGAAGGTGAACGGGAAATATTTGCCAGACATGCCGACCTTGATGGTCTCCTGGGCTATGGCCTGACCGGACAGGGTGGCGAGCAGGATGGCTGCGCCGGAAATCAGTTTGATGGATGTTTTCATGGTGTTTCTCTCTCTCAATGTCTTGTATTTGTAGTTGTAATAACTGGTTTGGCCCTGATGTTATTGGAATAAAATTTAAAAAATAAATGACATTTGGTTATATGAAATAACAGGAGAGAAGCACGGGATCGACCAATCAGGACGGTGGATCAAGCTGTGGGTAACTTTGGGGATGAAATCCGATCCAAAGGCGCTGGATCCTTGAAAGTCAAGGATCTTATTTGCTGGATCCACCGGGCGATGGCTGGAGATCCGGCGGCTAAAAACGTAGAATAGCCGGTCTTTAGTTAATCAATCGACAGGAGTTTAGAGTGACTGCTTCGCTATGGCAGCAGTGCCTTAACCGGCTGCAAGATGAGTTGCCCTCGGCAGAATTCAGCATGTGGATCCGGCCGCTTCAAGCGGAGTTGAGTGACAATACTCTGACCCTGTATGCACCGAATCGCTTTGTTCTGGACTGGGTACGAGACAAGTATCTCATCCGGGTTAACGGCATCATCAACGAACTCTGCGGGGTCGACGGCCCCGCCCTGCGTTTTGATATAGGCAATCGTCCCCATCCTGTTGCTGTCGCCAGAGCGCCGGTACAGGGTGCCGCGCCTGTGAATAACTTGCAGAAGAGCTGGGAAAGCAAGGCTGAAGCCAAGCCCGAGCCGAACCACAAGAGCAACACCAACGTGAACTATACCTTCGAGAATTTCGTCGAGGGTAAGTCCAACCAGTTGGCGCGTGCGGCTGCCCGTCAGGTAGCGGACAATCCGGGTGGTGCTTACAACCCGCTGTTCCTCTATGGCGGCACCGGCCTGGGTAAAACCCACCTGCTGCACGCCGTTGGCAATGCCATCAAGGAGAGTAAAAAAGATGCCAAAGTCATCTATATGCACTCCGAGCGGTTTGTTCAGGACATGGTGAAAGCGCTGCAAAACAACGCCATTGAAGAGTTCAAGCGTTACTACCGCAGCGTCGATGCCCTGCTCATCGATGACATCCAGTTCTTCGCCAACAAGGAGCGCTCCCAGGAGGAGTTCTTCCATACCTTCAATGCCTTGCTGGAAGGTAACCAGCAGATCATCCTCACCTCGGATCGCTATCCTAAGGAGATCAACGGTGTCGAGGATCGCCTCAAGTCCCGCTTCGGCTGGGGCCTGACCGTGGCGATCGAACCGCCGGAGCTGGAGACCCGCGTCGCGATCCTGATGCGCAAGGCAGACGAGAACCAGATCCATCTGCCGGACGAAGTGGCCTTCTTCATTGCCAAACGTCTGCGATCCAACGTCCGTGAACTGGAAGGCGCCCTCAACCGGGTGATCGCCAACGCCAACTTCACCGGCCGTGCCATCAACATCGATTTCGTGCGCGAAGCGCTGCGCGACCTGTTGGCACTGCAGGAGAAGCTGGTCACCATCGACAATATCCAGAAGACGGTGGCGGAGTACTACAAGATCAAGCTGGCGGATCTGCTCTCCAAGCGTCGTTCCCGCTCCGTTGCCCGTCCGCGCCAGCTGGCGATGGCACTGGCCAAGGAGCTGACCAACCACAGTTTGCCGGAGATAGGTGATGCCTTTGGTGGCCGTGACCACACTACCGTTCTTCATGCCTGCCGCAAGATCGAGCAGCTGAAGGAGGAGAGTCACGACATCAAGGAGGATTATTCCAACCTGATCCGTACCCTTTCTTCCTGATAACGGAATCGAGTGGACAGATGCAGCGCGAATATTCCAACCTGATCCGAATCTTTTCCTCCTAATCACAACGGAGAGCACAGATGCAGCTCGAAATTAGCCGTGAGGCCCTGTTACGTCCTCTGCAACTGGTGTCCGGCGCCCTCGGCGGCCGACCGACCCTGCCGATCCTCGGCAACGTGCTGCTTGATGTCAGCAACGGTCTGCTGTCACTGACCGGTACCGATCTCGAAGTAGAGATGATCGGTCAGGTCTATCTGAATGGGGCCAGCGAAGATGGCCGCACCACAGTACCGGCGCGCAAGCTGCTGGATATCTGCCGTGGTCTGCCGGAAGGCGCCGAGATCCGTCTCAATACCGAAGGCGAGCGCCTGATCATCCGGTCCGGTCGCTCCCGCTTCAACCTCTCGACCCTGCCGGCGACCGAGTATCCGAACATCGAGGATTGGGAATCCGTGCTCGAGTTCGATATCAGCCAGCTGGAGCTGAAGAAGCTGATCGATGCGACCCAGTTCTCCATGGCCAGCCAGGACGTGCGTTACTACCTGAACGGCATGCTGTTCGAGAGCGAAGGTCACGGTCTGCGTACCGTGGCGACCGACGGTCACCGTCTGGCCACCTGCCGCCGCGAGGTAGTAGGGGAATCGCTGCCCGATCATCAGGTTATCCTGCCGCGCAAAGGGGTACTGGAGCTGGTGCGTCTGCTGGAAGCAGAAGACAAGCCGGTGCGGCTGCAGATCGGCCGCAGCAACCTGCGTGCTGCGCTGGACGGCTTCATCTTCACCTCCAAGCTGGTGGATGGCCGCTTCCCGGATTGGCGCCGCGTCATTCCGCGCAACAGCGACAAGGCCCTGATCGCCGGTCGTGAGGATCTGCGTCAGGCGTTTGCCCGCGCCGCCATCCTCTCCAACGAGAAATTCCGTGGGGTGCGTCTCAATCTGCAGGAAAACCTGCTGCGCATCACCGCCAACAACCCGGAACAGGAAGAAGCCGAAGAGCTGCTTGACGTACAATATGCCGCTGGCGAGATGGAGATCGGCTTTAACGTCTCTTATGTGCTGGACGTGCTGAATACGTTAAAATGTGACCAAATTCGGATTAGCCTGAGCGATTCCATCAGCAGTGCCATTATTGAGGATTTTGAACATCAGGATGCTCAGTACGTGGTGATGCCGATGCGGATCTAGTCGTGTCCCTGGTCAAACTCCAGCTCAGCGACTTTCGCAATATCCAGCAAGCCAGTCTCAAGCTGTCGCCCGGCCTCAACATTCTGGTCGGGTGCAATGGCAGCGGCAAGACCAGCGTGCTGGAAGCCATTCACTACCTTGGTCTGGGGCGCTCCTTTCGCACTCATTTGACCGGGCGGGTCATCCGCCAGGGGGAGAGGGCGTTTACCCTGTTTGCCCAGTGTGAACTGGAGGGGCGTCAGGTACCGATCGGTCTTGCCAAAGACAAGAGTGGCGAGACCCAGCTCAAGATTGCCGGGGCGCAGGCCCAGCGGCTGGCCGATTTGGCGGAGCTGTTGCCGGTGCAGTTGATCCATCCCGATGGCTTCAACCTGCTGACGGGCGGGCCTCAGGCTCGCCGCGCCTGGCTCGATTGGGGGGTCTTCCATCAGGAGCCGACCTTCTTTGCCCTGTGGGGGCGAGTGCGGCGGCTGCTGAAACAGCGCAATGCGCTGCTGCGCCAGAGCACCCAGTACCGCCAGCTGGCGTTCTGGGATCAGGAGCTGGTGCGGCTGGGGGGTGAGCTGGCCGAGTTTCGCGCCAGTTATTGTCAGGCCATTACGCCCCTGATCAAGGAGATGACGGCGGATTTTCTGCCGGAATTCGATATCAGTCTCGGCTTTTACCGGGGCTGGGAGAAAGACACTCCCCTCGGCGATCTGCTGGAGGCGGGGTTTGAGCGGGATCGGGCGCTGGGCTATACCGGTGTCGGTCCACAGAAAGCCGATGTTCGCCTCAAGGCGAACGGGGTACCCGCTCAGGATATTTTGTCCCGGGGTCAGCTGAAGTTGCTGGTCTGCGCCATGCGACTGGCCCAAGGGCTCTATTTGAATCAACATAGCAGCCGTGGCTGTATTTTTTTAATTGACGATTTTGCCTCTGAACTGGATGTCGACAAGCGCCGCTTGCTGGCCGCAAGGCTGAAGCAGTGTGCGTCCCAGGTGTTTATCACCGCCATCGACACCGGTCAGCTCGCAGACATGATGGATGCGAATGACTGCAAGTTGTTCCACGTGGAACAGGGTAAAATCTCCGAAACGTTAGAGAAGGCAGAGAGTAAGCTATGAGTGAAAATACTTACGACTCCTCGAATATCAAGGTGCTGAAGGGCCTGGATGCGGTCCGCAAGCGCCCGGGGATGTATATCGGCGATACGGATGATGGCTCGGGTCTGCACCACATGGTGTTCGAGGTCGTCGATAACTCCATTGACGAGGCGCTCGCTGGCTACTGCTCCGATATTCTGGTCAAGATCCATTCCGACGGTTCTGTCTCTGTGCGTGACAATGGCCGGGGTATCCCGGTAGACATGCACGAGGAGGAGGGCCGCTCCGCCGCAGAGGTCATCATGACCGTGCTGCACGCTGGCGGTAAGTTTGATGACAACTCCTACAAGGTTTCCGGTGGTCTGCACGGCGTGGGTGTCTCGGTAGTTAACGCCCTCTCTGACAAGCTGTTGCTGACTATTCGTCGTAACGGTCACGTCTACGAGCAGACCTATCATCTGGGTGAGCCACAGGCGCCGCTCAAGCAGATTGGCGACAGCACCGGCACCGGTACCGAAGTTCGCTTCTGGCCGAGCCCTGCCATTTTCAGCGATACCCTGTTCCACTACGAGATCCTGGCCAAGCGCCTGCGCGAGCTCTCCTTCCTCAACTCCGGTGTCTCCATCCGTCTGCAAGACGAGCGTGATGGCCGCGAGGCGCATTTCTGCTACGAGGGTGGCATCAAGGCATTCGTTGAATACCTGAACCAGAACAAGACCCCGATCCACCCGAAGGTGTTCCATTTCACCACCGAGCAGGATGGTATCGGCGTGGAAGTGGCGATGCAGTGGAACGACGCCTATCAGGAAGGGGTCTACTGCTTCACCAACAACATCCCGCAGCGGGATGGTGGTACTCACCTCGTTGGCTTCCGTACCGCGCTGACCCGTACTCTGAACTCCTATATGGATAAAGAGGACTACAGCAAGAAGGCCAAGTCTGCCGCCAGTGGCGACGACGTGCGTGAAGGTCTGATTGCCGTTATCTCCGTCAAGGTGCCGGATCCCAAGTTCTCCTCCCAGACCAAAGACAAGCTGGTCTCTTCCGAAGTGAAGACCGCCGTTGAACAGGCGATGGGTGAGAAGCTGGCCGACTTCCTGCTGGAAAATCCGGGCGATGCCAAGATCGTGGTCAACAAGATCATCGATGCGGCCCGTGCCCGTGAAGCGGCCCGCAAAGCCCGCGAACTGACCCGCCGCAAAGGTGCGCTGGATATCGCCGGTCTGCCCGGCAAGCTGGCTGACTGTCAGGAAAAAGACCCGGCTCTTTCCGAACTCTACATAGTGGAAGGGGACTCTGCTGGCGGTTCCGCCAAGCAGGGTCGCAACCGTAAGAACCAAGCCATCCTGCCGCTCAAGGGCAAGATCCTGAACGTAGAGAAGGCCCGTTTCGACAAGATGATCTCCTCGCAAGAGGTGGGCACCCTGATCACCGCACTGGGCTGCGGTATCGGTCGTGACGAGTACAACCCGGACAAGCTGCGTTATCACAACATCATCATCATGACCGATGCGGACGTCGATGGTGCGCACATCCGAACCCTGCTGCTGACCTTCTTCTATCGTCAGATGCCGGAAATCATCGAACGTGGCTACGTCTACATCGCCCAGCCGCCGCTCTACAAAGTGAAAAAGGGCAAGCAGGAGCAGTACCTGAAAGACGAAGACGCGCTGCTGCAGTACCAGACCGCCATGGCGTTGGATGGTGCTACCCTGCACGTTAACGAGTCTGCCCCGGCCATCGGTGGCGAGGCGCTGGAGCGTTTGGTCAACCAGCACCGCTCGGTGACTCACCTGATCACCCGCATGTCTCGTCGTGCGCCGGAAGCCGTGCTGACCCAGCTGATCTATCAGCCGGAGCTGAACGAAGCACTGCTGAACAGCGAGAGTGATCTGCTGGCCTGGTGTCAGGGTATGGAAGCCGTGCTCAACGAGAGCAACCACGGTATCCAGTACCAGATCCAGGTTCGTCGTGACGAAGAGCGCAGCCTGTACGTGCCGCACGCCGTGGTACGTCAGCACGGTGTCGACCGCGAATATCCGCTCAGCTACGACTTCCTGCAGTCCGGTGAGTACCGTCAGCTGGTTTCGCTGGGCAAGGAGATCGCTAACCTGATCGAGGAAGGTGGTTTCATCAAGCGTGGCGAGAAGGTCAAGCCGGTTGCCAACTTCGTAGAAGCCGTCGAGTGGCTGATGGGCGAAGGCAAACGCGGCATCTACATCCAGCGCTATAAAGGGCTGGGAGAGATGAACCCGGACCAGCTGTGGGAAACCACCATGGATCCGGAAGCCCGCCGCATGCTGCGCGTCACCATCGACGACGCCGTCGGCGCTGACCAGCTCTTCTCCACCCTGATGGGTGATGCTGTTGAGCCGCGTCGTGACTTTATCGAGACCAACGCCCTGCGCGTAGCCAACCTCGACGTCTAATCGACGCTGTCTGTGGGATCTCATTGCAAATGAAATGACGTCTCATATCTGTGCAATGGCATCTCATTGGGAATGATATAGGAAAGGGAGGCTTGTGCCTCCCTTATAATTATCTACTGCTACACGGAGAGCCTATAAATAGTTAAATTTCTCTTCCCAAACGCAAGTAACGGCGTTCAAATGCCTCTTCTCCCCCTTCCATTACTTGGCAGACTTCTTTACGCATAGTTAGGTCCTGCAAGGAACCCGTGTGCTTCAAATGACATTGGTGATTAAAATCCAAAACATGAATTAGCTCTGCATCGCCATTGACCACTATATTGGGATTGTGGGTGACGATGATGAGCTGGCGACGCAATTTATTGGAACGAATCTGTTGAACCACTAGCCCATATATCAAGTGGTTATCTAGGTCGTCCTCTGGTTGGTCGAGCACCAGTGGCTCGCTGCCGTGTGCTAGTAGGAAGGCCAACATTGCAGCTGCGCGTTGCCCAGCAGACGCTTGTCCAATAGATTGAAAGTCTCTGCCATCCCCCTTGCGGCTGTATTCCACCTTTAAGCCATCTTCGGGAAACCAGCAAAGAATATGATCGATAAACTCTGGATGCTTATCGGTTTCAGCCTTCAAGAATTTGTTGAACCAACCACCAAATTCTGCAGAACCACTACAGGCACGTAATAGACGCTCTTTTTGTCCCAATAGTAAGTTTTCAAAGGTAGTTGTGCTCTGTATGCCTGGTTCTTTAACAAGCTCACAGGCATTTAGCAGATCTGCTACAAGGCCTTTTGGTGGTGCGCCATCTTGTTCTTGGTATAGATCATCCACGTACTTACCATCAGCGGTGCCAAGCACTTCTCGCAATGAGCGTTCAATTCCTTGCGCATCACGGCTATAGGGGATCAGCTCGATCTTCACGAAAAGGTTGTTCTGAAGAGTTGCTTGTAGAAATGCTTGGCGTTGCATGCTGATGGTGCGGCGAGCTGATAACACTGTTTCAAGTTGCTGTGTGACTTTTTCACACAACTCAAAGTGTTGTTTCTGCAATGCATCAAGACGTTTTATCTCGGTTTCAAGTCGCTGCTTTTCCTGTACTAGATGGCCGAACTCACTGGGGTCATTGACTCCTTGTTGTTGTAAATCGGCTCTGAGCTGATCGTAGGTAGTCTTGGATGCTCCAATTCGTGAGAACCAAGGGGATGTTTCTAGCTCATTCTTAAGTACTTGGCTGCGCACCAATAGCATTTCTGCCGTATTTTCGACCTCTTGTTTCGCCTTATTGATGTCGTCTTGTAATGCTTGAATGATATTTAGAGCAGGGTTGTCTTCGTTCGCATCGAAAAGTCCTTCCGGTAAGCCCTCTACTTGTAAGTTTGTAGCAATGCTCTTCAAGTAAGTTGCCAATTCGGCAGAGGCTTCAAACTGGCGTTCAAGCTCGCGGTTTTGTTGGCTGGTGTGCTGATAACTTTTCAATACAGCCGCGTGGTCAGCGCCCTCGAAGCGAGCTAGCTTTCGTTGAACGTCCTGTTGAGACAACACCAACGCATCGCGGCTTTGTAATTTGCCATCCAACTCGCGAATCTGCGCCCGATAGGTTAGGAATGTTCGTTTGGCTTCCTCAAATACTTCTTGCGATGTCTGAGTTCCTGCTGCGTCGTCGATTATCTTCAGCAGTGCCTGCTGGTTGTCGCCCGCCAAGGCTGCGATCTGCCCCTGGCTGTAAAGACGCACTGGAAAGCGTTGTTCGGTTACGGCTTGGCTGGGAGATGACTTGAAGTTGCCCGCAGTGACGTCCCATTCCTCCACCGCATTGCCCTTGCCCTCCTGTTGCCAGATCAGGCTATAGGGTGTGCCATCCCGCTGTACTCGCACGGAGATGGCGGTTTCTTTCAGTAAGCCCCCTTTGTCATTGCGGGTATTAGGAACCTTATTGAAACGGCTGAAGGTTTGTTCTGCTTCGGAGTCGGTCAATAGTGTTTTTAGATCATTTTCCCGTCGGTAGGCCAAGCGAAGGGCATGCACGATTGTGGATTTACCAGTGCCTCTTCCCCCTATAATTGCGTTGAAGTAGGGATTTAAAGGCAGAGTTGTGGCTGCTCGACCACGCCCCATATAGCGAGCTGAGCGAATCTCAATTGACTCTATGAAATGCTCTGGTGTATTAAAAGGGTCGAATCCTGTGGTCTCACTGCTATGTTGTACAGAAATGTCCTGCCCATCAAGAAGAGCAAGACGTAAGCCTTCCAAACTGGGCTTAGCCATCTTGATCCAGGTGTAACGGGATCCTGGAACTGCGTTACCTTGGAAGCTATGGCAGTCGCTGCCAACCACGCTAGCGAAGCGTAGCTTTAGTTCATCCAGCACCATAGGGGTGGGGCTCTGGGTTGCGACCCACTCCAGAGCGAGGATGCCGGGTTCTTGTAGCACTTGCTTGACTGTGTTGGCATCCAGCAAGCATTTGCGCGTACCGGGCTCAATCTGCAATAGTCCCTTTGCACAGTCCACATGTGCTGGAATAGCAATACCACCCGCGGCTAGAACTCGTTCTACGACATTTGCGGCTCCTTCACGGGTAACTCCATCACTATCACCGCGTGTACCGTTGTAATCTACTCTAACCAACAGATCGCTGATGGTTTGAGTAGTCGCAGAGGGATCGAATATAGCCAGTAGATGAAAGCCGCCCTGCACTGAAATCTCAACGCCAGGAAACAGGTGTAGTTCGCGAAACCCTACAGGGGGATTCCCTGCATCAGCTTGGCACTTCATGCTTGCATAGGCCGTTTTGAGCCTATCGATCCACTCACCGCTATTGTGATCAGTAATGGCTACACAGTCGATCTCAGCAGTCATATATTTTGTCAGCCAAGATTCGGGTGTCAGTTCATTGGGTGTACCAATGGCAGTTTGCCAAGCATTAGTGTCTTTGGATGCTGGTGTGTGTGTATGAAAGTCGAATTTCCACCATCGTGCGCCAGGGTAAGGCCAATGTTGATTCATTTTTTTCCTTATTTTGTTCACTATTATTCCTCCTTGTTTTCTACACCATAATAAAAAAACAAGTAACGATGACATGTTTCTGAATCAAAGAGCATTATTTTGATAATCAAAGTTCATCACATTGATTTAAAATGCTTTTTTTTGTTTTTTTTATTTTTTTTATCTAAGGCTTTCTATATTGTGGACATTAAATGCACAAATCTGGATCGTGTGTTTATGACTCCTTTTGGTATCTATCTTGAAAATCTTCGCCGTAGTCGTCGCATTCAGCAAAAGCAGCTCGCGGACCTGATGGGCATCAATCCTTGCTATGTAAGCACTCTTGAGCGAGGGCGTAAGGGGCCACCATCGGCAGAAGTGCTCAATCGGCTAATCAAGAACTTGAACTTATCTCGAGACGAGCAAGAAGGGCTGTGGCGCTCAGTTGAGCTATCAGAGATGACGTTCCGTTTGCCAGAAGGTATGTCTCAAGATGAATTTGAAATGGTCCACGATTTACGAAATCACTTAGGTACGCTGAATGACGACCAGGTGCTGATCATACGGAAGGTTCTTGGCTTGGGCGTCAACTCTCAGGAGGGTATTGCAATGTAGATATAACGGGACGCACCGGGTGGATTGTCCCGCTATTTGGCGCAAGTAATGGTACTCACGACGTAGGAAATCTAAGTATCTTCACTTGTCCTCTTGGCGTCAATCTGCCTGTCTAGACATTAATCCAGCTAGTTAACTTCATTACTCGCCAGAGTAAGGAGAACTTATGTCTTCAAAGAATACTGTTGTGCCATTTGGCACAAGGCAGGAGGCGCAGCTATGCCAAAAATCTGTGCGACAACGTAGAGATGTTCGCGTTCGTGAGCCGGTTCGGCCGACAACTGGGCGAGTTGTCGGGTTCTACCCGTCAACGAAGAACAACCGACTCGTTGCTTGGGAATCACAACTGGAGCAGAAAGCTTGTGCTCTCTTTGAGTTTTCAGCTGATGTGGTGAGTTATCGAGAGCAGCCGATCACAGTCTATTTCGAAAGTGATGGTCAAATGCGGCGTTATACCCCTGATTTTGAGCTGAGGTTTCATGACGGCAGATCGATGTACTTGGAGGTTAAGCCTTTTGCCAAGCTCCAAGGTGATGCTGTCAAAAGACGGTTTCAGCAGGTTGCAAGATTTTGGGGGATGCACGGCCAACAATTTGGCGTTATCACGGATATAGAGCTTCACCAACCTACCTTACAACGTAACCTGAAGTTACTCAGGGCTCATCAACGTGTTCATGTACCTGATGAGGTGTGGTTGCGAATCAGGCATTGGCTCCGGGCTATAGGTTCCGTCACTTTCGAGCAGTTAGCAGAGGTTTTGAACTCACCAGCACTTGTCTATGCGCTGCTCTCACAGCAAGCGCTACACACGGATCTTTTCTCACCTTTTTCTCCTGCCACAATTCTGTTTTTCTCGGAGGGTATCGGCCATGAAACTTGCCTCTTTTCATACCGGACTGCGCCTGACTTTGAATAGCACGCGATACCGCATCGATAGGATTCTGGTATCAGGAGAGTGCTACCTGGAGCGGCTGTCCGATGGCGGAGTTCTTGTTAAGACTAAGCCAGAATTGGCCGCTTTACTGGCAGCAGGAGAGCTGAGCATTGAGTCTCCCAACAACCGGGAGTCGAATTCCGATGCTGGATTGAGCTCCCGAGCTTCACGCGATTTAAAGGCGTTATCCAAGTCACAGCGCGAAGAGGTTCTGCGTAAGTACGAATACATCAAGGAGGCCATCAGTCGGCTTGGGAAGGAGCCTAAAGCGGCAGGTCTGGGGCCCGTTATCGAAACTGTTTCCGCTAATATTGGGGGAATCAGGCCCCCTAGCGCGACAACGGTTTATCGTTGGTGGAGGCGGTGGCTAGAATCCGGCCAAGACCTGATGTGTTTGGCCCCCCAATACCAAAAGCCTTCTACTCAAAGAAAATTCTCCAAAGACATGATGGATGAACTTCATGCACTCGTTGAGCGCTTATGGTTTTCTAGGGAAAAGCTACCCATACAGGCTGTCTACGATGCTTTTCGCCACCGTATCAACGAGCTTAATGCGGAGCGGCTCAAGCCGTTAAAGATTCCGAGCCGCGCCCAGTTCTACCGGATAGTAGATCAGATCGATAAATACGATGCCATGGCAGCCAGAGAAGGGAAGCGAGCCGCCGATAAGCATTTTCGGGCAACCGGCGCCGGGGCGGTTACACAGCACATTCTTGAAAGGGTCGAGGTCGATCATACCCCTCTGGATGTGATTGTTATTAACGAGCGGACAGGTCTGGCGGATGGCCGACCTACTCTGACCCTCCTGTTGTGCCGTCACTCACGTATGGTGCTGGGTTTTTCCATCGGGTTTGAGCCGCCCTCAGAGCTGTCGGTGATGAGGGCCTTACGTCACGCGATTCTGTCCAAAGCCTACGTCAAAGAGCATTACCCGGATATTTGCTATGAATGGCCAGCGTACGGGATTCCTCACACCCTGATCTGCGATAACGGTTTGGAGTTTCACTCCCATCAACTGAGGCGCGTCTGCGCCGAGCTCAATATTGAGCTTCAGTTCTGCCCCAAGCAGCAACCTCACTACAAAGGGGCCGTGGAGCGGTTTTTAGGCACGTTAAACCGAGCGGTCTGCCACCGTATCCCCGGTACCACTTTCTCTAACATTGTGCATCGTGGTGACTACAACTCCGCCGACATGGCACGGATCACTCTGGCTGATCTGAAATCGCTTATCCATGAGTGGGTTATCGATATCTACCACCAAGAGGTGCACAGAACCACGCATCGAATGCCAACAGCGATGTGGAAGGATGGACTCGATATGGTGGAGCCAATGTTGCCTGAGAGCCTGATGCAGCTGAACTTGATCCTCACCAAGGAAACGACCCGCCGACTTTCCCATCAGGGCGTTCAGGTCTATCACCTGTTCTATAACTCGGCGGAACTTGGGCTTTTGCGCATACGCTCGAATGCCCGGTATGACGTGTCGGTGCGCTACGACCCGGAAGATATGGGCGCGGTATGGGTTTATGACGAGTTGCAGGGGGATTACATCCATGTGCCCTGTACCAACCCTGACTACGCGGAAGGCCTGACGCTACGTCAACACGATCAGATCCTGAAGGACACTAAGCAGCGCGGACTGGATGAACAGGACGAGGAGGCGCTACTGGAGAGCAAGGCCAGGTTCCAGCAGAAGATTGAGGATCTGAGCCGCAACAAGCTGATTCGAGAACGTAAGAAAGCCGCCAGGGACGCCATGCCTGTTCCTCCTTCCTGGAGCTCAAACCCGGCACTGGAGCGCCCCAAGGAGTCTGATACGACCGCTGAGTCGCTCTTCGAGCCCCTGAACTTCAAGGTGGTGACGAGGGGGCAAGGCGATGACTGACAGCCTAAACATCCATCAGAAAATCGCTGAACTCCGAAAAGTTGTGATCTTCCACCCTCAATGCCAGGCGGCTTTCGATGCTATTCGGGATGCCTACTTGATGAGTGCCCAGGTAGGGCTTCCTCAACATCTGCTGTGCGTCGGCCAGTCCGGTACCGGCAAGTCGACGCTGAAGTCCCTGATATTCGATGAGTTTCCACCCGAACCACTGCCAGACCGCGAGTTACTGCCTGTGCTCTGTGTGGATACACCGTCGCAGCCAACCATACGCAATATGGCAGAAGCGATGCTGGTTCAGTTGGGGGAACCCTGTTTTATGCGCGGGTCTGCTATCGACAAGACAAACCGGATTCTCAACCTAATCAAAGAGAAGCAGGTGCGGCTGATCATCGTAGATGAACTCCAGCACTTCATCGACCGAGGCCGCCGCAGAGCGCCTTTGGAGGTTTCGGATTGGTTGAAGACACTGATTGATCAGTCCCAGGTCTCGACGGTGCTGATGGGCCTTCCGCGCTGTGAACAGATCCTCCAGGTAAACGAGCAACTGAGACGTCGCTATGGGCGGCGCCTGGAGTTGAATCCGTTCTCCATCGAATCGCCGCATGAACAGTCGATCTTTGCTGGTGTAATTACCCACTTCGATCAAAAGCTTGGTTTAAAGAGGCCCTTGCAGCTGGATGGTGACCTGTTAAGACGTTTCCACTTCGCCACAAATGGCATTATCGATTACGTCGTTCGGTTGATGACGGGGAGCTACGCCTGGGCTACTCAGCACTCTATATCCGCAATTGATCGCTCTGTATTAGAAAGAGCATTTGTCGATTGGGTGTGGCACGAAGGTAAGGGCGCGCTGAACCCCTTCAATGATGGGTTCCGTTGGAAGCGGCTCGATAGCCCCGGAATGCCATTTAATCTGTTCGAGCCTGCTTCTGCTGTACGGGCTTCCAAGACAGGAGGAGAGTCATGGAGTTGATCAAACCACCGCTGCATCCAGATCGCTTCCCGGACGAACTGCCTTATGGATATTTGAAGCGTCTGGCGGAACTGAATCAGTACGAAAGCCCAACCTGGTTATTCAGGAACCTGTCGTCACGATGCGTACTTCAAACCCCCGCGCTCTCCGTTGCTGAGCTATTAGCCGCTGATTGGGCAGGTAATCAGCCAACAGCTAGTGCCGTTGGTGCGAACACCCAACACCTCAGATATTGTCCGCTTTGCATCGCGGAGAGAGGCTATTGGCGTAGCGCTTGGCAAAGCTGGGTATCCTGCGCTTGCACCAAGCACCAAATCTGGCTGGTTGATCGGTGCCCAAGCTGTCATTCCCTGCTCCCATTGGCATCAACGAACCTATCGTACTGTGCCTGTGGTGCGCGGTTAGCTGACGCGCCTGCGGAGATAATCGATAGTCCCATCGAGCAAATGCAGCTGTTCCTGGATGAAGGATCTGTGCCGGACGGAGCGTATTCGATACTCCCCATGGAACACGGTCTGGATTACCCGGCCCGGATCGCGCTGATCAGCTTGTTGTGTAACTGGTTAGACTATCCGAAGCTCACGGTGCATAACTTCAATCGCGAGCTGAAGCAGTGCGGCACGGCGCGGATTCACCTTGTTAATGCCGCTGAGCTGCTGTTTCAGCCTGAGGGGTTGGATACCTTTCTGTTCCGCTTGTCTCAGCTAGATAGTCCCGAGTATTACACATCTCTCATATTGAAGTTTGTTCTGCGGCTGAATATCGACTTTCCACAACCGTGCTTCGACACCCTGAAGCACCAGGCTCTCAGCTACTGGGTGTATCTGAGAAAGGCCTTAGACCAGGAACAGGGCCGGTCATCCGATATCGCCGACCTATGGGAGTACGCCGAGTGGCAGGTGCTGCCGCATGACCCGAAGTAAGGGCCTGGAGGGTATGCGGGCACCAGTCATAAGTCACGGCTGTGCATTGATATACCCTCCGATCTATCCTGCCAGCTGCCCGGACGAGTCACCGATAGGTTATTTGGTTCGCTTAGCGGAACTGAATTGCTATGGCTCTACCCGCTGGATGTGCGCAGTGGGGCAACTACCGAGACTATCGGAGCTGCATTTATACCATGACCTGCTCGCAGGAGTGGGTTGGACTGGTTGGGGGACAGAAATGTCATCGATCTCGGCGGCGGTTTGTTTGGTCGATCAGAGCCACCGCCTGGGTCGCTTACGTTATTGCCCCGTCTGTATCAGGGAAACGCAACGATGGAAGGCTGCGTGGCATCTGAAAGCGTCAGTGGTGTGTGCTGAACATGGAGGCTGGCTTAGAGATACCTGTCCGGCCTGTAACAGCCCAATACTGTTCAAGGCTCGCAGTACCAAGCTTTGTAAGTGTGGCGCAGATCTATCTGAATCAGCCCTGTGCCTGGCCCCCGAAGCTGTAAGACGACAGCAAGGATGGTTGGAGCGAGGCTCTGTATCACGGGCTTTGATAGCCACAGGGCACAACCTGGATCTCCAAATGCGATCAGAGCTTATTCTGTTGTTTGCTCGTTTTGTCGGTCGTGACGGTATGGGTAAGACCGGCATCGATACGAGGATGCTTCATATGGATACGTCAGCCAACGTGATGACCCAAGTAGCAGATGCGCTGTTTGGTGGGACCGAGAGCTTTACCAAGTTCCTCAACACATCCTTTTCAGTGAGCGCCTCTGAGCAAGGAGAACGGCGGCTAAGTCGATTCTATAAAGCGTTCTACGGGTCTTTTGAGGATGGCTGCTTTGACCCCTACAAGCAACTGCTGGAACAGTATCTCAATGAGCACTGGCCAAAGGCTTTGAGCCGCCGGAACACACTCTTCAAGGATCGAACCATCCAGTCCCACCCATGGCTCGCGCTGCAAGCTGCTTGCCGGGAGTTCGCAGTTCCCAAATCCCACATGAGGCGTGCTATCGCGGACGATGATGTACGCAGTATGTCAGTACAGGGGCCAAAGCGAGAATCGGTACTGGTGTGGAAGCCGGACGTGGTGAGGCTCAAGGAATGGCTGACCGACACCCTAACCGCTAAGGATGCGGCTGACTATCTCGGCGTTACCAAGAAGCAGTTCGGACAGCTACGCCAGAATGGATATATCACATACCAGAAGGCACCAGGATCAACCTCCAGGGGCGTTTGGGCCTTTTCAATGGAGCAGTTGTCCGGGTTTCTGAAGTCGCTTGCTCACAGCAGTTCAGCACCTCTCGAGGCTATGACCATGAATCAGGCGCTGAGGCGGTTTCGAGCAGGGGTGAAAGAGCCGTTGGTGATCATCATTGAGGCGATCAAACAGGGCTCGTTGGGTGCATATGCGTCGAGCCCAAAGCCAACAATCCGGGAGCTGGTTTTCGATAGTCACCAGTTCGAAGATTGGTATCGGGAGCGATCTTCCAATTCTGAGCTCTTTTCGATAACCGAAGCCGCGAAGCGTATGGGGATTCATCAGGAGTTTGCTTACCAGCTCGCCAATACAGGTCTTCTTGAAACATATTCCAGCAACCATTCGTCAGGGCAACTGGTCAGCCAGCACTCGATAGACAAGTTCTGCTCGGAGTATGTCTTGCTGCGTGACCTGGCCCGAGAAGCCGGTCGGAGTTCGGCCAGTGTGATGAACGACTTGGCTTCTCGGGGGATTCAGCCGGTTGATGCTGTTTGGGATCAGCAGATACGGCAGAAAGTGTACCTAGCTAGCAACCTCAGAGGTTTCTTGCGTGGCTTCCGTATTTCGAGCGTTGGAGCTGGATGATTGTTCGTTGGCCTCGGCCTTGATCCGTTTCTTTTCCGCTAGATAGGTCGCGGCTTCAACAGCTGTCAGCCTTCGGAAGAGCTCAGTGAATGATGCAATTGCAAAGACTATGAATGGGAGAGCAAACACCAAGAATATTTTTTGACCTTTTATTATCTCGTCGATACGGGCCGCGTCGGATATGTTGGTGAACGAATCGCAAATGTTGGCGATGGTCTCTGTTTTCAGTTGAGTCTCACCAGCTACAGACTCTGCAATGAACGTTTTCTGTGTGCAGTTTTGTGCGGTTAACAGCCAGTCTTTGCTAAGGCTGTAGGGGGCATTGTACGCTCGGTCATGATCGAGCCAGATCCATTGAGATTCGTCTTTGAACTTGATCAATGCAGCATTCCTTATCCCAAGATCGAGCGATGGGACCGACGCCAAGGCAAGCGCAATCCCCAAAAACATAAAGCTAACAGCTTGGGTTCTAGTCGCTTTCTTTATTTCCAGTTTTTCAATGTCGAACCAGACCTTAAGGCGGGCGAATTTTTTATGGTCCAAGTCATATTCGTCGAACCATTTAATGAGTTTATGAGCATCCTCTAGCGATTTGGCTTTGAAGTTGAAAATCGCGTTAAAACGCTCAAGTTCCTTATTGCGTCGCCAGAATTCGGCAAGGGTATCGTCTTGGTATTCTGAGCGGCCAGCAAGTAATGCGTATAGTCTGCTTACAAAACCATATGAGGTTCCCGCTCTATAGTGGAAAAAAAGTCGCAATCCGAGAAAAGAGACTACGAGTATGACCATATTCAACAATGGGCCGGGTAAGCCCGAGATATCAATGTTCATTCCGAAATCGGATTCATCCATCACGTCAATTCCTTATGTATCATAGGGTTTCGAATTGGATAGATTACCGTGGCGCAAGTCTCAGAGGAATCGCTTCTGAGTGTTGGAGCTAAGGAGGTTACGAGATGAGTTATCGGCGTCTAACAGAGCAAGAAATAGAAGATCTCAGGAATGAGATGAAGCGGGCAGGCCAATGGGTGAAAGATGAGCTCAAGCACCGGAAGCAGAGTAAAAATTCAGATCTTCAGGAACCGAGCTCTCCAACTGACCCGAAACCGCTGCGGGAAAAGCCATAATCTCCTTGGAATTGCTCAAGTCATCAGGCATGTTAATAACAAACTGAAATTTAAGGCATTTCATGACTTATGAGATTTCGTAAGATTCATTGCAATATTGATGAGATTTTTCGTGTGCACGAAGTCCGATAAGTGGCTGTTTTCATTGAATGGTGATTTTCAGTAGGAGTGAGATCCGACACTGTCAGCTCGATATACAAAAGCCGCTCACAGGGAGCGGCTTTTTGTTTTTCTGACCACGTTCCACGTGAAACATCGAGTCTGTGTATCAGGGGTTTTGGCTGCGAAAAGATCGGCGCCACTCGCTGGGGGAGATGGTAAAGCGGGCGCGGAAGTGGTTGCGCAGGGAGGTGGCACTCTTGAAGCCGACCAGCTCGGCGATGCGATCGATGGAATGGCCGCTCACTTCAAGCAACTCTTGACTGCGCCTTAGCCGCTCCGCCAGCAGCCATTCACCCACCGAGAGGCCGGTAGCCTGATGAAAGCGGCGGGTAAAGGTGCGTCGACTCATCAGGGTGTGATCTGCCAGAGAGTCCAGGGTGTGAGGCTCGGCCAGATGGGCACGCAGGTGGTCGAGCAACTGGTTCATCCGGACATCGCGGGTGGAGGTGGGCACCGGCTGCTCGATAAACTGGGCCTGACCCCCTTCCCGGTGGGGCGGGATCACCAGCCGCCGCGCCACCTTGTTGGCGATGGCCGAGCCGTGGTACTGGCGTACCAGATAGAGGCAGCAGTCCAGCCCGGCGGCAGTGCCTGCCGAGGTGACCAGCCCCTCGTCATCCACATAGAGGGCGTTGGTATCGAGCTGCACGCAGGGAAAGCGGTGGCAGAAATCCTGCTCGTACTCCCAGTGGGTCGATGCCTTGCGACTATTGAGCAGCCCGGCGTAGGCGAGCACATAGGTGCCAAGACAGAGCCCGACCAGTCGGGCACCTCTGGCTCTGGCGGCAATCAGGGCATCGAGCAGCGCTGCGGGTGGCCGTGCTGCCGGGTCGTGCCAGAAGGGGATGACGATGATCTCCGCCTCGGCCAGCACCTCCAGCCCATGGGGAGCCTGAATGATGAAGCCTTGTGCCGAGTGTGCGTGGCGGTTGCCATCGCCGCAGCAGATCTTGAGCTCGAACAGCGGCTGGCCCGGCAGGATATCGCCGAAGATGAGGCAGGGGACGGCGCAGTGAAAAGGGCTGAAGTGATCGAAGGTCACCACGGCAACGATCGGGGTGGGCATTATGTTGGCTCCTCTCTGTGCGCAGACCACTCATCATAAGCGTCTGGCAGTGAAAGCCGAAGGGCCATGTCTAGCATGGCCCTCCTGCGGGTCACAGTGATATCGCCTCTCCATCTTCTGGCACCCGTACCCGATCCATCATGCCCCGTTCCGCCAGATAGTCGCACAGCTCCTGGCGTGACAGCACGGCGTGGTTGACCGCCTCCATATGGCTGGCGATCAGCGTGGCTTGCGGTGCGGCCTGATAAACGGCGGCGACATCCTCCTTGCCCATGATGATGGAACCGAGTCCGGGCACCTGTGCATCGCCGCAGTTGAGGATGATGACCTCAGGCTGATGCTGTTGCAGGGCTTGCTCGACCGTGGGATGCCAGATGGTATCACCGGCCAGATAGAGGCACTGCTCATCGGGGTGGGAGAAGACCACGCCGCATACCTCTCCCATGCGCTCGCCCAGTACCGCCATCAACTGGTCGCTGCCGTGTTGGCCACCGGTCTGCTGCAGGCGAATGCCGGCAAACTCGGGCTGGTCGCTCAGCAGGCGCACATCCTCAAAGCCACTGGCACGAATGGCATCGGCATCCTTCTGATGTTGCACCAAGAGCGGCAGATGCATGGGGATCAGGGCTCTGGCTGCGTCATCCCAGTGGTCGGGATGGTCGTGGGTGACGATAATGGCATCCACATCGACCAGCTCATCGATCGGTAGCGGCAGCTCGACCAGCGGATTGCGTAGATGGCTGTTGGCGGTGCCCTCAAAGCCGGGGAAGGCTCCCTTGGCCGAGAGCATGGGGTCGATCAGAAAGCGGGTGCCGGCATAGTCGAGCAGCAAGGTGGCGTTACGAACCTGAGTAATCTTCATGAGATGGCTCCATGTTGGCTGGTGGATATGCAACCAATTATGGAGTGCGGAGCGCATTGCCATCAGTGGCCCACGGATCGATTATCATCACTATCGGGCCAACAGGTTGATGTTCTACAGGTCGGTGCGGCCATTTAAAAAATTTGAAAAAATCCCCTTGAAAGGAAAAAGTGAGCCCCTATATAGGTAACAAGGCCGGAACGCTCGACAGAGGTTTCGACCAGGCGCCCGTCCATAAGGAGGGAAAACAATCCGTTATCGCTCATAAGAGGGTAATACTATGCGTTCTATCGACTTTTCTCCGCTCTATCGTTCTGCCATCGGTTTCGATCGTCTGGCCAATCTCATCGAATCTGCGGCCAGCAATGGCAATGCTGGTTATCCCCCCTACAACATCGAGCAGCTGGGTGACAACGACTACCGCATCAGCATGGCGGTGGCGGGCTTTACTCAGGAAGAGCTGGAGCTGAGCTTCCAGGAAAATCTGCTGACGGTGAAGGGCAACAAGCAGGCCGACACCGGGCGCAACTATCTCTATCAGGGGATCGCCGAGCGTGGTTTCGAGCGCCGCTTCCAGCTGGCCGACTATGTGCGGGTGAAAGGGGCCGACCTGAAAAACGGCTTGCTGCACATCGAGCTGGTGCGTGAAGTGCCCGAGGCGATGAAGCCGCGCAAGATTGAGATCAACGGCTGATAGCCTGAATTCACTGAAATTTTAAAATTTCCCGGGTGCCGATGACGGGCCTGTGGAGAGTTGAACCTGTTGCTTATTAGAAGGATAGGATTATGCGTAACCTCGATTTTTCTCATCTCTATTCCAACGCCGTCGGCTTCGAGCGGATGGCCCGTGAGCTGGAAGGTTTGTTCGAGCAGAAGACCGCCGCTTACCCCCCGTACAACATTGAAAAGCGCGATCAGGATGGCTATCGCATCACGGTCGCCGTGGCTGGCTTCGAGCGCGAAGAGCTGGAGCTGGAGACCGAAAACGGCACCCTCAAGGTGAAGGGGCGCAAAGGCGCTGCGGCCGGTGAGCGTCAGTTCCTCCATCAGGGGATTGCCGAGCGTGACTTCGAGCTCGCCTTCAAGCTGAGCCAGCACGTGGAGGTGCAGGGCGCCAAACTGGAGCATGGTCTGCTGACCATCGATCTGGCGCGCGAACTGCCGGAGGCGCTCAAGCCCCGTGCCATCCCCATCGGTAAACCCGAGCAGCTGGCGTTGCCCGGCTAAGCAAACCGGATCGCGATAAACAACAAAGGCCTGCATCTGCAGGCCTTTCTGTTTTTGTATCGCTGGATTGGATTAACCAGCGTAGAGGGTGTTGATCTCGTCGGCCAGAATGGCGATGCCGCGGCGCACCAGCTCCTCGCTTTGGGAGTAGTTGAGGCGAATGCACTCCTGGCTGTGGCGCCACTCGGGGTCATCAATGCCGGGGAAGAAGTAGTGACCCGGCACGATCAGCAGGTTCTTCGCCTTCAGTCGCTCATAAAGTTCCTGACAGTGGATCGGCAAGCCCTCGAACCAGAGCCAGAGGAAGAGGGCCCCTTCCGGTTTATGAATGTGGAAGCGCGGGTCGGGGATCGCTTCGCGCAGCAGCTGTACCGCCAGCTCCGCCTTCTGTTGATAGAAGGGTTTTACTACCTGCTCGCTGAGGGTGATGATATCGCCGCTCTCGATCATCGGGATGGTGATGGCGGGCCCCAGACTGCCCGGCGCCAGATTGATGATGCCGCTCAGGTTGGTGATGGCCTGGATGATCTTCTCGTCGGCAATGACGATGCCGCAGCGGGTGCCTGGCAGGCCGAGCTTGGAGAGGCTCATGCAGAGGATGGTGTTGGCGTTCCAGAATGGCTTGGCTTCGCTGAAGATGATGCCAGGGAAGGGGACGCCGTAGGCGTTGTCGATCAGCAGCGGAATCCCCTTGTCGCGGGCGATCTGATCGAGGTGTTCGATCTCTTCATCGGTCAGCACATTGCCGGTGGGGTTGGTCGGGCGGGAGACGCAGATCACCCCGATATCGTCGCCCACCTGCAGGCTCTCGAAATCCACGTGGTATTTGAACTGGCCATCGGGCAGCTTCTCGATGGTGGGCTTGTAGGCCACGAAGTAGTCGTCGGCCAGCGCTGAGTCGGCATAGCCGATGTATTCGGGAGCGAGTGGGAACAGCACCTTCTTCTTGCGGCCATCGGCAAATTCGCCGGCCAGCAGGTTGAACAGGTAGAAGAAGGCATTCTGACTGCCGTTGGTCAGGGCGATATTGCGGGCTGAGATATCCCAGCCCAGCTCCTTGCTGAGCAGGGCTGCCAGCGCTTTGGTGAACCTGTCTTTGCCCTGTGGGCCGTCGTAGTTGGCCATCGCTTTGACCAGCTCGCCGTTGTCGAGCAGGCTCTTGGCCTCGGCCTGAAAGCGTTCCTGCATGGCGGGGATGGGGGCTGGATTGCCGCCACCCAGCATGATGGCGTCCGGATTGGTCAGCCCCTGATTGAGGTCATCCATGAGTTGGGTAATGCCGGCGTGGCGAGTGAACTTCTCGCCGAACAAGGAAAATTCCATTCAGTGACAGATCCAGATTTGAGTTACGGGGATGTAGCACCATAGCTCAGTTTAAAAGCGGGTGTCGATCAAAAAGATGGGACGTTCCACGTGGAACATGGTGCAAAAATCAAGGGTGGTTAAAAGCACCAACTGTTGGTTTAAAAATGACCGTGTGGGATGCATTTTGCGACTCAATTTGGTATCGAGATATAGTTAATTTAAACAAAATCATCATGTTATGAATTGCGTGAGGATTGGCACAACTATTGGAATAGCTATCTGGTCATCTCAACCATACCGGAGCAAACCAGATGAAAAGCCTGATCGCTACCCTGATTGTGAGTGCCCTGAGCCTGAACGTGATGGCCAACGAAAACCCGCGGCCCGAGCTGGAGAGTGCCCAGCTGGAGCGGGATGTGCAGAGCGAGTTGCAGCAGGCATCCCACGCCGTGGTGCAGGATGCGTTGCACAATCTCAAGCCGCTGGCGCTGGATACCCTGGTGGTGGAAGCGAGCCAGGCTGTGGCGACTCACCCCGAGAGCTGAGGTAGCGCAGGGGGGTCTGTCCCGTATGTTGTTTGAAGAAGCTGATAAAGGCGCTGTCGCTGGAGAACTCCAGCGCAGCGGCAATCCGGCTGATGGACTCGCTTTCTGCCAGCAGCTCCATGGCGCGCAACAGCCGCCACTGCTGACGCCACGCCTGGTAGCTCATGCCGGTCTCCCGCATGAAAATGCGGCCAATGGTCTTGTCACTGGCACCCACCCGCTCGGCCAGCCGGTTGAGCCGATCGGGCAGGGCATCCCCCCGTTTCAACTGCTGTAGCCAGTCGCCCAGTCTGGGATCGGTCGGCAGCGGCAACTGCCACGACTCCCGCGGCGCCAGCCTCAATTCTTCCATAAACAGTGCCACCGTCCGCTGTTGCGGCTCTTGCGGCTTGTCCCACGGCCAGAGTGCCATCCGTTCGATCAGTTCGTGCAGCAGCGGATTGACCGCCAGCACCTCCACCGTGCCGGGCAACTCGGGGTGCGGTTGGAAGTAGAGGGAGCGGTAGGCAACGACACCGCGCATCAAGATCCTGTGTTCGGTGCCTGCAGGCAGCCAGGCTGCGCGGGTAGGCGGCAGCAGGCAGACCCGACCTTCCAGCTCCATGGTCATGCAGCCGGATTGAGCGAACAGCAGCTGATGGCGCTGATGCTGATGCAGGCCTGAGTCGTGCCAGCCGAGGGCGGAGGCAATGCCGATCACGCTGCCCGTCAGCTGGTCGGGGTCAAAAGGGTGATCGGGAAGAATAAAAGCCATGTGTCTTATTTTTGATGTTTATAGTCCTGCTTATTGTAATCAGACAATCTGAATCTCTCTAGAATGGCGACCTCTTGTGAAGGAGGTTTGTCATGAACAACAAGTTGCCACCGCTTTGGCTGGTGGTGGGATTGATGATGTTTCCCCAAATTGTGGAAACCATCTACAGCCCGGTCCTGACCCACATCGCCAGCCAGTTTCGGGTGAGCGAAGGGCAGGCATCCCAGACCCTGTCGGTCTATTTTCTGGCGTTTGCGGTAGGCGTGGTCTGTTGGGGACGGCTCTGCGATCTAATCGGGCGGCGTCCCGCCATGCTGGCAGGTCTGCTTACCTATGGCGTCGGCACCCTGCTGGCGCTGCTGGCCAACCAGTTTGAAACCCTGCTGCTGGCTCGGGTTATCTCGGCCTTTGGCGCCGCCGTGGGCTCCGTGGTGACCCAGACCATGCTGCGCGATAGCTATCAGGGCAGCGATCTGGCACGGGTCTTCTCGGTGATGGGCATAGCGCTCTCCTTGAGCCCGGTGCTGGGGCTGCTCAGTGGCGGCCAGCTGGCGAGCGGGTTCGGCTATCTCGGGGTATTCAGCGGTTTGCTGATACTGGCGGTAGGCTTGCTGCTGGTGACCTGCTGGCAACTGCCGGAAACCCGTCCGGCCACCACCCGGCAAGTCGCACTCTGGCCGCTGGCGTGTCGGATGATGAAGGATGGCGGACTCTGGCGCAGTGCCATGCTGGTCGCCCTGTTCAACACTATGCTGTTTGGCTACTACAGTCTGGCCCCCTTCCTGTTTGCCGGATTGGGATTGAGCACCGGCGAGTTTGGCTATTCGGGGATCTTGCTGGCACTGGCGACTCTGCTCGGCAGCCTGCTCAACAAGCATCTGCTGGGGAGGGGGTGGCAGCCGTCCTCTCTGAGTAGACTGGCTAGCGTGCTGGCGTTGATTGCCGGGCTGCTGGTCTGGACGACTCAGGCCAGCCTCTGGTTCCTGTTGCCCATGATGGGTGTAGTCATCGCTTTTGGGCTGGCGATTCCAAATGTGCTGAGTCAGGCGCTGCTGGCCTATCGCGAGGTAGCGGGCAGTGCTGGTGCCCTGTTCGGGCTTGGCTACTACCTGCTGCTCAGCCTGGGATTGGCGGTGGCGGCCGGATTGCAGGATCTCGGCCTGTTGCTGAGTGGCTGCGGTCTGTTGGCGCTGATTTGCTGCGGGCGTCGTTCCACGTGAAACGTCAGTTGCCGATAAAGCGGTAGCCGATACCTGATTCGGTCTCGATAAGCGTCGGTTGCTGGGGGTTATCCCCCAGCTTTTTGCGCAGGCTGGCGATGACGATGCGCAGGTAGTGGGTATCCTCCTTGTGGCTCGGCCCCCAGATGTCATTGAGCAGCTGGGTCTGCATCACCAGCTTGCCTGGGTGGCACACCAGCGCCTGCAGCAGGGCGAACTCCTTGCGGGAGAGGGGGATCTCCTCGTCTTTCATGGTCACCTTGTGGCTGCTGACATCCAGCGTCAGCCCGCATTGGGGGAAGTGGCGCCGCTCGCCGCTGCTGACGCCAGCCCGCTGGCGCAAGAGCACGCGAATGCGGGCCATCATCTCGCCGATGCCGAACGGCTTGCTCATATAGTCGTTGGCTCCGGCATCCAGCAGCCGCACCTTCTCCTGCTCCGAATCGCGGGCCGACAACACCAGCACCGGATTGGGGTGGTGTTCGCGAATGGCCTGCAACACCTGAATGCCATCGCCGTCAGGCAGACCGAGATCGAGGATCACCAGATCGGGGTTGAGGTGGCGATACTGCTCCAGCCCTTCATTGACCCCCACCGCCTCACTCACCTGATGCCCCTCGGCAATCAGGCTGATCCGCAGAAAGCGACGGATCGCCGCTTCATCATCTATGACCAGAATGTGCGCCATCGAACCTCCAGAGGCGAATGGTGGGAGGGGCTGAGTGACCCGAGCTGGCGGTCAGCCATCAGACCTCCGGTGAATTGAGCGCGAGCGGCAGGGAGATACGCATGCAGGTGCCGTTGCCATTGGGGCCGGAGAAGGCCCAAATCTTGCCGCCGTGGGCCTCTATCATAGCGCGGGAAATGGCGAGGCCAAGCCCGGTGCCACGGCTGCCGCAATCGCCAACTGGCTGGGTGTAGAAGAGGTTGAAGATCTTCTCACGATCCGACTCGGCGATACCGACCCCGATATCGATGATATCGATGATAAGGTCGGGTTCGGCCACCATCACCTTGAACTCGATGGGGGTGCCTGCCGGCGAGTAGCGAGAGGCGTTGTCGAGGATGTTGACCAGCACCTGTTCGATCAGGGCGCCATGGACATAGAGCTGGGGCACATGCTGATCGAAATGGACCAGCAGCTTGTGCTGGCGCCAGGAGGAGTCGAGCCGCTTGCGGGCGCTCTCCACCAGATCCGCCAGATCGACCCAGTCCCGTTTCAACTGGAAGTCGGGGGAGCCGATGCGGGTCATATCCAGCAGGTTTTGCACATAGCTGTGCAGGCGGCGCGCCTCGTCCTGTACCGAGTGGAGCAGTTCGTTGCGATCATCCGGCGGGATCCGGTCACCATATTCCAGCAGGGTGCTGCCGGCACCCATGATGGTGGCCAGCGGCGTCTTCAAGTCGTGGGAGACCGAGGAGAGCAGGGCGGCCCGCATCCGGTCGGTCTCCGCCTGCAACTGGCTGTCGGCCAGCCGCTCGTTGAGGTCGATCCGCGCCAGCGCGGCGCGAATGTCGGTGAGCAGCGCCTGCAGCTGGTGTTCGGCAGAGGAGGAGAGCGGATTGGCCAGCGTTATGCCGATCACCAGATCATCGCTGAGGTGGTGATACTGGGCTTCGGCGGCATTGAGAGTTGCGGTGTGGGCTCCGGCGCTCTGCTTCTGGGCCAGACACCAGTCGATGGCCGCCTTGTCGGTCTGGCCTGGCCTGTGCTTCTCGTTGCCGAGCCGATCGTTGAACTCCTTGTCGATCACCACGGTTGGCTGGCCCAGTGCCAGCGAGATAGCTTGCGCCCCTTGTCTGAGCACCTCCTCCGGGCTGCTGGCGGTGGCCAGCCCCTGACTGAGGGAAAGCAGGGCATTGCCCAACTGCTGGGTCTCGCGCAGACCGATCAACTGCTGGCGCTGACGGGAGGCGAGCCGTCCTGCCGTCATGCCGACGATAAGCAGCACGAACAGGGTGAGCAGATCGCTGTGGTTGGCGACGCTCAGGGAGAAGTAGGGGGCGGTGAAGAGCAGATTGTGGGCGATAAAGCCCAGCACCGCCGCCAGCGTGGCGGGTACCAGACTGGTGGTGAGGGCCGTCGCCAGCACCCCCAGTACAAAGATGAGCGGCAACGCTGCTGGTGGCAGCCAGTAGGAGAGCCCCCAGGCGGCGGCCGAGGTGATCCCCATGATGGTCACCGCCAGCAGGCTGTGGTGTATATCCTTCGGGGTCGGGACGCGCATCCCCACTTCGGGCTTCTGCTTCTCGGTATCGACCAGCGTGATTTCGAGCCCCTGCGCCTGTTTGAGCAGGTGTTGCACCAGCGAGCGGCGCCACGGCGCTTTGTGAGGTTTGCCGAGCAGCAGCTGGGAGACCTGCTGCTGTTCGGCGGTCTCCAGCAGGGTGTTGGCGACCGCCGGGCTGGAGAGCGTCAGCACCTTGGCACCGAGGTGAGAGGCGAGCGCCAGTGCTTGTTCCACATCAGCAGAGCGGCGGCCATTGCTGTCGACATGCACCACCAGCCAGGGCAGCTGGCGACGCTGGGCAAATCGGTGGCCATAGCGCACCAGCGCCGAGCCGTGCAGGTCGCCGAGGCAGACCATCAGCTTGCCCCGCAGCGGCAAGGTGCTCTTGCCTGCTGCCTGCCACTGCAGTTGCAGATCGCCCTCCACATGGCTGGCGGCGGTCTGCATCGCCAGTTCCCGCAATGCGGTGAGGTTGTTGAGGGAGAAGAAGGATTGCAGGGCAGCCTTGGCCTGATGGGGCACATAGACCTTGCCCTCCTTGAGGCGGCCGAGCAGCTCCTTGGGGGGCAGGTCGATCAGCACCAGACTGTCGGCCTCCAGCAGCACCTGATCGGGCAGGGTCTCTTTCACCCTGACCCCGGTGAGCTGCCACACCAGATCGTTGAGGCTCTCCAGATGCTGCACGTTGAGGGTGGTGTAGACGTCGATTCCGGCGTTGAGCAGCTCCTCCACATCCTGCCAGCGCTTCTCGTGGCGGCTGCCGGGGGCGTTGCTGTGGGCCAGCTCGTCCACCACGGCGATGGCCGGTTTGCGGGCGAGCAGGCCGTCGAGATCCATCTCCTCCAGTCGCTGCTGGCGGTGCATGTGGATCTTGCGCGGCATGATGGCGAGCTTGTCGAGCAGGGCCAGCGTCTCCTGACGGCCGTGGGTCTCCACCACGCCGATCAGGATGTCGACCCCCTCTTTGGCCTGTTCCCGCACCGCCTGCAGCATGGCGTAGGTCTTGCCCACGCCGGGAGCGGCCCCGAGAAACACCTTCAGCTTGCCCTTGTGTTCCTGTTCCAGGCTCGCCAGCAGGGCGTCAGCCCTTACCTCATCACGCATCCCCATGCTCCTGCATCAGACTCGCCAGCAGGGCGTCAGCGCTTGCTACATCAGCCATTGTTATCCCTATCGAGCCAACCGCCCGTTTCGAAAATCGAGGTCATCACCAAACCGGAATGGGCGCCATCAGGCGCCCTTTTTATGATCCAGTTGCAGATTCAGCTGGAGAATGTTGACCACCTGCGGGCCAAGGATACCAGCTTGTGTGGCCGACTTGACCTGCTCCGTCAGTTGGGCGGGATCCAGTCCACGTTCTTTGGCGACGCGGTCGACCTGAGCCAGCACCGCATCCAGCGGCAGGTGGGGATCGAGGCCGGAGGCGGAGCGGGTCAGCATGGCGGGGGAGCGGGTTCCCGGCTGTGCCTTGGCCACCTGTTCGGCAAACTCTGCCCGCAGCGGTGAGCTCATCCCCAGATTGCTGGCGCTGCCGCCAATGGTGTTGAAATCGCTGGCTGAGGGGCGGGGATGGAAGTAGTCGGCCCGCTCGAACTTCTGTGCCAGCAGGGCGCTGCCGACCACCTGCTGCTTGGCGTTGGTGAGCAGGCTGCCGTTGGCCTGCCAGGGGAAGAGCAGCTGGGCCAGCCCGGTGACCGCCAGCGGATAACCCACGCCCAGCAGCAGGGTCAGGGTCAACAGGGTTCTGATTGCTATCATGATTCTCTTGCTCCAAAAGGATGGCTGGGGATGCGGGTCTGACCCGCATCCCGGTTATGTCGTTACACCAGACCCAGGCCGGTAATGACCAGATCAATCAGCTTGATGCCGATAAACGGCACCAGCAGGCCGCCGACACCGTAGATCAGCAGGTTGCGGCGCAGCAGGCTGGCGGCCGAGCCTTTCAGGTCGACACCACGCAGTGCCAGCGGCACCAGCGCCACAATGATCAGGGCGTTGAAGATGATGGCCGACAGGATGGCGCTCTGCGGGCTGCCCAGCTGCATCAGGTTCAGTGCCCCCAGTTGCGGGTAGGCGGCGATGAACAGGGCTGGCAGGATGGCAAAGTACTTGGCCACGTCGTTGGCGATGGAGAAGGTGGTCAGGGCGCCACGGGTCACCAGCAGCTGTTTGCCGACCAGCACCACATCCAGCAGCTTGGTGGGGTTGGAGTCGAGATCCACCAGGTTGCCCGCCTCCTTGGCGGCCTGGGAGCCCTCGTTCATGGCCAGCCCCACGTCAGCCTGCGCCAGTGCGGGCGCATCGTTGGCGCCGTCACCGCACATGGCGACCAGACGGCCATCGGCCTGCTCCTGCCGGATATAGGCGAGCTTCTTCTCCGGCGTCGCTTCCGCGATGAAGTCATCCACCCCGGCTTCGGCGGCGATGGCGGCGGCGGTTTTCGGGTTGTCACCGGTGATCATCACGGTACGGATCCCCATATGGCGCAGGATCTGGAAGCGAGCCTTGATACCGGGCTTGATGATGTCCTTGAGGTAGACCACCCCCAGCAGTTTCTCCTGCGTGCAGACCAGCAGCGGAGTCCCACCCTGGCGGGCGATGCTGTCGACTGACTTGAGCACCAGCTCCGGCACCGCCTTGCGGTCGAGGCTGAGGTAGTTCAACACGGCATCCACCGCACCCTTGCGATATTGATGACCGTTGCGATCCAGTCCGCTCAGGCGGGTCTCGGCGCTGAAAGGGATCACCTTGTCGCTCTCCAGCTGGCTCGGCTTGGCCATGCTTTTGCTGGCCAGAGTCAGGATGGATTTGCCCTCCGGGGTATTGTCACCCAGCGAGGCCAGCATGGCCGCTTGTGCCAGCAGGGCAGGGTCGACACCCGGTGCTGGGATCAACTCATCGGCCATCCGGTTGCCGAAGGTGATGGTGCCTGTCTTGTCCAGCAGCAGGGTACGCACGTCACCGGCCGCTTCCACGGCACGGCCAGACTTGGCGATGACGTTCAGCTTCACCAATCGATCCATGCCGGCAATGCCGATGGCGGAGAGCAGGCCGCCGATGGTGGTCGGGATCAGGGTGATGAAGAGGGCAATCAGGTAGAGGCGCGGGACCTGGGTGCCGTTGTAGTCGAGGAACCAGGGCAGGGTGGCGACCACCAGCAGGAAGATCAGGGTCAGACCCACCAGCAGGGCGTCCAGCGCCATCTCGTTGGGGGTCTTCTGGCGCTTGGCCCCTTCCACCAGTGCGATCATCCGATCCAGCGTACTTTCGCCCGGATTGTTGCTGACGCGTACCCAGATCTCGTCGGAGACGACCGTCGTGTTGCCGGTCACGCCGCTGCGATCGGTACCCGACTCGCGGATGACGGGGGCTGATTCGCCGGTGATGGCCGCCTCGTTGACCGAGGCGATGCCAGCGACAACTTCGCCGTCGGCCGGGATCATCTCGCCGCTGCGTACCAGCACCAGATCCCCCTTCATCAGGCTGGTGGCGGGCACCCACTCGCCCTGACCATCTTTGGCATTGGTCACCCGACGGGCCTTGAGCTGGCTCATGCCCGCCTTCAGGCTGTCGGCGCGAGCCTTGCCGCGCCCCTCGGCCAGGGTTTCCGCGAAGTTGGCAAACCAGAGGGTGAGCCAGAGCCAGGCGGTCAGCTGCCAGGCCAGTGAGGGAGCAACGCCGGAGAAAGGCTGCCCCAGCAGGGACTCCACGGTCGCCATGACTGCGGCCAGCCAGAGGGTGAACAGGATAGGACTGCCAAACAGCGCCTTGGGATTGAAGCGATAGAGGGCCTCAACCATTGCCTGGATGATCTGTGATTTCTGTTTTTTGCCCTTCACCAACATGGTGTCGGTGCTCATTGCAGTGGACTTGCTCATTGGAAAGCTCCCAGCATCAGATAGTTGGCGATTGGCATCCGGATGGTGATCGACAGGGTCAGGTTCATCAGAATGCACCTCCGATCAGACTCAGATGTTCGGCCACCGGACCCAGTGCCAGCACCGGCAGGAAGGAGAGGCCACCTATCAGCAGGACGGTGATGATCAGCAGGGTAACGAACAGCGGGCCGCTGATGGGGAAGTCCCCTTCGCTCGTCTCCTGACGGGGCGCACGGGCCAGCTGACCGGCGATGGCCAGTACCGGAATGATGTAGCCGAAGCGACCGAGCAGCATGGCCAGACCGATGGCGATGCACTGCCAGTTGTCACCGGCGGCAAAACCGGCGAAGGCGGAGCCGTTGTTGCCGGCAGCCGAGGCGTAGGCATAGATGAGGCGTGACAGACCGTGCGGGCCATCATGGCCGATGATGGTGCTGGCATCCGGCATCAGCAGGGTGACACCACCGATCACCAAAACCCCCACTGGCATGACCAGCATGCTGGCGACGACCCACTTCATTTCGGTGATGCCGAGGCGTTTGCCCAGATAGGTCGGGGTGCGCCCTACCATCAGGCCGCACAGGAATACGGTCAGCAGCACGAACAGCATCATGCCGTAGATACCGGAGCCGACCCCGCCGAAGATGACCTCGCCCAGCAGCATGTTGATCATGCCCACCATGCCGCCGAGCGGAGTAAAGCTGTCGTGCATGGCGTTGACGGCACCATTGGAGGCGGCAGTGGTCGCCACTTCCCAGATGCTGGAGAGCACTGGGCCGAAGCGGCTCTCCTTGCCTTCCCAGTTGCCAGCCATGTTGCTGGCGTCAGTGGTGAGCTGGGCGAGGGCGGGATCCGGTTTCAGCTCCTGGGAGAGGGAGACGAAGAGTCCCAGCACCAGCATGAGGGTCATGGCACCGAGAATGGCGCGGCTGTGGGCCATGTCTTTCACATAGCGGCCCAGAGTAAAGACCATGGCGGCGGCGATGGTGAGCAGGGCGACCATCTCCAGCCAGTTGGAGAGGGCTGTCGGGTTCTCGAACGGATGTGCCGAGTTGATGCCGAAGAAGCCGCCGCCGTTGGAGCCCAGCTGCTTGATGGCGATCTGCGAGGCCGCCGGGCCGAGGGGCAGCAGCTGCTCCTGACCTTCCACACCGTGGAACGGCAGATAGGCTGACAGGCTTTGCGGCACCCCTTGCCATACCAGCACCAGCGCCATGATCAGCGCGATGGGCAGCAGCACATAGAGGCAGAAACGCACCAGATCCTGCCAGAAGTTGCCAAGGTTGATGGTCTGCTGACGGGCGATACCGCGGAACAGGGCAATGGCGACGGCGGCGCCCGTCCCTGCGGAGACGAAGTTCTGGGTGGTCAGCCCCACCATCTGGCTGAAGTAGGAGAGGCTGGCCTCACCGGAATAGGCTTGCCAGTTGGTGTTGGTCATAAAGCTGACCGCGGTGTTGAATGCCAGTTGCCAGCTCAGACCCGGCAGTTGCTGCGGGTTGAGGGGCAGCAACCCCTGAGCCATCAGGATCAGGAACAGCAGACCGAAACCGGCGCCGTTGAAGGCCAGTAGGCTGAGGGCGTAGGACTTCCAGTCCTGCTCCCGCCCATCGGTGCCACAGCAAGCCAGTGTGGCGCGCTCGACCGGTGCCAGCCAGCGAATTTTGCCTTCAAATACCCGGTAGATGTAGTTGCCCAGCAGCGGTGCCGGCAGCAGCACCAGCAGCACGAAGGCCACCGGATAGATTATTTCTTGCCACATGTTCTAGTTCCTCACTCGTGGTCACGGTGCGTCAGGGCACGCATTGGATTGCTCACGAGGCTCGGCAGTTTGCTGGCCACCGGGTAGATAATTTCTTGCTGCATATAGGTAGTCCCTCACTCGTGACTGCGCGTGAGTGCGCGCATCAGATAGGCCATCAAGGCGAGGACGAGCAGCAGATATAGCCAATTCATATCGACTCCATTGAGATAATTAGCTGCGAGAGCCGATGTAAGACCACATCGACTCTGTTGGTGTCATTGACGCTGAAAAGGGTATGTAAAACAGGCGTAAAGGCGCCATAAAGCGCCATGTGGCAGGCGTAAAATCGGCGTAAAGAACGACGGATTTGCGAGATAAATGGCGAGGAGTTATCAAAAAAACCGGCCTGAGCCGGGTTTGGATGAAGGGATTACATGGCTGTAGAAGCCGGCTGCTCGTGACAGGCCAACTTCATCAGCCCTTAGCGCATAGTGACGAACTCTTCCGCGCTGGTGGGGTGAGGCGTGGGAACGCAGTTGTTGAAGTTGGCCTGATAATGACAGGCCTGCTTCAAACGTGCTTATCGCATTGTCACAAACTCTTCCGCACTGGTGGGGTGGATTGCGACACAGTTGTCGAAGTCCGCCTTGGTGGCACCCATCTTCATGGCGACGCCGAAGCCTTGCAGGATCTCGTCCATCGCAAAGCCGATACCGTGCAAACCGACCACCTTCTCTTCCGGGCCGACACAGACCAGCTTCATCCGGGTGGGCTGGCGATGCTGGGTCAGTGCCGAGTACATGGCGGTGAACTGGCTGCGGTAGACCTTCACCTGATCCTCGCCGTATTCGGCGATGGCTTCCGGTTCGGTCAGGCCGATGGTGCCAATGGGCGGGTGGCTGAACACCACGGTCGGCACCAGATCGTAGTTGAGGTGCTCGTTCGGCTTGTTGTTGAACAGCCGTTCGGAGAGGCGACGGCCCGCAGCGACGGCCACCGGGGTGAGCTGGATGCGACCCGTGTTGTCGCCCACTGCATAGATGTTGGCGACAGAGGTGTTCTGGAACTTGTCGGTCGGGATAAAGCCCTTCTCGTCCAGCGTGATGCCAGCGGCAGCCAGATTGAGGTTGTCGGTAGCCGGTACCCGGCCGATGGCCCAGATCAGGCAGTCGACGGTGAGATGGCGGCCATCTTCCAGTTGCAGGGTCAGGCTGTTGTCAGCGTTCTTGAGCACGGCTTTGGGAATGGCGTGGGTGTGCAGCTTGGGCCCTTCCTGCGCCATGATTTCGACCAATGTCTCGTGGATCATGGGGTCGAAGTTGCGCAGCGGTGCGTGCTTGCGCACCACCAGATGGGTCTCTGAGCCGAGTGCCTGCATCACCCCGGCGATCTCGACTGCGATGTAGCCAGCTCCAACCACGGCAACCCGCTTGGGTTGGCTTTGCAGATCGAAGAAACCGTCGGAGTCGATACCCAGCTCGGCTCCCGGGATCGCCGGAATTTCCGGGCGGCCACCGGTAGCGATCAGGATATGATCGGCCGTGTAGTGCTCGCCATTAACCTCGATGGTGTTGCTACTGACGAAGCGGGCGAAGCCCTTGATGACGGTGATCTGGTTCTTGCCCAGCACGTTCTGATAGGACTGGTGAATGCGGCCGATGTAGGCCTGGCGGGACTCGACCAGCTTGGCCCAGTTGAAGTGGTTGAGGGTGGTGTCAAAGCCGTAGTCGGCGCCATATTTCATGGCATCGGCGATCTGGCCGGCATACCACATGGCCTTCTTCGGTACGCAGCCTACGTTGACGCAGGTTCCACCCAACTCTTTGGCTTCAATCAGGGCAACTTTCTTACCGTACATGGCAGCCCGGTTGGCAGAAGCAATACCGCCGCTGCCGCCGCCGATGGCGATATAGTCAAAATGCTGTGCCATTGCGAGGTTCTCCGCTCATTAAGAATGCAATCACAGCATGATGGGGATAAAGCGGCTGGCTCACAAGAGCCAGCGCTCAGTTATGTTGGATCGGCAGGCGAATATGGAACTGGGCGCCCTGGCCCGGTTCGCTGGCACAGCTGATACGGCCTTTCAGCAGTTGCACCACCAAGTTGTAGATGATGTGTGTGCCCAGGCCGCTGCCACCCTGACCCCGCTTGGAGGTGACGAAGGGATCGAAGATGCGTGGCAAGATTTCGGGCGGGATGCCGCGGCCGTTGTCCGAATAGTCGATAAACAGCTCCTCTCCCTGCTGTTCCACCTTGATGGTGATCTTCTTCGGTTTGTCCCAGTTGTCGAACCCGTGGTTGATGGAGTTGAGGATCAGGTTCGAGTAGATCTGGGTAAAACTGCCCGGGAAGGAGAAGATCGACAGCTTGGGATCGCACTGAATATCCACTTCGCACTGGCTCTTCTTCAGTTTGTGGCCAAGCGAGACCACCACCTGATGGAGGTTGTCGGCGAGACTGAAGTTGTAGCGCGCTTCCGATGACTGGTCGACAGCCACCTGCTTGAAGCTGGCAATCAGCTCGGAGGCGCGCCGCAGGTTGCTCTGCAGCAGTTGCATCGACTCGTCGAGGTTGACGGTGAACTCGTTGAGATAGGAGCGAGACAGCTGCTTGGAGTCGATATGAGACTTGAAATCGGCGACCCGCTCCTGCAGGTAGGAGGAGGCGGTCACACTGATGCCAATCGGAGTGTTGATCTCGTGTGCCACCCCGGCCACCAGCGAGCCGAGGGAGGCCATCTTCTCGGACTCCACCAGGGTCTGCTGGGCCTGTTTCAGGTCGTCGTACGCCTTGCCGAGCTGGTTGTTGGCTTCGCTCAGGCTGCGGGTACGCTCCACCACCTTGCCTTCCAGCTGTTCGTTGAGCTGGATAATCTCCCGCTCGACCTTTTTCAGCTGGGTGATGTCGTAACCGAAGCCGATCTGGTACTTGAGGTTGGGGCCATCGTAGAAGGGGACGAAGGTCCATTGCAGTACCAGCTCATGGGCCTGCTGGTCATGCATGATGACCTCTTTGTCGGCCAGTGAACCTTCCGCCGCCAGAATATCGTTCAGCTCTTCCCGTTGCGCCGGGCTGACAAAGAGATCCAGCCAGTTGTGCTGCAACAGCTCCTGCTGGTGGTAGCCGGTTAACAGGATGGCTGCCGGGTTGATGCTGGCGATGGTCAAATCCGGTTCCATGCAGCAGATGACCATGTTGGCGGAGTTGATCAGGGTGGCGGAGAAGTCCCGTTCCTTTTGCAGTTGTTCGACCGCCTGATGGCGAGCAACCAGCTCGTCACGCAGTCGGGTACGCATCTGGTTGAGGGTGGAGACTAGTGTATCCAGCTCATCGGGTTTCTTGCGTGGCTGCGGGCGGCCTTCCAGCTCCAGCGCCATGTCGAGCCGATCGAGGTTGAACTTCTGGGCGTAGTTGGCGATGCGGTTGATGTGCCTGACCACCAGATAGTAAATGATGATCAGGATGCAAAATGAGACCACCAGGGTCTTGATGGTCTGGCTGACCATGATCAGCACCGATTTTTCGATGAGGCGCTGGTAGATCTGCTCGAGAGAGGCGGCAACGAACAGCTTGCCGACGATTTCACCCTGATAGGTGAGGTTGAATTCGCGGGAGATATCATAGCTTTCCCGCTCGACCCCTTGGGTCAGCAGCGGGACTTCGGAGTTGCCGAGCATCTCCTTGACCATCACGAACTGCATGTTGGGCAGGTTCATGATCCCTTCAATTTGCACTTTGACCTGCTCTTCATCCAGGTTCCACAAGCTGGCGGCGATGGGTTGCAGGAACGAGGCCTCGATCTGGCCGATGCTGTCTTCGATGACGGCGACATCCTTGCGGTAATCCCAGGCGAGTTGCAGCGCCGTAATGATCATCGCCAATACGGTACTGCAGACCAGAATGTAGGAGAGCAGGCGATATGAGAGTCCGTTGCGGCCTACGGCCCTGGCGGTCTTGGTGAAGAGTCCTGACATGGCGTCCTTGCGGTCTGGATGTGGTGTTTTTTAGTTTAACTGCTTCATGCACTTATGTCGTCTTTCCTGCGAAGCATAAAAAAGGCCCCGTATCGGGGCCTTCGCATGTGATTGATGATTAATGTCCGCCGTTTGCTTTGGGCGGAATGGTTTCATCGAATACCGGCAAGGGTTTGTGCTCGGAAGCCAGATAGGTGTAGATCACCGGCAGCACGAACAGGGTAAACAGGGTACCGATGGCAAGACCTGCCACGATGACGATACCGATGCTGAAACGCTGTGCCGCACCGGCGCCAGCGGCGTAGAGCAGCGGGATCAGACCGGCAATCATGGCGGCCGTGGTCATCAGGATCGGACGCAGACGCACCTTGGCGGCCTGCATCACGGCCTCCATTCGGTTCATGCCGCGCAGCAACTGCTCTTCCTTTGCTACTTCACAGATCAGGATACCGTGCTTGGTAATTAGACCCACCAGGGTGATGAGGCCCACCTGGGAGTAGATGTTCATGGTCGCCATACCCCATGCCAGGGCAATCAAGGCCCCGCTGATGGCGAGCGGTACAGAGACCATGATGACCAGCGGGTCACGCACCGACTCGAACTGGATTGCCAGCACCAGGAAGATGATGGCCAGTGCCAGCGCGAAGGTGGCATAGAGCGCATTGCCTTCGGTGACGAACTGACGGGCTTCACCCATGAAGTCGTAACGATAGCCTTGCGGCAGCTTCTCGTCAGCGGTGGTCTGGAACCAGTTGATCGCATCACCCATGGCCACGCCCGGAGCCGGAACTGCGCCTATGGTGGCGGAGTTCAGCTGGTTGAAGTGGGGCAGGGCGCGGGGCTCGCCAACCACTTCAATGCTGATCAGGCTGCCGAGCGGGATCGACTTGCCGTCGGCGGCCCGCACGTAGTAGCCCTTGATGGACTCCGGATTGAGACGGTACTTGCGCTCGACCTGCGGGATCACCTCGTAGGAGCGGCCATCCAGGTCGATACGGTTGACGTAACCGTCCGCCATCATGGTGCCCATGGTGATTCCGATATCCTGCATGGTGATGCCGTAGGCACCTGCCTTGTCCTTGTCGATGCGGATCTTCATGGTGGCGGAGTCGTAGTTCAGATCGAGATCCGAATAGACGAACTGACCGTTACTCTGCGCTGCTGCCAGAATTTCCCCGGCCACCAGGAACAGGCTTTCGAAGCTGTTCGGGGTGGTGATGACGAACTGGATCGGCAGACCACTCGATGCACCCGGCAGTTCCGGGAACTGGAAGGTGGTGATGGCCATACCCGGGATGTCTTTCACCAGATTGGCGACCCGGTCCAGCACCTCTTTCTGGCTCGCTTCACGCTGGCTCCAGGGCACCATGGAGGCGATACCGAACGCCTGGTTGGCATTGAACACCCCGGAGAAGACCTGGGAGAAGGCGATTTCGGGCTGGTCGTCCAAGATCTTGTTCACATCCGCCATGGTGTTTTCGATGTAGTCCAGGTTGGCGTTGGACGGTGCGGTACCCAGCACGGCCATTACCCCCTTGTCCTCTGACGGTGCCAGTTCGCTCGGGATGAACTTGAACAGCAGCGGCAGGCTGGCGAAGACGATGACGGCGAACACCACGATGACGGGGCGCTTTTTCATCACGGCGTGCAGCATGCTGTCGTAGCGATCGGTCATCCGTTCCAGCAGGTGGTGGACTGTGCTCTCGAACTTGCCCGGCTGCTCGTTGGCCTTGAGCATCTTGGAACACATCATCGGTGACAGAGTCAGGGCGATGATGCCCGAGACGAACACGGCGCCAGCCAGCGTCAGGGCAAACTCCTTGAACAGGGAGCCTGTGATACCACCCATCAGGGCGATAGGCGCGTATACCGCCGCCAGGGTGACCGTCATGGCGATAACCGGCACCGCAATTTCACGGGTACCGATAATGGCGGCCCGGAACGGTTCTTCCCCCTCCTTGATATGGCGGTCGACGTTCTCCAGCACCACGATGGCGTCATCCACCACCAGACCGATCGCCAGCACCATCGCCAGCAGGGTCATCAGGTTTATCGAGAAGCCGAACATATCCATCATCATCACCACGCCGATAAGACTGAGCGGAATGGTGATGATCGGGATGATGACCGCGCGGAACGAACCGAGGAACAGGGTGATGACCACCAGAACGATGGCGGCTGCCTCAAGTATGGTCTTGATAACCTCGTGGATGGACTCGTTGATCGCCACCGTGGAGTCATACATCACGTTGAGACGCATGGTGCTCGGCATATTGCGCTCAAGGCTCGGCAGCAACGCCAGCACATCGTGGGCGATGTTGATGGGGTTGGCTGTCGGCGCGGCGTTGACCGCCATGACCACAGCTTCGCGGCCGTTGGCGCTGGCGCGATAGATGTCGTGGCTCTTCTCGAGGGTCACCTTGGCAATGTCGGAAAGGCGGATTACCTTGCCGTCACGGGTAGCAACGACCAGACGCTTCAGCTCGTCGACATCCTTGACCTGGGTCTCGGCGTTGCCGTTGAACAGGGTAAAGTAACCGGTCGCCTGACCTGTCGCGGACTGATAGTTGTTGCTGTTGAGCACCGTCATCACGTCACTGGCAGTCAGGTTGAAGGCCGCCATCTTGGCCGGATCCAGCCATACCCGCAGGGCAAACTCGACACCGCCGTAGAGGTCAACCTTGGAGACCCCGCCGACAGTAAAGAGCTGCGGCTTGATAACCCGCTCCAGATAGTCGGTGATCTGGCTGGAATTGAGCTCCGGGCTGGTAAAGCCGAGGTAGAGCACCGCCGTGGTTGAACCGGTGGAGGAGGTGACCGACGGGTCTTCCGCCTCTTTCGGCAACTGGGATCGCACCGAGTTCACCTTCGCCAGGATGTCGGACAGCGCGGCGTTGGGGTCGGTGTTGAGCTTCATGTACGCAGTGATGGTGGAGCTGCCCAGCTGGCTGGAGGAGGTCATGAAGTCGATGTTGTCGGCTTGCGCGACCGCCTGTTCCAGCGGCTGGGTGATGAACCCCTGGATCAGATCAGAACTGGCGCCATAGTAGCCAGTGCTGACGGTGATCACCGTGTTGGTCACCTCGGGGTATTCCCGTACCTGCATCTTGAAGATGGCCTGAAAGCCCAGCAAGGCGATCAGGAAGCTGAGCGAGATCGCCAGCACAGGCCGTTTTATAAATATGTCAGTAAATCGCATCGCAGATCTCCGCGCTTACAGCATCGGGGTTTGTGCCGGAACGGCCAGGGCGTCGTTCTCGACCACATGCACCTTGGTGTCGTTGCTCAGGCGAACCTGACCCGACAGTACGATCTGGTCACCGGCCTGGATGCCGGAGAGCACATGCACATCGTTGCCACGGCGCTCACCGGCCTTGACCACAACCTGCTTGGCTCGCAGCACTTTCACCTTGTTACCCTCTTTGTCGGTCTCTTCACCCTCTTTGAGCACGTAGACGTTCTGACCGTAAAGGGTGAAGGAGATAGCGCTCTGCGGGATCACGATCTGATCTTTCACCGTCGGCAGAATGATGCTGGCGCGGGCGAACATACCGGAACGGAGCTGACCGTCGTTGTTCGGAATGTCTGCCTGTACCTGGATCAGGCCGCTCTGGAAGTTGACCGCAGGTTCGATGGCGGTGATGTGACCATCAAACTGGGTTTGCGGATAGGCATCCACATTGATCTTGATGGTCTGGCCCAGCTTGATTTTGGAGATATCGGTCTGGGGCACGGTGAAGCGCAGGCGCATCACGCTGGTATCTTCCAGGCGCACGATATCTGTGCCCGGCTGCAGATACTGACCGAGGAACACATTGCGCAGGCCGACCACGCCGCTAAAGGGCGCACGGACTTCACGACGGGCAATGGTCGCCTTCAGACTCTCGATATCTGCTTCCAGTGAGCGATAGGCCGCTTCTGCCTCATCCAGCTGCTCTTTGGAGATGGAGCTGGTCTTGTAGAGGTTCTGGAAACGATCGAACTTGGCTTTTGCCGCCGGCAGCTTGGCCTGGGAGGCCCGCAGATTGGCCCGCTCCACGGTGGAGTCCAGGCTCAGCAGCAGCTGGTCAGCCTTGACCGGTTTGCCTGACTCGAAGGTGATGGCGTCAATGGTACCTGCCAGTTCGGTGGAGAGGGTCACCCCCTGATTCGGCTCGATGAAGCCGATCGCTTCGATGGTCGGTACCCAATCCTGCGCCTTGGTCACCATGGCGGTGACGGGGAACTCGGGCTCCGGCCGGTTGGCCATGTATTGGGCAATCATCTTCTGCTTGAACAAATTGAAGCCGATGACGCTGCCAAACAAGGCGATCGCTATCAGCAACATAATGGCCATCCACTTTTTCATGAACAGGCTCCTGAGGTGGAAAGATTGGGGGATAAAATGGCATTCCAGCTGGCCCGGATCGCGGTTTCCAACTGCGATTCGGTCAGCGTGATGTTGTGCACCCTGCACTGCAGGGCCAGATGCATGACACTGTCCAGACTCAACACCTGGAGTGCCCGTATCGGTAAATCAATAAACAATCCTTGTTCAACGCCCTGTTCAAAAAATCGGTCCAGAGGCTCCCAGGCAGCCAGAATGACAGGATTGGTCTCCAATTCTGCCCCTAGCGGAGAGCTCTCGTACTGCAATTTGCACCGGATAGCGTTGGGTTCGTTAACAAAAATGGCATGAATATTGAGCCATAATTGGCGAAATTGTTGAAATGAAACTTTATCGATTGCTACATCGGCCATGACCATGGGCACACACTGCAAGATAGTGTGCTGGTGCAGTTGCCGGATCAGATCATCCTTGTCGCCGAAGTAGCGATAGATGGTGCCGGTGGCAACATTGGCCTTCTTGGCGACTTCTGCAATCGACAGACCATGAAAACCCCGTTCACCCAGCACCTCATGGGCCGCGTTGAAGATGCTCTCTTTTTTATCCAGAATCATCAGTGTGACTTTCGATTGAATGAACGTTCATTCATTCTAGATGGGCATCAAATCAAGTCAAGGCAGCAAGGCGATTTGCGACTGCGATCTGCCCCTTTTCGGCTGGCAGCAGGGGAATAGTGGAAGAAAAGTGCGCAATGTGCTTGAAAAAACAACGAACAGTGTTTCGGTGACAGAAAAGTGTAGACAAACCAGCAACCATCATTAATAATGCGCCCCGTTCGACAGCGTAGCGCCCGTAGCTCAGCTGGATAGAGCGCTGCCCTCCGGAGGCAGAGGTCACAGGTTCGAATCCTGTCGGGCGCACCATCAAAAGTGCGTCGGTTAAACGGGCGTTGTTGTGGAACGAAAACAGCTGTGGTGGCTGTAGCTCAGTTGGTAGAGTCCCGGATTGTGATTCCGGTTGTCGTGGGTTCGAGCCCCATCAGCCACCCCATTTTACAGCTTGTCAGGTACGCGAAGGTGGCGGAATTGGTAGACGCGCTAGCTTCAGGTGTTAGTGCCCCCCGGGTGTGAGGGTTCGAGTCCCTCTCTTCGCACCATACTTGCTGTATGACGAGGATGACCATCAGGTCGTCTTTGTTTTTTTGAAGTAAACTATTTTGAAAGAAATAGCCTCGGTGATTAGCGCAGTCCGGTAGCGCATCTGGTTTGGGACCAGAGGGTCAAAGGTTCGAATCCTTTATCACCGACCACATTTAGAAAAACCTCGCTTCGGCGAGGTTTTTTGCTTTCTGGCCTCCGCTGCGCCAGCACTCTCTCCCTGTTACGTCTGTTTACACTCTATTTGGGCAGCGCGCCCTGCCTTTCGGTTATGCTTCAGCCTCGAGTCACTGACAACCGGATGTCATCGGCCCATTTCAGGCATTTTTCCATGAATAACAAAATTTCCTTTGCTTGCTCTCCCGCCATGCTGGCTGCCTTGCTGCTGGGTGGCTGTACCATCAAGCCGCCATCCACCGATGTGATGATGGGCTCCATTGCTTCACAACCGCAGGAGGAGCGCTCTCTCTCCCCCTTGCTGACCAGCGGTGATTTTTGTGTTGCGGTGTCCCAACAGAAGGTGTTGGCACAACCTTGCAGCGGAAAAGACGATCAACTGTTCGAGTGGGATCTGGGTGAGTTGCGCCTGCAGGATCTCTGTTTGCAAGCCAAAAACGACAGCGAGTTGATGCTGGCACCCTGTGACGGTCAGGCACAGTGGGAGTGGCAGAAAGACAAGCTGTTCAACAGCAAGGTTTCCCGCTGCCTCGATGTGGCCGGGCGACGCCATACCCCCGGCACGCCGCTGCGGCTGGCTGAATGCTACGGCGGGGCGAACCAGAGCTTCAGCTGGCAGCGGCCCAATCCCTGGCTGGAAACGCTGAAAAAACAAAGCCTCACATGGTGAGGCTTTGCTGAATCGGATGGCGGTCTGAAGAGGATCAGGCTGCGCTGACGCTCTCCAGCTCGAACAGCTTCTCCAGATAGACGGCGACGCCATCTTCATCGGAGGTGAGGGTCTGCTCATACTCCGGCAGCGCCATTTTCAGGCGGTCATGGGCGTTGCCCATCACGATGCCGCGTCCCACCATGGTCAGCATCTCGAAGTCGTTCATGCCATCGCCGAAGGCGATCGCCTCGGACATATCGAACCCGTTCTGCTCCAGCACGGCACGCACAGCATTTCCCTTGTGCACCCCGGCATGCATCACTTCGAGACAGTCGGGCAGGGAGAAGGTGACGTTGAGCTGATCGCCATAGCGCTGGTTGAGGTGTGCCTCGATCTTCAGCAGCTTCTCGTGGTCGCCGATGTAGAACACCTTGTTGATCTGCTCTTTCGGCTCCTGTTTCAGGTCATCGACCAGACGGTAGGTGAACCCTGACTCGTCGTGGAACTGCAGCAGCCAGGGCAGCTCCTCTTCCACCACCCAGTCATCACCCTGATAGACATTGAGGTGGATAGAGGGGTCACGCTCCAGCGCAATCAGTTCGGCGGCGATCTCGGTCGGCAGCGGCTGGTTGAAAATCAGCTGATCCTGTTTGTCATGGACCACGGCGCCATTGGAAGTAATAAGGTAGATGTCCATCCCCAGCGCATCGCGGAAGCTGCGAACGTCAACGTGATGACGGCCGGTGGCGACTACGAATTTCACACCTTGTTCTACCAGGCGGTGCAGGGTATCCCGGGTACGGGGAGAGATCTGGTGCTGCTTGTTGAGCAGAGTGCCATCGAGATCGGATACAACTACCTTGAACATCATTACCTCGGCATCGATTGAAAACAGGGGCAGTTTACCTTAGCCCGCACTGTCACCCCATTTATTTAGGGTTACAAAAAATAGCCAGCTCAGAAGCGGGCGAAAAAGTCGACCATCGCGGTCAGGGCGGGCTGGCGCTTGTCATCGGATTCGATAAACAGCTCGTGCCAGGCACCCTCGATGCGCAGTGGCTTGCCCCCTTCGCACTTGGCAATGGTGCAGAAGCGATCCTGAGCGGAATTATCCACCACGCTGTCGTTGCCAGCCTGCAGCACCAGCAGCGGGGTTTTGATGGCGCCCGCATCGGCGATGGCAGCATCGGCACCGGTGATCCCCTGATAAATCCAGTGGGCGGTGGCGCCACCCAGCTTGATCTGCGGGTGCTGTTCGTAGATTTGGCGGAAGGCTTGATAGCGGGACTGACTGTGAGTCAGCTCGTTGTCGGCAAAGCTGTGATCCTGATAGGCGCCCTGACCGGGGCCGTAGGGAGGCTCGCCAATCCAGCCGCCGACCGTGCCTATGGTGCTCGCCAATCCCTTGGCCAGCCACTTGGGCAGACCGCCGAGATTGATGCCCAGCATGGGGGAGGAGAGCACGGCCGCCTTGATATCATCGGGCCAGCGCTCCAGATAGCGGGCCGAGATGGCGCCGCCCATGGAGTGGGCCAGCAGGAACAGCTTGGCAGGCTGGTCCGCCATGATGATCTGGTCGTGAAACTGCTTGAGATCGACCACATAATCGTCGAACTGGTCGACATATCCCTTCTGCGGGTCATCCAGCATCCGGTCGGACATCCCCTGACCGCGATGGTCGATAAGGTAGAGGCTGTAGCCCTGACGCCAGAGATCCCACGCTAGCTCCTGATACTTGAGGTAGCTCTCGACCCTGCCATTGACGATCAGGATGGCGCGATCGACCTTGGCTTGCCGTAGCGCAGCATAGCGGATGGTCACCCCATCCTTGCCCTTGAACTCTCCTTCCACCGCATGCTGGCGCCAGAAGTCGGGCAGGGTTTGCTGGTAAAGGCTGGGTATATCGGCTTCGCTGGTGAGTTGATAGGTATTGGTCACGGCAAGGGCTCCGGCAGAAAACAGGGTCAGGGCCAACAGGGAAAGAGAGAGGGGTTTCATCAGGCACACTCCTGTTGCCAATGGTGATAAAGGGCGGCGATATCCCCCGAGCAGAGCAGCACCATGCTGGCTTGCAAGCGGGGCAGGGGCCAGTCCCACCACTGCATCTCTTGCAGCATGAGGATCTGCTCATCGCTGAAACGGCGGCGGATCGGTTGGGCCGGGTTGCCGCCGACTATGGTGTAAGGGGCCACATCTTTGGTCACCACGGCGCGGGTGGCGATGACGGTGCCATCACCTATGGTGATGCCGGGCATGATCATCGCTTCCGAGCCGATCCAGACGTCATTGCCAATCCGGGTGTCCCCCTTGCGCAGAAAGCCGCTGCGGGCCCCTTCGCCAAAGGTGTCGGGATTGAACGGGAAGGTGGAAACCCAATCCAGCCGGTGTCCCTGATTGCCCGCCAGCATGAAGGTGGCGCCCGAGCCGATGGAGCAGAACTTGCCGATGATCAGCCGATCCACCTCGCCCCAGAGGCCGCTCTCCCAGGTGTCGCGGGTCGAGCCATCGCCGAGCAGGTAGCGGACGCAGTGATCCTCGAACGGCTTGCCGTGGTAGTAGCCGGAGTAGTAGCTGTAGTCGCCGGCCTCTATGTTCGGGTTGGTCAGGTGATCCCGGATGATTTGCGATTCCAGCCAGCTGCCAAAAGGGTTATCCATCACTCCTCCTGCGGATCGTCCTGTTCGCTCTGCTGCGCCCACCCTTTGCGGGTCAGCTGCATCCGTTGCCACCACTTTTCGTCCGCCAGAATTTCACCGGCCGGGCCGAGCTGGGGGTAGGGCATCTCTTTCTCTTTGCAGAGCTGGGCATAGATAGGATAACCCCCCTCGAACAGGATGCTGTTCTGCTCCTCCAGCGTGAGCGGGCAGCCGCGTTGATAGCAGCCGGCCAGCTCGCGCTGGCGCTGCGCCTCGTAGAGGATGGCGGCTGCAGCCACCGAGACGTTGAGGGACTGCACCATGCCCACCATGGGGATGACGATATGGTGGTCGGCCAGGGCCAGCGCCTCTTCACCGATGCCATGCTTCTCCTGACCCACCAGAATGGCGGTCGGTTTGGTGTAATCGATGGCGCGAAAATCGACCGAGCTGTCGGAGAGGTGAGTCGCCAGGATCTGCATGCCGGAGGCTTTAAGCTCGGCAACGGCTGTGCCGATATCCGGGTGCAGTTTTACATCCACCCAGTTCTGGCTGCCGCGGGCGGTGCCTTTGCGCTTGTGGATCCAGGTTTTGGGCCAGACGGCGTGTACCCGGTGGATGCCGATGGCATCGGCTGTACGCACGATGGCGGCCAGATTGTGAGGTTTGTGGACCTCTTCCATGCAGACGGTCAAATCGAGCTGACGCTGGGCCAGCATGTCGGTGATGCGCTTGAAGCGTTCGGGGGTCATGGCTTGTCTCTATAAAAGCAGCAGGCGGCTTGCGCCGCCTGTGTTCAGTTCTTCTGTCGGCTCACCTTGAGCACGTTGGGCATCACGCGGATCTTGCGCATGATGTTGGCCAGGTGGATGCGGCTCTTGGTGGTGATGAGCAGGCTGACCTGATAGACCCGGCCATCCTTCTCTTCGGTGCTGATGGCGTGAATATTGGCGCCGGTGGCGGCAATCACGTTGGCCAGCTCGGCCAGCGCACCCTGATGGTTGACGATCTCGATGCTGATGCCGGTGCGGAACTCCTGTTCCTGCTCCTTGTCCACTTCCCACTGCACTGGCAGGTACTTGTCCGGCTCCTTGCTGTAGCCCTTGATGTTGCGGCAGGCTTCCTGGTGGATCACCAGACCCTTGCCCGGGCTGATATGGGCGATAATGGCATCCCCGGGGATCGGACGGCAGCAGTTGGCGAAGGTGACCAGCATGCCGTCGGCACCCTTGATCGGCATCTTCTTGCTGCTGGTTTTGGGCTGTTCTTCCGGCGGCAGTTCATCCCCTAGCATGCGGCGCGCCACCATAACACTCATGGCGTTGCCAAGACCCACATCGGCCAGCAGGCCCTGCAGGTTCTCATGCTTGGTATCGGCCAGCACCTGTTTGATGCGCGGCTCGGGAATGTCTTCGATATTCTTGGCGCCCAGCGCATGGTTGAGCAGGCGGCGACCCAGCACCACCGACTCTTCGGTGCGCAGGTTCTTGAGGAACTGGCGGATCTTGGAGCGTGCCTTGGTGGTCACCACGAAGTTGAGCCAGGCCGCGTTGGGACGGGCGCCCGGTGCCGTGATGATCTCCACCGTTTGACCCGAGTGCAGCGGGCTGCTGAGCGGGTAGGGGTGGCGGTCGACCCGTGAACCAACGCAGGCGTGGCCGATATCTGTGTGCACCGTGTAGGCAAAATCAACCGGCGTGGCGCCGGCGGGCAGCTCCATGATGCGTCCTTCCGGCGTGAACACGTAGATCTCGTCGGGGAAGAGGTCGGTTTTGACCCCTTCGATAAATTCAAAGGAGCTGCCGGCGCTCTGCTGCAATTCCAGCAGGCTCTGCATCCAGCGCTGGGCGCGGATCTGGGCGGTAGTGCCCGAGCTGTCGCCATCCTGCTTGTAGGCCCAGTGGGCGGCAACCCCTTTGTCGGCCATCTGATCCATGAATTCGGTGCGGATCTGCACCTCTACCGGTACCCCGTGCGGCCCCACCAGCGAGGTGTGCAGCGACTGGTAACCGTTGGTCTTGGGGATGGCGATGTAATCCTTGAAGCGGCCGGGGCGCGGCTTGTAGAGGCTGTGCATCTGCCCCAGCACCCGGTAACAGGTATCTATGTCCTTCACCTTGACACGAAAGGCGTAGATATCCATTACCTCATGAAATTGCAGCTCTTTTTTCTCCATCTTGTTGTAGATGGAGAAAAGATTCTTCTCGCGGCCACTGACCTGATGCTCGATCCCCGCCTCTTTCAGGCGACCGCTGATTTCGCTCTGGATGGAATCGATGATCTCGCGGCGATTGCCACGGGCGCGGCGCACCGATTCGCGCAGCACGCGGGATCGCATCGGATAGAGCGCCTCGAAGCCCAGCTCTTCCAGCTCGTTCTTCATGGTGTGAATACCGAGGCGGTTGGCGATGGGGGCGAAGATTTCGAGGGTTTCCCGAGCGATACGGCGGCGCTTGTCAGGGCGCAGGGAGCCCAGGGTGCGCATATTGTGGGTGCGGTCGGCCAGCTTGATCAGAATGACCCGGATATCCTGGGTCATCGCCATCACCATCTTGCGGAAGTTCTCGGCCTGCGCCTCTTTGCGATCGCGAAACTTCAGCTTGTCGAGCTTGGAGACCCCGGCCACCAGTTCTGCAACCGCATTGCCGAATTGTTCGGCCAGATCGGCCTTGGTGACAGAGGTGTCTTCGATGACGTCGTGCAGCACGGCGGCCATCAGGGTTTCATGATCGAGGCGCATGTCACCCAGGATTCGGGCAACGGCAACAGGGTGGGTGATATAGGGTTCGCCACTGGAACGCATCTGGCCCTGGTGGGCATCACGGGCCACCACATAGGCTTGCTTGAGCTTCTCGACCTGCTCTGGTGGCAGGTAGGAACTGGCTATTTCTTTAAGGTTTTCAAATAAATACAAGACAGTCCCCGCAGCGGTGAAACGGCAATTCGTGGAATTGAGGGTATAGCCCTGAGTTTGCGAGGTTTTCGAGCGGTTGTAAATGGGGATGAACAGTCGGCACCCAGGCGGGTGCCAACCGGAGGAATAACTTAACCGCGGCCTTCGGCGATGGCAGCAACGGCAGCCAGCTCGGCGGCTTCCTGCTCTTGCTGTTCGTAGCGGTCCTGGGTGTCCATCACTTGATTGTTCACCAGACCCAGCTCGATCTCACGCAGGGCGATCACAGTCGGCTTGTCGTTCTCTTCGTCGACCAGGGGATCTTTGCCTTGTACCGCGATTTGACGAGCGCGGCGCGCGGCGACCAGCACCAGGTCAAAACGGTTACCTACCTGTTTTACAGCATCTTCTACAGTAACGCGTGCCATGCAGGACTCCAGTGTTTGGGCTTTCTGTATTTAGAAAAGCAGTGTTTAAAAATGACGCAAAAGTTTACTTGTTTTTGGCTTACTCTGCCAGTAGCTGTTGCAGCAAGTTTTTTTGAGCCTGTTGCTGGTGACGCATCTCCAGCCGTTGGCACTCAATAATGGACCTGAGCTGGAACAGCGCCAGCTCGAAGTCTTCATTGATAATGACATAGTCATACTCGTCGTAGTGCACCATTTCGGCAATGGCTTTCGCCATCCGGCCGGCAATCACTTCGGCGCTGTCCTGACCGCGCCCAATCAGGCGGCGTTCCAGCTCTTCGCGGCTGGGGGGCAGGATGAAAATGGATTTGGTCGGCATCTGCTCGCGGATCTGGCGGGCACCTTGCCAGTCGATGTCGAGGAATACGTCGATCCCCTTGGCCAGACAGGCTTCGATGGCGGCGCGTGAGGTGCCGTAGTAGTTGCCGAACACTTCGGCCCACTCCAGAAAATCACCGCGTTCGATCAGTGCCTTGAACTCTTCCACCTGTACGAAGTGGTAGTGCACGCCGTGCTTTTCGCCCGGGCGGGTGGCGCGAGTGGTGTGGGAAACCGACAGCTGCATCTTGCCCGCAGCGTTATGTTGGGTCAGCAAGGCATTGAGCAGACTGGATTTACCCGCGCCGCTCGGAGAGGAGATGATATAGAGAGTGCCTTGTTGCGCCATATTATTACCTTTAATCGAAACCGCTGTTTTGGTTGTAGCAGAGACCGCCGTCTTGTGCCCGAAAGGGAGACAGCCAAACGCAAAACGCGGAAAATTCTTGAGTCAGGAGGATGTAAAGGCGGCGAATTTTACCAGAATGCGGCGAATAAAAAAACGGCCGGAATCATATTCCAGCCGATCAAAGTATTCGTAGCTTGCTGCGGGAGCGTAACCCACATCAGCCTGCATTGTGCCTTTGGCTGAGGGCAGAGGCTATCAGGTTATCCCTGCCTGATGGCTCGGAATTCCCGAGGTGCCCTGTCATTACGGCAGCTGACGAGCGGCGCAGAGCCGATCGAAGGCGGCGATCACCTGCTCGCTAGTGATTTTTCGCATGGCCTCCGGGTCTTTGAGACGGGTGCGCCAGCTCAATTCGGCCAGCGGCTTGCCGGTCTCCTGCTCGACCAGCTCCTGATAGACGCTGACCACGTAGTCGCGGCAGAGATATGGGCCTGTGCGCGCCGGATTGTGGTGGGCATAGAGGCCGATCACCGGCGTGCCGACAATGGTGGCCATATGGGTGGGGCCGGTATCGGGGGCCAGTACCAGACTCGCCTCGCCAATCAGCGCCAGCAGCTGCTTGAGGTTGGTCTGCCCCACCAGATCGACCGGCTTGCTCTGGCTGAGTTGCCGGATCTCGGCGGCCAGATCCCGCTCCAGCTTGGCCAGCCCGCCACAGAGATAAACCTGAAAGCCCTTGTTGGCGGCGTGATCCGCCAGCGCGGCATAGCCTGCGGCCGTCCAGTTCTTGAAGGCCTTGCTGGCGGCAGCGCAGATAAGCAAGGTCGGTTTGCCGCCAATCTTCTCCCTTGCCCACGCCTGATGTTCGGCGCTGATGGGCAGTTGCCAGTCTGGGGTCAGATCCTTGATGCCGAGCTCTTTGGCGAAAGCGAGGAAACCGTCCAGCACATGGGGGGAGGCAGGCGAAGGCACCTTGTGGTTGGTGAACAGCCACTGGCCGTCGTTGGCCCGTTCCCGATCAAACCCGAGTTTGACCTTGGCGCTGATGCCGAGGGTGGCGATGCTGGCTCGCATCGCTGCCTGCAGGTGGAGCAGGGCATCGAATTTGCGCCCCTTGAGGGTCTGCCAGAGATCGCGATAGCCGCGCCACCCCTTGCTCTTGTCGAAGGGGATCACCTCGACGCCGGGCAGATCGGCAAACAGGGTTGCCTCGATTTTGCCGGTGATCCAGGTGATGCGGGTCTGTGGCCACTCCCGCTGGATGACGCGCACCAGCGCCAGTGCGTGGCAGCAATCCCCGATGGCGGAGAGCCGCAGGATGCAGATGGAGGAGGGGGGCGTTTGAAATAGCGGCATGTTGTGGCGCACGGCTGGCAAAAAGGGTGGATGGCATTATGCAAACTCCCCTGTGGATTGTAAAATTGCGCGCAATCGTCAGCCGGGCTTTGCCACCCTTAATAGCCGCCATGGCTGGCACATGTTGCGGGCATGCCACAGTCGCAGCCTCATCGCCCATAAACAGGGGCGATCAACGACCCACCGAGCGGGATCTTCATGATGCTGATACAGACCGAACACAACCAAGTTTGCTGGTTCGCCGAAGGGGCCTTTCGCGACCCCACTTCCCAGTTATTCGAACCGGCCTGGTGGCAGAACAACCGTCAGGTGGTGGGAACCTCCATCGGTCGCGGCGTGACCTGGTTCGTCAAGGATGAGTCCCGCCATCTGGTGCTGCGCCACTACTATCGCGGCGGCATGGTGGGCAAGGTGGTGCGGGATCGTTTCTGGTTCGAAGGGGTCGAATCGAGCCGCGCCATGGCGGAATACACCCTGCTGGCCAAGTTGTGCGAACTGGGGTTGCCGGTGCCGCGTCCGTTTGGTGCCCGCATGGTCAAACAGGGCCCATTCTATCGTGCCGATATCCTGATCGAGCGAATTCGCGGTGCCAAGGATATGGTGGCGTTGCTCAAGCAGGGGTCGGTGGCGACCGAGGTATGGCACAAGATAGGCCAGACGGTGCGCCAGCTGCACGATGCCGGGGTCTATCACGCCGATCTCAACAGCCACAACCTGCTGCTCGATAAAGAGGGCAAGGTGTGGGTGATCGATTTTGACAAGGGTGCGATCCGCTCCCCCGGCGAATGGCAGAAGGCCAATCTGGAACGCTTGCTCCGTTCATTCAATAAAGAGTCTCAACTGCATACCAGCTTCCACTTCGTACCGGAGAACTGGCAGACCTTGATGAATGGATATCAGGGAAAAGCGATCTGACCCTGTTGCTCGGCGTGAACGCCAATGTTACTTATTGAGCAGGTATTCAGATCCTGTTTCGAGGCGCCCCATGGAAATGCTCAAGACACCTTTGGTCGATGTGACTGCCCGGCTTGATCCGGGTCTGCTGTCTGATGCCATGGCGCTGCTGGAGGCGGGGATCTGGAGCTGGTCAGCCCAACATGGACTGCAGCGTGATCCCTCCTGCCTGCGCCTGTTGGGATTGGGAGATTGCTGGCCGGATGATCTCGGCTGGCTGGATCGGGTTCATCCCGACGATGTTGCCCGGCTGGAAGATGCCCTGCTCGCCTGCCAGAGCGGCCGCAGCAGCGGTCTGCGCCTCGAATACCGCATTCTGCATCATCACGGTCACTACATCCGGCTGGAAGAGCGGATGCGTCGCGATGAGCGGGGCTATCTGCTGGGGGTTGTCCGTCACCTCGATCCCGCTGCCGTGCTGGTGGAGGAGCGACATGGCACCGATCCGCTGACCGGTCTGGAGAGCCGTGGCCGCTTCGAGCAACTGCTGGAGGAGCGGCTGGCGACCGAGAGTGGCACTTTCAGTCTGCTGCAGTTTTCGGTCGATCACATGGCCAAAATCCAGCAATTGTTTGGCGAAGCGGCTTGCGACGCCATGCTGGCCAAGCTGGCGCGTATCGTGCGTCACGAACTGCGGCGGGAAGATCCCTTCGCCCGCTGGGATGAGGACGGTTTTATCCTGATGCTCTCCCAGACCGAGCGGATGAGTGCGCTGGAGATCGCCGAGCGGCTGCGCCTCGAGATTGCCGATGCCAGCCTGCTGTCACAGCGGCCGGTCACCGTCAGCATCGGGCTGGTGCAGAGTCAGGCTGGCGAGCAGCTCGATCATCTGCTGGCCCGGCTGGCCAGCTGTCACAGTCAGGCCAGACGGGAGCACAACACCGTCGTCGGCTGAGTGCGGTCAGGGTTGGCCGCGCTTGTCACGCTGGCAGACCCAGAGCGAGGCCAGCATCAGCAGGCCGCCGATGGTCAGTCGGGTCAGGTCGGTATCCTTGCCCCAGAGCAGCAGATTGACCAGCAAGCCGGCCGGAATGAGCGCATTGTTCATAATGGCCAGCACCCCGCTGGTGACCTGCGTCGCCCCCTTGTTCCAGAGGAAGTAGCCGAGGCCGGAGGCACCCACCCCCAGCCAGAGCAGAATGCCCCACTGCAACCCTGACGTTGGGTATTGCGGCTTGCCCAGTAGCCACCAGGCGGGCAGTGCGATCACCAGCGCTCCCAGATAGAAGCAGCCGAACACCGCCAGTTGCGGCGGTTGCTCCGCCTCCCGTGCCAGCATTACCTTGTAGCCCACTTGACCCAGGGCGAAACAGAGGTTGGCCCCCTGCACTACCAGAAATCCCAGCACATAGCTTTCGGTCAGGCCGTCGAAGCGGATGACGGCTGCCCCGAGCACCGCCAGCAGGGCACCCCACAGATAGGTAGGCTTGAAGCGGCGCTCCAGCAGATCGTGGAGCAGGGTGACGTAGATGGGGGTGAAGATGGTAAAGACCAGCACTTCCGGCACCGTCAGCAGCAGGAAGGAGTGGTAGTAGAAGAGATACATGATGCCGAGCTGGATGGCGCCGAGGGCCATCAGCTTGGCCGCCAGATCGGGGCGCAGCCAGCGGCGGCGCAGGAAGGGGAGAAACACCAGACTGGCGAGGGCAATGCGGGTCAGCACCGAGAAGTAGGCATCCACCTGACCGGCGAGGTAGACCCCGATCAGGCTGAAGGAGAATGACCAGAGCAGGGTGACCCCTATCAAGTAGTTCATGTGTTTGATTTATCGTCAGTTGTCAATTTTAAGGGGGCTATGATGGCCGAGATGGAAGCGGCAATCCAGCGTTTATGGACGCGATTGCCACAGGTCGGAGCATTTTCCTTTACCGCCAGCAATGGCGAGGGGTCGGCGACCGACTGGAATGGTCGGGGCGAGGGGCGTGTGCAGGTGACCGATCATCATGGTGGCTGGCTGTTTAACGAGCAGGGCCGTTACATCACGCCTCATGGCAGGGAACTCGCCATGCACAACCGCTTCTGGTGGCAGCGCAGTGCGCGGGGGATCCGTCTCTCCCATCTGCGTTATCAAGCGCCGGTCGAGCTGTTCGAGCTGCTGCCGCAGGGGGATGGCCGCTGGCTGACCGCCGAGCCCCATCTGTGCGGGGCGGATCACTACAGCGCCGAGTTGATCGAGATCGACGGCGGTTTTCTGCTGAGCTGGCAGATCACTGGGCCGCGCAAGAACGAGCGACTCAGCTATCGCTATCTGATCTGACGCCGGCTGGCAGGCATAAAAAAACCGGCGCAGAGCGCCGGTAGCGGGGGACAAATCGGAGGTTTTTTAAAACAGTCCCAAAAACAGGAGAGATAGACTCTCGTCACACATTCAGAGATGGACTTCAGGCATTCAGGGCATAGCTCAGCATGGCTTGCAGCTTGCTATCGAAGAACCAGGGCAGCAGTACCATCAGCAGGCCCAGGATCCCGGCCAGCCGCTGGCGATACTGCCAGCCGGCAATCAGTACCAGACCACCGCACAGTGTGGTCAGGATGCCTGACATAGGGAGACCTCGCGCTGCATGCGACGCTGTTGCGCCCACTGGTTCATGGCGACCGAGCCGAGGATCAGGGCCAGAGCCACGCCGGTAGTGGGGTGGATCTGCTCGCCGAGGAACAGGGCACCCAGCATCACGCCGAACAGCGGCACCAGATAGTTGCTGAAGGAGGCGAATGTCGGGCCGGCCTTCTGGATCAGCGCCATGTAGAGGAAGTAGACCAGACCGGTACAGAGGGTACCCAGCACGGTAATCGCGCTCAGGGCCTGGGTGCTCGGCAGGGTCAGGCTGCCGAGATCAACCATGAAGGGGGCGACCAGCAGCAACTGGATTGCCGAGGAGATCAGGATATTGCGGGCGACCACGACCGGATGGTCCTTGGCGAAGCGCTTGATCATCAGCAGGCCGATGGCGAAGCAGCTGGCACCCAGCAGGATGGCCATGGCACCGAGCAGACCGGCGTTCATGCCCTGGGAGAGTTTCGGCCAGAACAGGGTGAGTACACCGGCAAAGCCGATGATCACGGAAAGCAGTCCGGTTTTGGTGATTCTTTCACCAGAAATAAACAGCGGTGCAGCCAGAATGGTCACAAACGGGATACAACCCATGACCACGGCGGCGATAGCGCTATCCACATACTGTTGGCCCCAGGCGACCATGATGAAGGGGATGGTGGCATCCAGCAGGGCGATCAGCATATAGGTGCGCCACGGGGTGTGCTCACTCTTGAGCCTCATGAACAGGCAGAGCAGACCCAGGGTCAGGCTGCCGCACAGGGCACGACCGGCAGCCACCAGAATGGGGGGCAACTCGGCGACGGCCTGGTGCATGAAAATGAACTGGGAACCCCACAGCAGGCCAATGGCCAGCAATAACAGATAGCTACGCATTTGAATCTCCGATGTATTAAGCCAGCGCATTCTAGGCAATCTGTTACTATGGTAAAAATGAATTGTTGGCATTTAACTATGGCTAATATCGATGGATAGCTCGCTCGCCCGTCTTGACCTCAACCTGCTCGCCGTATTCGACATGCTGATGCAGGAGCGCAACGTCACCCGTGCCGCCGAACGGCTGCATCTCTCCCAATCCACCGTCAGTCACGCCTTGGGGCGGCTGCGAGTGGCGCTGGATGATCCGCTGTTTGTGATGAGTCGGCGCGAGATGATGCCGACCGAGCGGGCCAAGGCGCTTGCCGGGCCGGTGCGCCAGGCGCTGGCGATGCTGGAGCAGGGATTGCGGCAGGCCAAGGGGTTTGATCCAGCCACTGCGCGGCGGATTTTCCGCATCGCCACCCCGGGTTCGGTAGAGCACGGGCTGGTGCCGGTGCTGGTGGAGCGGCTCCATCGGCTGGCCCCTCACTGTCGGCTTGAGGTGTGCGAGCTGGCCGACAGCAACTACGAGCGGGAGCTGGAGAAGGGGGAGCTGGATCTGGTGATCGGTTTCGCCGGGGCGAATCATCTCTCACCCCGCTTATGGCGGGAGGAGTGGTTCAACAACCCGCTGGTCTGCCTGTCGCCCCTTGGCAGCGAATTGCCCGATGTGCTGACTCCGGTCGAGCTGGTGAGCCGTCCCCATATCCACACCTCCAGCTGGGGTCACAGTCAGGCGATGGTGGAGCTCTGGCTGGCCCGTTTCGGGGTGGAACGGGAGCTGGGGGTCAGGTTACCGAGTTTTATGGCGGTGCCTCCGCTGATGGCGACCGGCCGCTATCTGGTGGTGGTGCCCGAGATGATCGGGCGCCACTTCTGCCGCTACTACCCGCTGCGGATGCACCAGCTAGACCCCGCCATCCCGATCGTTTACCTGATGGCAGGGCATCCGCTCACCGCCCACGACGAGGCGATCGGCTGGTTCAAGAGCCTGCTGCACCAGTTGGTGTTCGACCTCTATGGCGACGATGCACTCGGGACTCCCGCTCAGCGGATGCTGGCGAAGTAGTCGAGCCCCATGGCGCTTTTCACCTCCGCCAATACCTCATCGGTGATGATGCGAGCCTGCTCGGTGCCTTGATAGAGCAGCTCCAGCAGCATCTTCTTGTCGGCAATGGCCGCGGCCCGGCGCTCCCGCATCGGGGCGAGCAGGGTTTGCAGGCAGTCATTGAGCACCTGTTTGCAGCGCATGTCCCCCAGTCCGCCTCGTCGGTAGTGGGCCTTCATCTCGGCGACCAGCGCCTTGTCGGGGTGGAAAGCATCGAGATAGGCGAACACCGTATTTCCCTCCACCTGACCCGGATCGCTCACCTTGAGGTGGTTGGGGTCGGTATACATGGCGAACACCGCCTGTTTGATCTCTTCCGCCGACATGCCGAGCTCTATGGTGTTGCCGAGGGATTTGGACATCTTGGCCTTGCCGTCGATGCCGGGCAGGCGGCCGGTGTCGCTCAGGATCGGCTGGCATTCGGTCAGCACCTCTTTGCCTACCAGAGAGTTGAAGCGGCGGACGATTTCGTTGGTCTGCTCCAGCATTGGCAGCTGATCTTCCCCGACCGGCACGTGGCTGGCGCGAAAGGCGGTGATGTCGGCGGCCTGACTGACCGGATAGACCAGAAAACCGGCTGGCAGCGTGCGTTCGAACCCTTTTTGCTGGATCTCCGCCTTGACGGTGGGGTTGCGCTCCAGCCGCGCGACGCTGACCAGATTGAGGTAGTAGCAGGTGAGTTCGGCGAGGGCGGGCAGGGCGCTCTGCAGGCAGAAGGTGGTCTTGGCCGGGTCGAGGCCGACCGCCAGATAGTCAGCCATCACCTCCAGCACGTTGTCGGTCACCTTGGCCGGATTGTGGCCGTTGTCGGTCAACGCCTGCAGATCGGCGATCATCACGAATTGACGGTAGTGGTGCTGGGCTTCGACGCGCTGGCGCAGGGAGCCGACATAGTGGCCGATGTGCAGTTTGCCGGTGGGACGATCGCCAGTCAGGATTACGGGGTTGTGCATGTCACTCTCTCCAGTTGGGTGAGCCAGGAGGCGACAAAGGGATAAAAACAGTTGACCGCCTCTCGGCGGTCACGGTGTTTTCTTTGGGAAATTTACAATAGAAACGCGGTGCCGCCTGTTTAGGAGCAGCACCACCAGTAGTTGTGATTGAATGCGGTCATGTTCATAGCAAATCAAACTACGCCGGTTTCATTACTTCTGCAAGGGGACGACCAGCAGATCGCAGGGCACTGTATTCATCAGCTGACGGGCGCTCGAGGTGAGCAGGCTCCAGAAGCTCTGGCGATGGCCGCACACCAGCAGGTCGATCTCGTACTCCTTGACCGCCTGATTGACCCGCTCGCTCAGATCGCCGCAGATCACCAGCTTCTTCTCGATGGGATAGTCCACCGAGGCCAGAAATGCCTCCAGCTTCTCTTTCGCTTCGGCGATCACCTGATCCTGCACGTTGTCGATGTCGATATCGATCATCTCGGTGTAGAGATCCTTGAGGTCCACATCGACATGGATAACCGACAGCTTGGCGCCGTTGGAGCGGGCTCTGTCGACAGCCTTGTCGATCACCTTGCGGTTGTCTTCAGAGAGGTCGATCGCGGCCAGAATATGCTTGTAATAGGTTGTTCCACTCATGGGGGTTCTCCTTACCGATCCTTCAGCCCACTATACCAATCTCTGCTGAAACTAAAATGGTGCCTCAGGCACAGTTTTGGGATTTAAATGAGTTTAATGACGTGTGACACAGGGTCAGCCACTCAGTTATTAACCACTATTTGCCTATAAATTAAACAAGAGTTTGACGCCGGTCACACCCCTCGGCTTGCCGATCAGGGGGGAGAGGCATAGGATGGGCCCGTGCTTCGCAATGAACACAAAACAACAAAAAGCATCTGAATACCGCTTTGGGGAGCCACGTGCTCCCTTTTGTTTATCCGCCTCATTTCCCGCGGCTTTTCTGACTGATAGCGATCCGGCATCAAGTTAATCTCCTTCGATTTGGTTATGCTGTAGCCAGTTTCTTTGGAGGCCTTCCCATGATCATTCATCCCCAGATTCAAGGTTGTGTTGCCCGCAATTGTCATCCCATCGGCTGCCGCGCCGCCGTGCAGCAGCAGATTGAACGCATCAAGACAGCGGGCCCGTTTAATGGGCCCAAGCGGGTGCTGGTGCTGGGGGCCTCCTCCGGGTTTGGGCTGGCGTCGCGCATTGCACTCGCCTTTGGCACCGGTGCCGACACCATCGGTATCTCCTTCGAGCGCGGCCCTTCCGACAAAGGATTGGGCAGCGCCGGCTGGTACAACAACATCTGGTTTCGCAAGGAGGCGGAGCAGGAGGGGCGTATCGCCATCAACCTGATCGGTGATGCCTTCTCCGACGGCATGCGCCAGCAGGCCATCGACACCATCCGCCAGCAGCTTGGGCAGGTGGATCTGGTGATCTATTCGCTCGCGAGCGGCATCCGGGTGCTGCCAGATGGCACGCAGGTGCGCTCCGTGCTCAAGACCACCGGCCAGCCGTTCAGCGGTTGGGGGTTGGATCTGGAGCGCGATACCTTGGTGCAGCAGTCGCTGGCACCTGCCACGCCGGAGGAGATCCGCGAAACCGTCACCGTGATGGGGGGTGAGGATTGGCTGCTCTGGATGCAGGCGTTGCAGCAGGCCGACTGTCTGGCCCCCGGCGCGCAAACCGTGGCCTACTCCTACATCGGCCCCGAGTCCACCTATCCCCTCTATCGCGATGGCACCATCGGTTATGCCAAGGAGCATCTGCACGCCACCGCCGAGACCATCAACCTGCAGCTGGCCGAGATTGGTGGTCACGCCTGGGTGTCGGTCTGCAAGGCGCTGGTGACCAAGGCGAGCGCCTATATCCCGGTGCTGCCGGTCTATCTGGGCCTGCTGATGGGGGTGATGAAGGAGCGCGGCGTCCATGAGGGCTGCATCGAGCAGATGCAGCGACTGTTTGCCGCCAAGATGTATGGGGCCAATGGGGTGGTGGCCGATGGCAACCGGCTGATCCGGATGGATGACCATGAGCTGGACCCGGCCATTCAGGCCGCCGTTTCGGCGCTCTGGCCCAAGGTGACGCCGGACAATTTCCACGCGCTGGGGGACTTTGCCGGGCTGCGGCAGGATTTCATGCAGCTCAACGGCTTCGAGCTGCCGGGCGTCGATTATGCTGCGCCGGTGGATGTCGCCTCCCTTGGCGAGCGGACCCCCTGAGCTGAAAGAAACGGGATCTCCCTCTCGTTGGCGGGTTGATTCGCGGCGGGAGTGTGGCGACAATCGATACCAAATCACTGAGGAGAAACAAGATGCTGGCCCAAGCCATGATCGAGAAGTTGAACGAGCAGATTAACCTGGAGTTCTACTCCTCCAATCTCTATCTGCAGATGAGCGCCTGGTGCGAAGACAAGGGCTTTGAGGGGGCGGCGACCTTCCTGCGTCAGCACGCGGTCGAGGAGCGCCAGCACATGGAGCGTCTGTTCACCTATGTGAGCGAGACCGGCGCCATGCCCAAGCTGGGTGCCATCGATGCCCCTCCCCACGAGTTCAAGTCGCTGGGCGATGTGTTCCGTACCACCCTGGAGCACGAGTACCACATCACCAAGTGCATCAATGGTCTGGCTCACGTGGCCTTCACTACTCAGGATTACTCCACCTTCAACTTCCTGCAGTGGTATGTGGCCGAGCAGCATGAAGAGGAGAAGCTGTTCAAGAGCATCGTCGACCGTCTGGGTCTGGTGGGTGAAGATGGCAAAGGCCTCTACTTCATCGACAAGGAGCTGGCCGAACTGGCCAAGGGCGCCCCTGCCAGCATCATGGACAGCAACGCCTGATAGTCGTGGACACTTAGTGTTCAGCCAGTACAATAACGGCCCTTTTAAGGGCCGTTGTTTATTCTGGTGGGCAGTCACCGTTGTGATGTCAGCCAGAGGCAATCACGGTTCTGGCCAGGTGCCGTTTCTATTTTGATAAGTGAGTGATGATGAAGCAGGTCGATGTGGTGGTGATCGGGGCCGGTGCGGCCGGATTGATGTGTGCGGCGCAGGCGGGCTACCGTGGCCGCTCCGTGCTGGTGCTCGACAATGCCAAGAAGCCGGGCCGCAAGATCCTCATCAGTGGCGGTGGTCGCTGCAACTTCACCAACCATCAGGCTGGTGCTCACGCCTACCTGTCGGAGAATCCCCACTTCAGCAAGTCGGCGCTGGCCCGCTACACCCAGCAGGACTTTATCGATCTGGTGGATCGCCACGGGGTCAACTATCACGAGCGCACTCTGGGGCAGCTGTTCTGTCTCGAGAGTGCCAAGGATATCGTCGATGTGCTGCTCATCGAATGTGACTGGGCCGGGGTGACCCTGCAGTTCCAGACCGAGATCCTCACCGTCAGCAAGCAGGACGAAGGCTTTGTGTTGACGACCAGCAAGGGTGAGATCGGCTGTCACTCGCTGGTGGTGGCGACCGGCGGTCTCTCCATGCCCAAGCTGGGGGCGACCCCTTATGGCTTCAAACTGGCGGAGCAGTTCGGCCTCAAGGTGCTGCCGACCCGCGCAGGGCTGGTGCCCTTTACCCTCCATCAGGCCGAGAAAGAGGCGTTCGCCGATCTCGCGGGCATCAGCCTGCCGGTGGCGGTGACCGCCGAGGATGGCACCCGCTTCAAGGAGGCGATGCTGTTCACCCACCGCGGCCTCTCCGGCCCCGTCATCCTGCAGATCTCCTCCTACTGGCACGCTGGCGAGAAGATCCACATCAACCTGCTGCCGGAGCTGGATATTCCGGCTGCCCTGCGTGAATGGGCGCAGGCGCACCCGGCGCAGGAGCTGAAAACCGTGCTGGGGCGCGAGCTGCCCAAGCGCTTCGTCGACAAGCTGGTGGAGCTGGGGCAGCTGGTCAGCAAGCCGATGCGCCAGTACAACGAGCGGGAACTGGAAGCGGTGGCCAACCTGCTGGGTGACTGGCAGATCCTGCCCAACGGCACCGAGGGGTATCGCACCGCCGAAGTGACCCTGGGTGGCGTCGATACCAACGAGCTCTCCTCCAAGACCATGGAAGCGCGCAAGGTACCGGGCCTCTACTTCATCGGCGAAGTGGTGGATGTGACCGGCTGGCTCGGTGGCTACAACTTCCAGTGGGCCTGGTCCTCCGGCTGGGTGGCCGGTCAGTACTGTTGATGTCACAGGGGCTGGTTTATCCGGCCCCGATTTATTGGTCAGGGTTAGGGTGATCGGTCGGGTTGCCGCAAGGGGGCGCAGATGCTTGAGAATCAGATGATGTTGTTGGCGGTGTTCGAACGGGCGGCGCTGATGCTGATGACCCTCTTCTTCCTGACCCGCACCCGGCCGTTCCAGCGGCTGTTCCAGAAGCGGGATCACACCCCGGCGGAGCTGGTGCTGGTGGCCTCCATCTTCGGCCTGTTTGCGGTGTTCAGTACCTACACCGGCATTCCGGTAGAGGGGGCGCTGATCAATGTGCGGATCATTGCCATTATCTCCGGCGGCATTTTGTTTGGCCCCTGGGTCGGCATTCCGGCCGGGGTCATCTCCGGTCTGCACCGCTATCTCATCGACATGGATGGCCACACCTCCATCCCTTGCCTTATCGCCAGTATTATCGCCGGTCTGCTCGCCACCTGGCTGCACCTGCGCTGTCGCAAGTCGCGGCTCTGGCTCTACGGCATTCTGGCGGGGATGCTCTGCGAAGGGCTGACCATGCTGCTGATCTGGCTGCTGACCGAGCCCCACGAAGTCGGGGTGGAGATCGTTAACCACATCGCCTATCCGATGATCGCCGGGGCGCTCTGCATCGGCCTCATCATCAAGCTGGTGCAGGATCTGGATGACGAGAAGGAGCTGATTGCTGCCAAGCAGGCCAAGCTGGCGCTCGATATCGCCAACAAGACGCTGCCCTTCTTCCAGAACATCGATCGCCACTCCCTCAGTCAGGTGTGTGATGTGATCCGGCGCGACATCAGCGCCGATGCGGTGGCCATCACAGATACCCATGACGTGCTGGCTTATGTCGGGGTGGGCAAGGACTATTACGAGCTGGATGAGCACCACGCCATCAGTGGCATGACCCAGCAGGCGGTGCTGCTCGACCAGATCATCATCAACAACGATTTGCGCCAGTATCACCTCTCCGATTTCCACTCGGTCATCATTATTCCGCTGCGAGAAAACGGCTCGGTGAGCGGCACCCTCAAGATCTACTATCGCCGCACCCACAGCATTACCAGCTCCCTGCGGGAGATGGCGGTGGGCCTCTCCCAGCTCATCTCCACCCAGATGGAGGTGTCGCGCATCGAGCAGCTCAAGGAGATGACTCGCAAGGCGGAGTTCACCGCGCTGCAGAGCAAGATCAACCCGCACTTCCTGTTCAATGCCCTCAACGCCATCTCGTCGCTGATCCGCATCCGGCCCCAGCAGGCGCGTCAGCTGATTGCCAATCTGGCGGACTACCTGCGCTACAACCTCAACAAGGGGGATGAGCTCATCGACATTCAGGAGGAGCTGCAGCAGGTGCGCGACTACGTGGCCATCGAGCAGGCCCGCTTCGGCGACAAGCTGGAGGTGGTATTCGAGGTGGACGATGTGCACATTCAGGTACCGAGCCTGCTGTTGCAGCCGCTGGTGGAAAACGCCATCCTGCACGGCATCCAGCCCCGCAGCGCGCCGGGTCGGGTCACCATCGAGGTGAAGCAGCTGGCGGGCGGCATCCGGGTATCGGTGCGGGATACCGGTTACGGCATCAGTCAGGCAGTGATCAACGGGGTAGCCGCCGGTCGGGTGGAGAGCCGCAGCATCGGCCTGATGAACGTGCATCAGCGGGTCAAGCTGCTCTATGGCGACGGCCTGCACCTCAAGCGGCTGGAGCCGGGTACCGAGGTGAGTTTCTATCTGCCGGATCAGGAGTCGATGCCATGCTGAGTGCCATCATGGTTGAGGATAAGTGTGTGCCGCGAGAGGTGTTGTCATGCTGAAAGCCATTATTGTCGAAGATGAATATCTGGCTCGTGAAGAGCTCATCTATCTGGTGAATCAGCACAGCCAGATCGAGATAGTGGCGAGCTTTGAGGATGGGCTGGAGGCGTTCAAATACCTGCAGGATCACGAGGTGGACGTGGTGTTTCTGGATATCCAGATCCCCTCCATCGACGGCTTGCTGCTGGCCAAGAACCTGCACAAGTCGAGTCATCCGCCCCACATTGTCTTCGTCACCGCCTACAAGGAATTTGCGGTGGAGGCGTTCGAGCTGGAGGCGTTCGACTACATCCTCAAGCCTTACAACGAGCCGCGCATCATCAATCTGCTGCAAAAGCTCGAGCATGCGGGCAAGTCGCAACCAGCCACCACGGGGGAGGCGAGCGGCGAGGGGAGCTGCCCCCACAATCGCACCGTCAATCTGGTGAAGGGGGAGCGCATCATCGTCACCCCCTGCGAGCAGATCTACTACGCGGAAGCCGACGAGAAGCTCACCTATGTCTATACCCGCGATGATCGCTACGTGATGACCATGACCATCAGCGAGTTTGTCAGCCGGCTGCCTGCCGAAGGGTTCTTCCGCTGTCACCGCTCCTACTGCGTCAACATCAACAAGATCCGCGAAATAGTCCCCTGGTTTAACAGCACCTATCTCATCCGGCTCCATGATCTGCCGTTCGAGGTGCCGGTCAGTCGCAGCAACATCAAGGCGTTCCGTCAGCTGATGCGGCTCTGATTGTCATTCATTCCCGCCGATCTGCATTTCATGCCTTAATCGATCGGCGCGAGCTGCGTCTTGCCTATAGTGGCCTCAATTTCCTTAAGGCCATCGACCGAGACGCATCATGACCATCGATCTGAACCGCACCTGGTACCTGACACTGATCGGTACCATTATCACCCAGTTCGCACTGGGTTCCGTCTACACCTGGAGCCTGTTCAACGCCCAGCTCTCCGACAAGCTGGACGAGCCGGTGAGTCAGGTCGCTTTCGCCTTCGGCCTGCTCAGCCTCTCGCTGGCGGTCGCCTCCTCCATGGCGGGCAAGCTGCAGGAGCGGTTCGGGGTGCGCAACGTGACCCTGGGCGCTGGTGTGCTGCTCGGCATCGGCTTCTTCCTCACCGCCCATGCCAGCAATCTGGCGATGCTCTACCTCTGTGCGGGCATTCTGGTCGGTTTTGCCGACGGTACCGGCTACCTGATGACCCTCTCCAACTGCGTGAAGTGGTTCCCGGAGCGCAAGGGGCTGATCTCCGCCTGTTCCATCGGTGCCTATGGCCTCGGCAGTCTCGGTTTCAAATACATCAACCTGCTGCTGCTCTCCAGCTCCGGCCTTGAGACAACCTTCCAGCTGTGGGGGCTGATCGCCATGTCCATGGTGCTGGTGGGCGGCATGCTGATGAAGGATGCGCCCAAGCAGGCCGCTTCCGTGCAGCAGAGCGAGAGTCGTGACTTCACTCTGGCCGAGGCGATGCGCAAGCCGCAGTACTGGATGCTGGCGCTGATGTTCCTCACCGCCTGCATGAGCGGCCTCTACGTCATCGGCGTAGCCAAGGATATCGGCGAGAAGATGGTGGGTCTGCCTGCTGTAGTCGCTGCCAATGCCGTCGCCATCATCGCCATGGCCAACCTGGGTGGCCGTCTGGTGCTGGGGATCCTCTCCGACAAGATGTCCCGCATCAGGGTCATCACCATCGCCCAGCTGATTACCCTGGCGGGCATGGCGCTGCTGCTGTTCGTGCCGCTCAATGCCAACCTCTTCTTCGTGGCGGTCGCCTGTGTGGCGTTCAGCTTCGGTGGCACCATCACCGTTTACCCCTCGCTGGTGAGCGACTTCTTCGGTCTCAACAACCTGACCAAGAACTATGGCGTCATCTATCTGGGCTTTGGTCTGGGCAGCATCATCGGCTCCATCGTGGCCTCCCTGTTTGGCGGCTTTATGGCGACCTTCCACCTGATCCTGGTGTTGCTGGTGGTGGCGCTGGTGCTCTCCCTCACCATCCGCCTGCCGGCACCGGTAGCGGTGGAGCGGGCCTGACAAGCCTCCCTGCCACAGCAAGCAAAAACAGAGACCCGGGCCATGCCCGGGTCTTTGCATTTCCGATACTCGATCAGCGTGGCGCTAGCCCCAGCAGCTGGCGGGCCTTGCAGCAGGTTTCCTCCACCGTTGACCAGTCGTCACCGGTTACCGTGATATGGCCCATCTTGCGGCCGGGGCGGGGTTCGCCCTTGCCATAGAGGTGCAGATGCAGGCCGGGCAGCGTCAGCAGGGCGGCCCAGTCTGGCGTGCCGTTTTGCCAGAGATCCCCCAGCAGGTTGATTAACAGGGCGGGGCGCACGGCAATCTGCTCCGGCAGCGGCAGATCGCACAGGGCCCGCACCTGCAACTCGAATTGGCTGCACTCGGCGTTGTCGAGGCTGGGGTGACCCGAGTTATGGGGGCGGGGTGCCAGCTCATTGACCAGCTGTCGCCCCTCCACCAGAAAGAACTCCACCGTCAGTACCCCCACGTAATCGAGGGCGGCAATCAGTCGCTCAGCGATCCCTTTGGCTTCGTTCTCCAGCACCGGCACATTGGCCGGGGAGCGGGTCTGATCGAGGATGCCGCCGCTGTGCCAGTTCTGCACCAGTGGCAGGGCGCTGATGGCGCCGCTCGGGCTGCGGGCCAGGGTCAGGGCAAATTCCCCCTCCAGTGCCAGCCGTTTTTCCAGCACGCAGGGCACGCCACTGCCTGCCAGCGCCGTCGCCAGCTCATCCAGATTGCTCATTTGCCACTGCCCCTTGCCGTCGTACCCCTCGCGGGCCGTCTTGAGAATGGCGGGGAAGATTTCGCTGGCCTGTGCGGGGATGGGCTCTTCCGGCAGTAGCGCCAGATAGGGGGCGACCGGGATGTCAGCTCCGCGCAGAAAGGCTTTCTCCTCGCGGCGATCCTGACAGATGCGCACCGCGCTGGCGGCTGGGCGCACCGGCTTTTGTTTTTCGAGCAGCGCGAGGGTGGCGGCGGGCACGTTCTCGAACTCGCAGCTGATGGCCTCGCAGCGGCTGGCCAGCTCGTGCAGGGCGGTCGGGTCGTCATAGGGGGCGACAATATGGTGATCGGCGGCGGCACCGGCGATGCTGGCCGGGTCGGGATCCAGTACCACCACCTTGTAGCCGAGGCGGTGGGCGGCCATCACGAAGTAGCGGCCAAGTTGGCCGCCCCCCAGCATGCCGAGGGTGGCGGGTGGCACTATCATGTCGGCTCCTCCAGGTGCAGCGCCAGCACCCGGTCGCGCTCGTGGGTACGGAAGTCGTCGAGCTGCTGCCGGTAGCGGGGGGCGTCGTCATCTCGGGCGACCGAGAGCAGAGAGACCGCGAACAGGGCGGCGTTGGCGGCCCCCGCCTCGCCGATGGCGAAGGTGGCGACCGGCACCCCCTTGGGCATCTGCACGATGGAGAACAGGGAGTCCATCCCCTTGAGATGACGGGAGGGGATGGGCACCCCCAGCACCGGCAATGTGGTCTTGGCGGCGACCATACCCGGCAGGTGGGCGGCACCACCGGCCCCGGCGATGATGGCGCGCAGGCCGCGCTCGCGGGCAGTGGCGGCATACTCGAACAGCAGATCCGGGGTGCGATGGGCCGAGACCACCTGTGCCTCGTAGGGCACGCCGTGCTCCTTGAGGATGCGGGCGGCGGCCTGCAGCACGGGCCAGTCGGAGTCGGAGCCCATTACCAGGCCGATCAGCGGAGGGGTGTTCATGTGTATTTGTTCCTTGCTGTTAAACGTTTGCTTTTGGTAAACAAAAAGAGCCGGCAAGCCGGCTCAGAATTTCTCGGGTCGCACGATTTCGACCGGTTGCAGAAAGGCGATCATGGCGTAGTCGGGGTAGTAGCGACTCTGCAGGTGGGCCAGCAGCCGCTCTGCCTGCTCCCGACTGCAGATCGCCTCCAGCCGGATGTTGCCGCTCTCGCTCCAGCTGGCGTTGCGCTCGCCATGATCCCCCCGGCCGCGGGCATCTGTGATGGTGTAGCCGCGCAGCCCCTCGCGGGTGAGGGTGCGCAGCAGGGTCGGCTCCAGATTGGCTTCCGTAATGACGGTCAGCAGGGTGCGGGTCTCGGTCTGCATGTGGCTACTCCGTGAAGTGGCGGGCCCAGCTGTGGTAGAGCGGGATCCCCAGCATGATGTTGAACGGGAAGGTGACCCCCAGCACGGCGCTGAGGGACAGCCCCGGGTTGGCCTGAGGCACGGCGATGCGCATGGTAGCCGGCACGGCAATATAGGAGGCGCTGGCCGCTAGGGTAGCCAGCAAGGTCAGGCCGCCGAGAGAGAGGCCCATCAGCTGGCCAGCCGCCAGCCCCAGTCCCGCCGAGGCGAGCGGCATCAACAGGGCGAAGCCGAGCAGGAACAGGCCGTGGCGGCGCAGATCCTGACACTGACGGGCGACGATCAGGCCCATCTCCAGCAGGAACAGCGCCAGCGCACCCTTGAACAGGTCGACAAACAGCGGTTTGAGTGGGGCAATTCCGTCCGGCCCGGCCAGATAGCCGATGGCCATACCGCCGAGAAGCAGGGTTACCCCTTTGCCGAGGAAGGTCTCGTGGGCCAGCATGCGCCAGCGGGTCTCGCGGCTGATGCCGCGGGCCAGCACTATGCCCACCAGAATGGCGGGGATCTCCATCACCGCGAGGAAGATGGAGAGCTGTGATTCAAAGCTGATGCCCCGCTCGGTGAGCCAGTTCACCCCGACCGCAAAGGTGGCGACGCTGACCGAACCATAGTGGGCGGCGGTGGCGGCGGCATCGACCCGGTTCATCTTGAGGCGTAGCACGGCAAAGCCGAGCAGGGTCTGCACCACGCCGAGCAGGATCACTAGCGCCAGTTGTGGCAGCAGAGGTTGCAGGGATTGCTGGGCCAGACCGACGCCGCCCTTGAGGCCGATGGCCAGCAGCAGAAAGAGGGAGAGGGTGTCGTAGAGGGCAGGAGGCAGTTTGAGCTCGGAGCGCACCAGACCGGCCAGCAGACCAAACAGAAAGAAGAGTACAACAACGTCCAGCATGATGGTTCGCAGGGCAGTTCAGATAATGGTTGCATGCTAGAGCCCGCAATGTTTCGATAAAATCAGATTTTCGCTGATGGTTGTTCGGTAAAAACTGATAGGGAACGGCATGCTCAACTACAAACAGCTCTACTACTTCTGGCATGTGGCACGCAGCGGCAGCGTGACGCAGGCCGCCGAACAGCTGCATCTCACGCCGCAGACCATCAGCGGTCAGGTGGCCGAGCTGGAGCAGTCCCTCGGAGTGGCGCTGTTCAACCGGGTGGGGCGGCGTCTGGTGCTGACTGCTGCGGGTCGGCAGGCGCAGGAGCAGGCGGGGGCCATTTTCTCGCTCGGTGCCGAGCTGGAGCACACCCTGCGCCACGCCAGTCAGGAGCTGACCATGCAGGTGGGGATCGCCGATTCGGTACCCCGTACTCTGGCGTTCGAGCTGCTGGCTCCCGCAATGGCGCTGGCGACCCCGTTGCGGCTGGTGTGTCACGAGGAGCGGGCCGAGCAGCTGTTCAGCGAACTGGCCCGCCACAAGCTGGATATGGTGCTGATCGATCGCCCTCTCCCTCCCGACAGCGGCGTGCGTGGCTATAACCACGAGCTGGGGCGCAGTCCACTGGCGCTGTTTGCCAGTCCCGAGCTGGCGGCGCGGGCGCGGGACGGCTTTCCCGCCTCGCTGGAGGGGTTGCCGTTGCTTATTCCCGGAGAGAAGTCTGCCACCCACGATCGGCTGCTGGAGTGGTATCGCCAGCAGGGCATTCATCCCCATCTGGTGGGACAGTTTGATGACTCCACCCTGATGAAGTCGTTCGGCAAGGCGGGGATGGGGATCTTCCCGGCGCCGCTGGCGATGGCCGACGAGATTGGCCGCCTCTACGGGGTGGAGCGGATTGCGACCCTCACCGAGGTCACCCTCTCTTACTATCTGGTCTCGGCAGGGCGCCATCTCTCCCATCCCGGGGTACAGGCGGTGATGGAGGGCGCCCAGCAGCGGCTGGCGGCGCTGGCTGGCAATAAATAGAAATCTGGATGGCTATACATCCAGCGTTGCTCTGCCTATAATCCTCCCGCTTTGGCGCATCATGCTTAATAGGGAATCCGGTGAGAATCCGGAGCTGGCGCGCAGCGGTAAGGGGGAACGAAGCGACATCAGGGCACTGCCGTCAGGCGGGAAGCCGTCGCCGTAGGCTATCAGCCCCCGAGCCCGAAGACCTGCCAGAGTTCGTATTTCGGGCCGAGAGAAACCGGCCACGAAGTAGATACTTACGCGAACTTAAGGATCTCTCATGTCGAAGAAATTTCTGGCGGCTGCCCTGTTGCCGACGGCGGCGTTTGCCCAAACCACCATCCCCATCAATCCAACTCTGGTCATTACGGCCAACCGCGTGGAACAACCGGTCAGCTCGGTGCTGGCGCCCGTTGTGGTGATCGATCGTGCCGAGATCGAATCTCGTCAGGTTCAGAGTTTGCCCGAACTGCTGAAAACCCTGCCTGGTGTGCAGATAGCGACACTGGGAGGCCGGGGTCACATCAGTAGCCTGTTTATCCGTGGAACCAACTCCAACCACTCGCTGGTTTTGATGAATGGTCGTCCGATTGCAGCTATGGTGGCGGGTACGCCTGATCTCAGCCAAATCCCGCTCGGTAATATCGAGCGCATCGAGTATATCCGTGGCCCACGCGCGGCTGTGTATGGTTCCGATGCCATTGGCGGCGTTATCAACCTCATCACCAAAACATCCGCCAAGAATGGCAGCGAGACACACCTGAAGGGCGGTGCTGGCAGCAATGGTTATGGTCAGGGCGAGCTAAGAACGGTTCAGGCATTGGGCCAAAAAACCGATATGAACATGCTGATTGGCTACGAGCGTACCGATGGTTTTGATGTCGTAGCCAATACCAAACAGCCGGATCGGGATGGTTTTGCTAGCCGTAATGGCCAAATTGGTTTGAACCACGCTTTTAATGATGCTTGGAGTGCGGACTTCAATGCTCAGGGCTATGACAATCTCACCGACACAGATGGCAGCACGGACCAGAGTCGGGTACAGGCTTTCCAATATGATGGTGGTCTCAAGTTCCAGGGTAAGGATCTGAGCAGTCGACTTGAAGCCAGTTACGGTGAGAACAAGCTGAAGACTTGGCAGGAGGCTAAAGGAGAGGCTAGCGGTGAGCCTATTCATACAGGTTTAACCCGCTTCTCCTGGATTAACAGTTGGAGCGGCATCGAAGGGATGAATCTGACCGGTGGCGCAGATTGGCAGCGTGAGGAGATGAAATCAGACTCCCGCAGCTATGGCAAAACCTTCAGCGCACCTGATCGCGACAATACCGGTCTGTTTGCCGTGGGGAGCTACCGTTGGCAGGCGCTGCTGTGGGAGTTGTCAGGTCGTACTGATGACAACCAGCAATATGGCCGTCACAACACCTGGTCTGCGGCCAGCGGGCTGGATATCGATGAAAACCATAATGTCCGGCTGAGCTACGGTACTGGCTTCAAAGCGCCCACCTTCAACCAGCTCTATTATCCAGGGTCTGAGAATCCGACACTCAAGCCGGAAGAGAGCAAAAACCTGGAGCTGGGTCTGTCAGGTCGCTATTCGGCCTGGGACTGGTCTGTAAATCTGTATCGCAACCGCATCGATAATCTGATTTATTGCCTGACCAGCATGAGCTACACATGTAATCCCAAAAATACCACGGCGGATATCAAAGGGGTGGAAACGGAAATCGGTATCGATACCGGGCCCGTGCATCATCGTTTGAGTTACGACTACACCAGAGCCAAAGACAAGGGTAATCAGGATTTGCAGTTGCTGCGCAGAGCCGAGCATAAGGGCAGCTGGATCGCAGATACCCGATTCGATGCCACGACACTGACGACTGAGCTGCTCTATGTCGGCAAGCGCTATGACAATAACTGGGCGACAAACCAACGGGTAGAGCTCGGTGCGTATACGTTGTTAAACCTGGCCGCCAGTTACGAGGTGACCCAGCAATTTACCTTGGGGGGGCGTATAGACAACTTGTTCGATCGTGATTACGCCCCCGCTTATGGTTACGCATCGCCGGGTACCGAGTTCAAAGTGACTGCCGACTACCGCTTCTGATGCTTTATTCGGTTCATCTTTGAAAAACCGAGGCCCTGCCATTGGCAGGGCCTTTTCTATTGGCGGCAGGCGGGAGTATGATCGCCGCCTTGCACCAAAGGGGGAGGTCAAGTGGCCAATATTCTCGTGTTTGACTCCGGTATGGGTGGCCTGACCATCTACCGCGAGATCCGTCGCGTCTTGCCGGCACACAACTATTTCTACTGCTTCGACAATGCCAACTTCCCCTATGGTGAATTGAGCGAGCCTGCCCTGATTGCTGCCTGCACCCGCTTGGTGACCACCATGGTGGCCCGTCATCAGATCGATCTGGTGGTGATTGCCTGCAACACGGCCAGCACCATAGCGCTGCCGGCCTTGCGTGAGGCACTGGATATTCCCGTGGTGGGGGTGGTGCCAGCCATCAAGCCCGCCGCTGCACAGACTCGCAACGGTTGTATCGGTCTGCTGGCTACGCCAGGCACCGTCAGCCGCCACTATACCCACGAACTGATCGCCCAGTTTGCTCCCGGCAAGCGGGTGCTGCTCAAGGGCACCACCGAGCTGGTCATAGAAGCCGAACACAAGCTGGCTGGCCTACCGGTCAATATGGCGCTACTGCACGAGGTATTGGCCGATTGGCTGGAGGGGGAAGAAAAGCCGGATACGTTGGTGCTTGGTTGCACTCACTTCCCGCTACTCAATGAAGAGATTGGGCAACTGATGCCGCAATGTCAGCTGATCGACTCGGGCAGTGCCGTTGCCAAACGGGTGGCCTGGTTGCTGAGCAATTGCGGGCATGCAACCTTGCAGCCTGTACATATAGAAGAGGTGATTGCCAGGGCTTACTGTACCCGGCTGGATGGGGAGGCTCAAAAACTGACAGCCCCCTTGCAAGCATGGGGGCTGTCATCACTGGAAGAGGTGAAGTACTGACGAGCGGTTAGGCGTCAGTTTCGCTACCTTCTCTTTCCTCTTTATCACGTTTGTCATTCGCTTCACGCACCTTGAGGGTGCGCTGCTGATACTCTTTGTCATTCAAAGCGGCAATCGCCTTGGCGGCATCGGCGGCGGGCATCTCCACGAAACCGAAACCTCTGCGCTTGCCGGTTGCCTTGTCCTTCATCAACCGCACGGAAATGACCTGGCCCTGTTCGGCAAACAATTCGCGCACTGCGATCTCATTGGCGCGATATGGCAGGTTGCCTACATATAAGGTGCAAGTCTCCTGATTGGCGATCGACTCGGCGACATTAGCCGGGGTTCGCTTCAGGAACAGCGGTACCACGAAACCGCCGATGGCCAGACCTGCTGCAAAAATCACTTCCGCTTTCAAAGAGAACTGCAGGGCCTGGGCAACCAGGTAGCCAACCACTGCCAATACCAGAGCAAGGATTGCGGCCTGCATATAGACGGGAAACTTGGATAAATTCATCTTAAAAGACCTTTTGTAAATGAAAGCAAAAAAGGTGCAACACTATATTCACCTCCATGGTAACCAGCTTTCCTGATTGGCGCTACCATGGACCACTCGGGAGAGGTTATCGGCTCCAGTATGGCATTCCCAAGGTCACTGAAGGCGACATAAATGACGCTAAAATGGGAGTGAAATAACCGGACTGTGGATAACATTGTATATATACACTGAATAAGCTGTTTCTAATTGAATAATTTGAAATTTTCGTGATTTTCTTCAAAAAAAGTCTTGTTATCGCAGCGCCGCTCCCTATAATGCGCCCCTACCAGCACGGCGGAACACGCCGAACTGATGAGCCAGCTTCCTAGCGAAGCAGGCGCCGAAAGAAAAGCGAAAACA